>JALSSC010000051.1 GCA_026984455.1 Chromatiaceae bacterium
GGCGGATCTCCGGGGTGGTGCGTGCCTTTTTGTGGCGTCGGATGTTCATGCCCTGTCACCGGGTGATGAGTGAGGGTTCCGCCCCGCGAGGAGGGCCTCCAGGACCTCCCCGGCCCGGAACAGAGGATCGCTCCTCTTGGGAATATAATCACACGGTATGGGAAAGGTAGCGATAACTAGTTATCGTACGTAACAAACCAGACCTGAGATTCGGAGTGAACCCGCCGCCCTTGATGGCCTTTTTTGTTTTACGGTCAGATACATGCATCTACCCCGAGCCGACCGGACCCGCAACGTGAGACTCGGAACCCAAGTCCACCTTGGCGTAGACCTCCGCCAGACCAAGACGGCAGCGAACAGAAGCGAGTTCTACCTCGTCCTCCGGCCGGGTGAAGTCGGAGAGTAGCCACTGCCCATTGCCTTGGCGGCGGTACCGCTCCACCAGGAGCCGATCCTGAGACACCAGCAGATATTCCTGCAAGGTCGGAATCTGACGATAGATCGCAAACTTCCCGCCCCGGTCCCAGGCCTCGGTGGAGGGTGAGAGGACCTCGACGATGACGTTCGGATTGAGCAGAATATCCTTCCGCTCATCATAGAGTTCAGGTTGCCCACAGACGGCGGCCAGATCCGGATAGGTGAGCGCGTCCGCTGCCTCGATCCGCACCTTCATGTCGCTGGCAAAGACATCACAGGGACGCTCCCGGAGCTGATTTCCCAGGGAGATCACCAGATTCACCACGATATGATTATGGTTCAAGCTGGCCCCCACCATGGCGAACACCTCGCCGTTCACGTATTCGTGGCGCACGTCCAGGGCCTCACGTTCCATCGCCAGGTAGTCTTCGAAGGTGTAGTGGGGTTGTGGCTGGGCGGACATGAGAAAACTCCTTGTGCAATGAAGGTCGCCGCGCCTTCCGCGGAAGGGTGCCGCGGGGGGGCGGCTGCGGCCACGATGACTCCTGTACGGGGCGGCCACGCCGGATCGCGGCCGGGTCCCTCCGGCGTCGGGGCCTATGGGGAAAATGCGGTGGACGGCAGTGTTGCCCAGAGTATACCCAGGAAACCCGACGCATCCCCAAGGCCGGATCTCACGCCCCTTGCTGCCACCCGTCCTTTCTGGCATAAGTTGGGGGAATGATCAGACCCAACAATATCTTCCTCATCGGCCCCATGGGGGCCGGCAAGTCCACCGTCGGACGGCAATTGGCCACGGCCCTGGGTTACCGCTTCGCCGACAGCGACCAAGAGATCCAGGACCGCACCGGGGTGGATATCCCCACCATCTTCGAATACGAGGGCGAGGCCGGTTTCCGCCACCGCGAGGCCCAGGTGATCGAGGATCTGACCCGAAAAGACCGCTGCGTGCTCGCCACCGGCGGCGGGGCCGTGCTCTCACCCGACAACCGCCGGAACCTGGCCTCGCGGGGCTTCGTGATCTACCTCCAGTGCAGCCCCGAGCAACAGGCGGAGCGCACCTCGCGTGACCGCAACCGCCCCCTGCTCCATGAGGGAGACCCCTTGATCCGTCTGCGCGCCTTGGCGGCCGAACGCGATCCCCTGTACCGGGAGACGGCCGACATGATCGTATCCACCGAGCACCGTTCCAGCACCTCGGTGGTGAAAGAGATCCAGCAGCGGCTGGACCGGCTATGACCCCGGGTGATCACATCCCCATGAAGACCCTCCACCTGGATCTGGGCCAGCGCGCCTACCCCATCTATATCGGCCAGGGCCTGCTCGACCGTGCCGAACTCTACCGTCCCCACATCGCTGGCCGGCAGGTCATGGTGGTGACCAACGAGACCGTGGCGCCCCTCTATCTGGAGCGGGTGGAGGAGGCCCTCGGCGACTATCAGGTACGTCGCGCCATCCTTCCCGATGGGGAACGTTACAAGAATCTGGAGATCTGGAACCGTATCTTCGACGCCCTCCTGGAGAACCACTTCAACCGCCGCTGCACCCTCGTGGCCCTGGGCGGCGGGGTGATCGGCGACATGGCGGGTTTCGCTGCCGCCTGTTATCAACGGGGGGTGCCATTCATCCAGGTCCCCACCACCCTCCTCGCGCAAGTGGATTCGTCGGTGGGCGGCAAGACCGGGATCAACCACCGCCTGGGCAAGAACATGATCGGCGCCTTCTACCAGCCCCGGGCGGTGATCGCCGACACCGTCACCCTGGATACCCTGGACGACCGCCAGTTCGCCGCCGGGATCGCCGAGGTCATAAAGTACGGACTCATCCGTGACCCCGATTTCTTTGCCTGGCTGGAGGAACACATCGCGGCCCTCCTCGCTCGTGACCCCGACGCCCAGGCCGAAGCCATCGAGCGTTCCTGCCGCAACAAGGCCGAAGTGGTCGCCGCAGACGAACGCGAGGCCGGACAACGCGCCCTGCTCAACCTCGGGCACACCTTCGGCCACGCCATAGAGACCGGCATGGGTTACGGACACTGGCTGCACGGCGAGGCGGTCGCTGCGGGGATGTGCATGGCCGCCGACCTCTCCCGGCGGCTCGGCTGGATCGACTCTGCCCAGCAGGCCCGGGTGAAGGCCCTGATCGAACGCACCGGTCTGCCCACCTGGGGGCCACCGGAACTGAGGCGCCAGCGTTTCCTGGAGCTGATCTCGGTGGACAAGAAGGCTCAGGATGCCGGGCTGCGGCTGGTCCTGCTCCGTGCCATCGGTGAGGCGACGGTCAGCGGAGACTTCGATCCCGAGGCCCTGGCGGCCACCCTCGACAGCCGTCCCATCTGAGCCCATCCCCACCGTGAGCACTCCCCCCTACTTCCAGGGCGTGGCCCAGACCCGGTTCCTGGAACGCCTGTTGGCGATCCTGGAGGCCGCCGAGCAGGTGCCCCTGGTCACCGGTCCCCTGGGGGCCGGTAAGACCACCCTCGCCTTCAGGCTCCTCGCCTCTCCACCCGAACACTGGCTGCCCTGCCGGATCGATGCCAACCCCTTGATGCACCCGGATCAGCTCCTGGTGATCATCGCCCGCTGCCTGGAACTTTCCCCTGGCGACCCCCAACTGGAACACCAGGTTCCCGAACGCCTCGCCCAGAGGCGCCTGGAGGGACGCCTGCCCCTGCTGTTGGTGGACGATGCCGATCAGCTGCCCCCCGCCACCCTCATGGCCCTGCTCCACCTCCAGCAGCGCGAGGCCGACGGGCTCCCCCTGTGCGCACTGCTCCTGTTGGCCGATCCAGCCATCATCCCAAAGCTCCAGTCGGAGCAGATGGCGGCCATGGGTACTGCCCGGATCCTGCCCATGGAGTTACCGCTCCTGGAGGCCGAGGAGATGCGCGACTACATCACCCACTTTCTGCAAACGGAGGAGATCGCCTCGCGCGTGCCCTTGCGACCGGAAAACCTGCGGCGCATCCACCAACTGAGCCAGGGCATCCCCGGGCGCGTCGACGAGGCGGTGCTGGAGATCCTGCGTGAGGCGAGGGGCAAGTCGCCACGCCCCCTCTCCCATCGGCGTCACCTGCTCCCCGCCACCGTCATCCTTGCCCTCGTGTTGGGCCTCGGGCTCCTCGGCTGGTGGCTGCCCGGCGACAAGGCCCCTGATGAGCAGGACCTGCCCACCGCCCCTGGGGACGGAGGACAATTGGTCCTCGCCCTGCCGGAGAAACCCGCGTCCGGAGTCCCCGGGGAAGAGACCTCGGTCCCATCCACCCGCGCCCGGGAAACCACAGGTACTTCGACTGGTGGAGACACGTCCAATGATGGCAGGGTCCCATCCGTCTCCGTGCAGAAAATGACGAAGGCCTCGAGCCCCCAACCTGTCCGGAGAGTCGCCCGGATTTCTCCACAGGAGACCGACGCGGATTCCGAGCCCCTCATTCCATCACCGCCGAGACCAGAGGCCGTGCCGGAGGCCCCCATGGTCCCGCCACGGCCCGTTCCTACCGAGGCCGGCCCGCGGCACCCCGTCGATGCCAGTCAGTGGATCCTCAAACAACCCCCCGGCCACTACGGCCTGCAACTCCTGGCCCTCGCCGATCCGGGCGCGGTGCAGGGATTCATGGACAAACACGGACTGCGGGGGAAGGCCGGATACTACCAGGCACGGCGCAGGGGGAAAGACATCTACGTCCTCATCTACGGCAGCTTCCCGGACCGCGCCAGCGCCCTGAAGGCACGCGACCGTCTGCCCCCGACCCTGCGCAGGGCGCGGCCCTGGCCGAGATTGATGAAGAACGTACAGGCGGAAATCAGGTCATCGCGGTAACAGCCCCTTCTCCCCGGCAGAGGATGGATGGCTGGGGATATGCGCCTTCCGGCGGAAAGGCCCTTACGAGGGAGCGGCCTCAGCCGCGACGGCTCCTGCACAGGGTGGCCACACCAGATAGCGGCTGACGCCGCTCCCAGGTCGATGCCCATGGGGATGATGCGGAGGGGCACAAGGCCATCTCAGAAGCCGTTGTCTCTTGGTTCTGGCGCGAACGACGATCGAGGGCACAAGGTCCTTCCCTGGGTCTTTATCTACCGCGGAACCGGGAAATGCGATTGCCCGGTTCCATCATCTTTCAAGGGCGGCGCCGACGGCATGGGTGTTGCAGGACACCCCCTACATCACCACCAGATTGTCGCGATGGATCACCTCGGGTTCGTCCACATAGCCCAGAACGGCCTCGATCCGGTGCGATGGCTGGCCCCGGATCCGTTCCACCTCCTGGGCATCGTAGTTGACCAGGCCGCGGGCCACCTCCCGCCCCTCCGGGTCGAGACAGGCCACCACCTCGCCACGGGCGAAGCCCCCTTCCACCGCGGTGATGCCCACGGCCAGCAGACTGCCGCCCCCGGAGCGGATCTGGCGCACCGCGCCCGCATCCAGGTGGAGGCGCCCACGCACCTGGAGCTGTCCGGCCAACCAGAGCTTGCGCGCCGCCTCAGGCTCCTGCACCGGGCGCAACAGGGTACCCAGGTCATCACCCCGGGCGATGCCCACCAGGGTCTCCGGCTCACGCCCGGAGGCGATCACCGTGGCCGCCCCGGAACGCGCCGCCAGACGGGCGGCACGCACCTTCGTCACCATGCCACCGGTGCCCAGGCCCGAGGCGCTGCCACCGGCCACCTGGTCGAGTTGGGGATCGTCCACCCGCGTCTCCGCGATCCGCCGCGCACCCGGCACCTTGCGTGGATCGGCATCGAACAGGCCACTCTGATCCGTGAGCAAGAGCAACAGATCGGCCTCCACCAGATTCGCCGCCAGGGCCGCCAGGGTATCGTTGTCGCCGAACCTGAGTTCGTCGGTGGCCACCGTATCGTTCTCGTTCACCACCGGCACCACCCCCCAATCCAGGAGCGTGCGCAGGGTGCTGCGCGCGTTCAGATAACGGGAACGGTCGGCGAGGTCGTCTCGGGTCAGGAGCACCTGGGCGGTGTGCAGACCACGACGTTGAAAGCAGGCCTCGTAGGCCCGGATCAGGCCCATCTGTCCCACCGCGGCCGCGGCCTGTAACTGATTCAGGGCGCGTGGCCGGCGTCGCTGCCCGAGACGGCACATGCCCTCGGCCACGGCCCCCGAGGAGACCAGGACCACCTCCTTTCCCGCGGCACGCAGATCCGCCATCTGATCCACCCAGTGGGACAGGCGCTCCCGGTCCAGCCCCCGGCCATCGGCGGTGAGCAGGGCACTGCCGATCTTCACCACCCAGCGCCGGGTCACCGGGATACGACGCCGGTCCATCATGACCGGAGGGGATGCCAGGGGGTGTCCGACGTCTCTTCCAGCACGGGTGCCGGGGCCTCGGAGCGGACCTCCAGATACGCCGTGAGATCGCGCACCAGGGCCTCGCAGCCCGCGCCGGTGACCGCCGAGACGCTATACAGGGGGCCCTTCCAGGCCAGCTCCCGACGCAAGGCGCGGCCGTGTTCCTCCACCTCCACGGGACTCCACAGGTCCGTCTTGTTCAACACCAGCCAGCGTTCCCGGGCGGCCAGGCCGGGATCGAACCGCGCCAGTTCGGCGGCGATCGTGCGCACCTGCCCCGCGGGGGACTCGTCCGAGGCGAGGTCCACCAGGTGCAACAGCACACGGGTGCGGGCGAGGTGCTTGAGAAAACGCAGGCCCAGGCCCGCCCCCTCGGCGGCCCCCTCGATCAGCCCAGGGATATCGGCCACCACGAAGCCACGCCCGGGCGCCACCCGGACCACACCGAGATGGGGGTGAAGGGTGGTGAAAGGGTAGTCGGCCACCTTCGGCCGGGCCCCGGAGAGACGGCGGATCAGACTCGACTTACCGGCGTTGGGCAGGCCCAACAGGCCCACGTCCGCGAGCAATACCAGTTCCAGACGCAGATTGCGCCGATCTCCCGCGCTCCCCGGCGTGGACTGGCGCGGCGCACGGTTGACACTGCTCTTGAAACGGGCGTTACCGATGCCGTGGAAGCCACCGCGGGCCACCAAGAGGCGCTGCCCCGGATCGAGGAGTTCGCCCACCCACTCGCCGCTGTCAGCGTCCCACACCCGGGTCCCGGGCGGGATCCGGATCACCTCGTCCGCTCCCTTGTGGCCGGTGCGGTTCCGCCCCTGGCCGTTTCCGCCGCGCCCGGCACGAAACACACGGCGCATTCGGAAGTCGGCCAGGGTGTTCAGGTTGGGATCGACCTCGAGCCAGACGCCGCCGCCATCCCCACCGTCACCGCCATCAGGGCCGCCTTTGGGAATATACTTCTCTCGACGAAAGCTGACACAGCCGTCGCCGCCGTTGCCGGCCTCCACACGGATGGTCGCTTCGTCTACGAATTTCATCTTCCCGTCGTTCCCGAAAACATGCCCGTCGCACGTGAATACTTCGTGTTTCGAGGGCGTTCCTCGTCTCCCTTGGCAAGGCGCGGAAGCGAGTCATAGCGGGACTATGGCAAGCTCTCGCGATACCGTCCCGGGGTACGAGCGGCGGCCAGTAGCGAAATATCTGGGTGCGACGGGTATAAAAAAGGCCCCGCCTACGACGGAGCCTTGCGGCGCCCCGGAGCGGGCCGCCCTCAGGTGGCGGGAACCACACTCACGTACTTGCGCTTGCGCGGTCCCTTGACCTCGAACTTCACCGCCCCGTCGGTGAGGGCGAAGAGGGTGTAATCACGTCCGCGCCCCACGTTCTCGCCCTCGTGGAAGCGGGTCCCGCGTTGCCGCACGATGATGCCGCCGGCGCGGATGTGCTGACCGCCGAACACCTTGACGCCCAGCCGCTTGGATTCGGAATCGCGGCCGTTACGGGAACTGCCGCCTGCCTTCTTGTGTGCCATGACAGATTACCTCCTCAGGCCGCCTGAATGCCGGTGATTTCCAACTCGGTGAAGGCCTGGCGATGTCCCTGGCGCTTCAGATGATGCTTCCGCCGCCGGAACTTGATGATGTTGACCTTTCTGGCGCGCCCTTGGGAACGTACCACCGCGGTCACCTTTCCACCCTCGACGAAGGGCCTGCCGACCTTCAAATCGTCACCGTCGGCGATCATCAGCACCTTGTCCAGTTCCACCTCGGCGCCCTCGTCGACCGCCAATCTCTCCACCCGCAGCTTGTCCCCCTGGGACACGCGGTATTGCTTGCCGCCGGTTTGAATCACCGCATACATGGCAACGAACCCCGTCATCGAAATCTGTGGTTGTCGGAATTGCCGGACACGAATCTGGGCCGGCAAAGATAGAGCCGGTGAATTCTATGTGAGATATCACGGACAGTCAAACTCTGAGCCAGGCCGAATCGTGCATCAAGGCGCCACCCGGGAGGAAAGAGAGACCCCGACATCTCCCCGCACGATCCCTTACACGGAGAGAAGGAGCGCTTTTCGCGGGAGCGGCTTCCTTCGCTTCCACGGGCACGGGAAGACCTTCCGGACCAGGCCTGCACGCCAAGCAGCAACGCCCATCACCCGTTCCAGTCCTATGAAACTGACGGACTCCGGCACACCGCCAACGACGACTGACTCTGAACCCCTCTCCACAGGGCACCGGCCGGACACGACTGGGCGGCGAGAGCGAAGGCCGGAACACGGCCGGAAGGACCCAGGAGCGAAGAACGGCGGGACCACGCCTCCAGGCAGTCCCTGGCATGTCGCACGGCAGGGGCTCTTGGCACCCTACGGATCTCAGTGCTTACCGCCCGATTCTGGAGTGCTCAACAAGCGCATCAGGGTGAATTGATCCGGGAGTCCCGTGACAGGAATCCCCGCACGCTTCTGGTAGGCCTCCAGGGCCTTGGATGTGCCTTTGCCAAACCGCCCGTCGATCCGGCCCCGATAGAGACCACGCTCTTTCAACGCCCGTTGCAGGCGGAGTAGGGTCTCGCGGTAGATCAGGGTGGCCTTGCCTTTGGCCCGCACCTCGATGAGCGGAGTCTCGGCCTCGATCCGGGTGGGCGCCATTGCCTGAATCATGGCGCGCACGGCGGTGACGAAGGGCTGATCGGGGTGGCCCTTGCAGTGATGGGCGAGCAGGGCCAGGAGGACGTTGGTGTTGCGCCAGCCGGCGCTGTCGAAGGTGTCCTTTCGGTACCTGTTGTCGGCGCTGAGAAAGCCCTCCACCCAGCCGCCGTAGGCGTAGAGGGTCTTTTCCTTCGCCTCCCAGGCCGCCATGAACTGGGCGCATCTCTGCACTCCCACGCCCTTGACCGCGAAGCGGCCCGCCTGGTCGGCGGACCGAACCGGGGAGATCAGGGCGAGACCGAGGCAGAGCGAAAGCAGGAAGCGGCACATAGGCATACTCCGTACACAAGGATCGGGCGGCGGACAGGCCGGGACCCGGCATGAGGCCGGGCCCCGCGGGAGGGTCAGGGAGTCCTGGAATAGCGCCCGCGTCCGATCAGTCCCGTCAGGACGGGCAGCAACAGGAGCCAGGTGGCGGGTTCCGGCACGCTCTGGGTGACGTTCTGGGTGAGCGCGGTCATCTTGATGTTGGCCGTGCCCGCCCCCGTGAAGGTGACACCCACAGGGAACCCGCTGGGATTGTTGGGATCCACGTTGGCCGACGGCTCGATTCCGGAGATCCTGAACTTGTCCAGGCCGGACGGATCCGCCAGGGTCAGGAAATCAATGAAATCGCCGCTGTGGAAGCCACTGCCCAGGGAGACGAAGGCGCTGCCATCCCACCAGGCCACCTCGAACAGGCCGTCGCCGAAGCTGCCCGCAGGCAGGGTGAGGGTGGCGAATCGCGGCCCCCCGGTGACCTCGTAGATATAGCCGATGGCCACCTCGGGGTCGATCCACAGGGGGGTGGTGGGATCGATGCCGATACCCGAGTCACCCACGACGATGGTGAGGTCGAAGCCATCGCTGGGATCGTCGTCCGGCGGCGGCAGGATCGGGTCCCCCTCGGTGATACCGGAGCCGCTGCCGTTGCCGCCGGTGGGATCGAAGGCCACGCCGCGCAGGTCGGAGACGAAGAAGCCGGTGTCATAGATCTGGTCGCCGGCGTCGGAGACGGCGATCTTGATGCTGTGCTGCCCCGGGGTCAGAGGGACGGTGATGCCCTGGCGGGGGGACACACCGTCGTATTCGATGTCGAGACTGACGTCCTGGGCGCCGTCACTGGGATCGTTGTCGGCCAGGAGGGTGCCCAGGGAATCGCTGTTCACGATCAGGCCCGAACCGTCGGGGAACACGGTCGTGTTGCGCCCATCCACGAACACGGCCGCCACATCGTTGTAGTCCTGCCAGTCGGGAAATTCCTCGGTGGCGAACATATAGTTGAAATGGATGGCGTTGTTGCCCTCGGCCAGATCGAAGTCGAAGGCCAGGACCGTGGCGTCCTCGGTGACGCTGTTCTCACCGGCGGCGGCGAGCAGGTCATCCAGGCCGGCGTCGCCCTGCTGACTGGCGAAACCGGAATAACCAGTACTGGTGTTGGTGTCGGGCGGAGTGCCGACGCCGCTGGTGAGGAGGATGCCGTCACCGGCCATCTCGAAGGGATCGTCGGGCGTGTCGGGATCGAGATCCAGGTCGGTGAAATAGGCGGCGGAACCCGGTTGTGGTCCGGGCATCTGCGGTCCGGGTTCGACCGCGGAAAAGCCGATCCCATCGAATTCCGAGACCAGCCCTTCAGCCCCGTCGGGACCAGTGAAGATTCCGAACTGGAGGGGATCTTCCGTCGCCGTTCCGTAAAGGGTCGATGCGACCTGGTCGTACGACATCGCGAAAAAATATTCGACCACATTGGTCTCGGCCCCAGTGGAGAAGCTCCCTATCTGGGATGGAAAGCCATCCACGGGGTCGGAGTCGGCAGGGAATGAAACGCCTTGAACGAAGGCGGAAAATGTACTGCCGGCCGGAAAGCTAGGGGCCGGGCCGTAGGAGATCCCGAACACGGAGTCCATGCCCGCCGTGGCCGTCATCGTCATCCCGTCGGGTGGAGCGCTCCCCGGGGCGTCCCAAAACAGAGGGCTCTCGTCGAGTCCGGCCGAGGACTGCAACGCGCTGCCTCCGAGGGAGGCATAGGGCCCACCGTCGTCGTTGGAAAAGAGGGGGACAGTGGTATTGGGATCGTAGTAGGTGCTGAGCCAATCATGGAGCGTACCCGTGGGAATGTCCCCGTAGTAGTTCAGGACCGTGTCCGGGAAGCTCGATCCGAGGTTGCCCTGGAACTGGGCGTCGCCCACCCGGGTGATACCGGTCCCGTCCGCGATCAGGTGATCGGCGAGGAAGTTCGGGTCGGCCGAGGTGCCGTTATACCCGAATGCGTTGAGGGTGGCCGCGGCGGCCCCCTGGAGAGTGCACCCAAGCAGCAGTGTGACAGCCCAGGCGAAGATTCGGAGATGCATCCTAGATTCCTCACGGTGGTTGATATGCGAAACGCCTTCTTTGGGAAGGCGGAGACTTTATATCTGCACAAACCGCACCAAAGAACACAACCCACTGTTTTTCATGATCTTGATTCCACCCATGCAGCATCCCATTCTTCGATGTGTAAAGAAACCGGACAGTCGTGGCACCTGGAACGGGACTCGCAAGCCCGATGGACGCACGCATGGGGTGGGATGAGCGGGCTTGTCCGGGTGCGGCGCCAACGCTGGTCGAGACCACCTTGTCATATCAAGGCACGAGCCCGCCATGGCCTGGCAGTCATCCGGATCGCGATGAATCGAGGTCATTATGAATCTCGCGGGTCAGCACACGGCTTCGCGTGGCTGGGCGAACGCAGCCTCCAGGGGCCGCCACAGCGGGCCGGGCCCTGCCCCCAGGACCACGTCATCCAACCACTCAAGTCATTGAAAACCGCGCCAGTGGCCTTCCCTGAAAATGTCTGCGGCAGGGATGCCGCAGTCAAGCCTACAGGGAGGTATTCACGGCGTTTTTCAGGGAAGGCCACTGGCAGAGGGGCGGTTAGATGACGGAGCCCTGGCCCTGCCCCCCTTTAGCTGGTGGAAACGGCGATCATACGCCTAGAATGGGGGCCTCGCCCGCCGAGGCGCCGCTTCCCCAGATCAAGAAAGGACCCCGTGGACATGAACTCCAGTCTCCTGTTCTATACCGCCCTGCCGGCCTACGTGGTCGCCGGCGTCCTCATCGCGGTCCGCCTGTTCCGGCCCGGGGACGGGCCGCCGCGTGCACTGGCCCTGGGCGCGGCCTGGCTGGCGGTGGTGGCCCATGGGCTCTGGCTGACCCAGCACATCCTCACCGGCACGGGCTTCGATCTGGGCTTCTTCAACGCCCTGTCGGTGGCGGCCTGGACCATCGCCCTGCTGCTGGTGCTCTCCGCCCTCACCAAACCGGTGGACAACCTGGGCATCCTGCTGTTCCCGCTGGCGGCCGCGGCCCTGTGGCTGGAGAACCGCTACCCGGTCACCCATTTCCTGGGACGCGACCTGCCCTGGGGGGTGCGCCTGCATATCCTGATCTCGATCCTGGCCTACAGCCTGCTGGCCATCGCCAGCGTGCAGGCCATCCTGCTGGCGATTCAGGACCATCACCTACACAACCGTCAGCCGGGGGGATTCATCCGCGCCCTGCCACCCATGCAGACCATGGAGAGCCTGTTGTTCGAGATGATCGGAGCGGGCTTCGCCCTGCTGACCCTGTCGCTGGCCACCGGGTTTGCCTTCCTGGAGGACATGTTCGCCCAGCACTTGGTGCACAAGACGGTGCTGGCGGTGATCGGCTGGGTGGTGTTCGGCACCCTCTTGTGGGGGCGTTTCCGCCGCGGCTGGCGCGGGCGCACCGCCATCATCTGGACCCTGTCCGGATTCGTGGTGCTGATGCTGGCCTATTTCGGCAGCAAGGCGGTGTTGGAACTCATTCTCAAACGGCCATAGTCCCACCGTTCGAGCGAGGATGCCTGGTCTCTACGAGGCTGTGCCTCGTGGCTCTGGGGGAGGGGCGGCCGCAATCACCACCCCGTCTGCCATGGGCAGGAGACCCATGTGCGACGGGTATCCGGGAGATCCGCCCGTAGACCGGGATCCCTCTCGCCGATAGGGCCTTCAGCTCCCTCCATAGGCACGCTGGGCCTGCCGGCCCTGGTGGAGGTGGCGCAGTTCGTCGGCGGTCTCGGCCTTGGCCCGCTGCGCCAGCTGCTCCACCTCCAGGTCCAGGACCAGGATCTCCTCCATCTCAGCCACGGACAGCCCGGCCGGGAGTCCTCCGCGCAGCAACCCCCAGCGGCGGCTCTGGAACTCCTGTACCCGATCCCAACGTCCTGCCCGGGCCTGCTCCCGCATTTCCTTACTGAGGGCAAGGACGTCCTCCACCTGAGCCTCCCGCCCGTTCATGCGGCGCGCTCCGGGGCGATGGCGTCCCAGGCACTCTTGATCTCCCGCAACAGCCCGGCGACCTCGTCCAGGGCGGCCGGGTCGTTGGTCATGTTGGCCTCCAACAGGCGCCGCTTCATGTAGTCGTATAGGTCGAAGAGATTCTGGGCGATGCTACCGCCGGCGTCCAGGTCGAGGCTGGTGGTCAGTCCCTCGATGATGGAGATGGCCCAACCGATGTTGTGCCCCTTTTCGGGGATGTGTCCACGTTCCAGGTGTCCCTTGGCCACGGCGATCTTCTCCAGGGCGCCGTCGAACAGCATCTGCACCAGACGGTGGGGATCCCCGCCGTCGAGGCCGCTCTGCAGGGCCACTTGGTTGTAGGTCTTGGCATAGTGCCGCGCGGATTGGGCTTTCATGATACTGGCCTTCGGTTATTGGGAAATGGGGCTCATCTCAGGTTTGCGCTGAGGAAATTGCTGGTCTGTTTCAAGCCACCGATGAGGGCGTCGAGGGCACCGTACTTGGCGCGCAGGGCCTTCTCTTTCAAGGCCAGTTGGTCTTCCATGTCCAGTTTGCGTTGCTCGATGGCGTCCACCCGGTCGTTGAGACCCTTCTCCTGGTTGGCGATGATCCCGTCGCTGGCCTGCCAATCGTCGGCCAGGGCCGACAGGCGGAAGGCGAAGCCCTGATCGTCGTTGGCGAAGAGTTCCGCCACCCCCTGGAAATCGCTGTTCAGGGCGGACTCGAAGGCGGCGCTGTCGAACTCCATGGTACCGTCGCGCTGGGTGGCGAGTCCCACCTCGGACAGGCTGGTGAAACTGGAGGTGATCCCCGCCGGGGCCTGGTTGAGGACCCCGCGCAGGCGGGCCTCGAGCGTACGCAAGGTACTGTCGCCATTGAGATCCCCACCCTTCTCTCCCAGGCTGGAGAGGGTCGATACGAGCCCGTTGTAGGCATCGGCGAAGGCCTGGGCGGCGTCGCTGATGGCCGCGGTGTCCCGGGCGATGTCGATGCGTGCGCTGCCCACGGTCTTGAGATCGAAGGTCACCCCCGAGAGCACGTCGCTGACGCTGTTGCTGCCCCGGGTCACGGCGAACCCGTCCACCGAGAAGCTGGCGTCGAGCTGAGTGAGATCGCTGAGAACGGCGCCACCCGAATCCTTGTTTATGGTCTGGAAGTTGAAGGTGGAAGCGGTGAGGCTGCCCCCATAGGAGAGCTGAACGCGCTGATCGTAACCGCTCTCGTCAGAGGTGAGGATCAGCCGCTGCTGGCCACCGTCGGCGTTGAGCAGGGTGGCGGTGATGCCGGGATTGTCGCTGGCGGTGTTGATGGCGTCGCGTATTCCGCTCAGGGTCTGGGCGGTGGACAGGTCCAGCGTCATGGAAGCGGCGCCCACGGTCAGGGTCAGGGCGTCACCGGCCGCGCCCCCAAAGGTCTGGCTGTCGGCGAAGGCATCCGAGGCCTGTTTGTGATTCTGGGCCAGGCGGCTGACCGTGATGTCCAGAGTGCCGCCGGCGGCATGGCTGTCCGCGCTGGCGGTGACCACCGATTCATCCGTGCTGGTGCTGGTGAACTGCTTGAACTTGTCCAGGCTGGCGAGACCGTCCATGGCGGTCTTGAAGCTGGAGACCGCCCCCTTGAGGCGGCCATAGGCGCTCAGATCCGCCTTGTATTCGCTCTCACGGCGATCCAGGGCGACGATGGGCTGCCGCTCGATCTGCATGAGCTGGGAGACCAGGCCCTCGATGTCGAGCCCGGATCCCGCACCTGCCGCAGTGATGGCCATGTCCGTCCTCCGTCGATTCTGCGTCTGGGACCTTGCCCCAGATCATCAATGCAATAGTCAGGCCAGAAAATCCATGAACAAGGGTGATGCGGAAGACACCCTTCCCTGGGTCTCTTCCACCTGGCGACCACGGATTCGGTCGCCTCTGTCTTCCGGCCGCCTCCCGCCGCCGGCGGAAAAGATGCGTCCCTGCATCGCGGGAAACCGGATGGTCCCCCTCATACCGATCCCTGAAAGATCGCCCCGGCGCTCTTCGCCAGGCGTTCCCGCAGCCGCAGGACTTCCTCCGGGGGGATCTGTCGCACCACGTCTCCCGTCTCGGTATCCACCACCTTGACCACCACATCCCCGCTGTCCTTGTCCACCTGAAACTGCAACTCGCGGTGCAGGCTCTGCACCATCTGATTCAGTTCCGAGACGGTGCCGTTCAGTGACTGGGCGTCCACGCCTTCCCGCTGCCGCCGCTCCACTCGGTCCCCGTCCTTGCCGGTGGCCGTATCTCCAAGCGTACGATTCACCCGGTCCGCGGGCCTCGCCGCGTCCACCTTGGTGCCGGCGTACTCCCGGGCAACCGACAGGAGGTCTCGTTGGGTCGAAACGCTGAATTCACTGTTCATGGTCTACCTCCTCCCCTGTCCACGGACCGGATCCCGTGCGATCCGTCGTCAGGGGGGCTGCCCTCAACGCAACAGCGACAACACGTTCTGCGGCGCCGCATTGGCCTGGGCCAACATGGCGGTGCCGGCCTGCTGGAGGATCTGGGTGCGCGTCAGATTGGCCGTCTCGGCGGCGAAGTCCGCATCCTGGATGCGCGAGCGGGCGGCGCTCTGGTTCTCCACCACGTTCTGCATGTTGCGTACCGCGGACTCCAGGCGGTTCTGCACCGCCCCGAAGTCGCTCCGCAGGGAGCTGATCTTCTCGATGGCCACGTCGATGGTGCTGATGAGCTTGTTGGCACTGGCCGCCGAGGTGATGGTATGGCCCGCGCCATAGGCGCTCTGCAACCCGGACAGTCCGGTGATGTCCACCGTGGACACCTGAATGACATTGTTGGCGCCGTTCTTCCAGCCCACCTGGAAGCTCAGTGTATTGCCGCTGCCGAGGAGCGTGGTGCCGTTGAACTCGGTGACGTTGGAGATGCGGGTGATCTCGTTGCCCAGGGCCTGGTATTCGCTGTCCAGGGAAGCGCGGTCGTTGCTGGAGTAGGTCTCGTTGGAGGCCTGCACCGCCAGCTCGCGCATGCGCTGGAGCATGTTGCTCACCTCCTGCATGGCGCCCTCGGCGGTCTGGCTCAGGGAGATGCCGTCGTTGGCGTTGCGGATGGCCTGGTTCAGGCCCTTGATCTGGGCGGTGAAGCGCTCGGCGATGGCCATGCCGGCGGCATCGTCCTTGGCACGGTTGATCCGCAGGCCCGAGGACAGCCGCTCCAGCGAGGTCTGCATGCTGCCCTGGGACCGGCTCAATGAACGCTGGGCGTTCAGCGACATCACATTGGTGTTGATGACTTGCATGGTTCTGTCTCCACAGCCCCGCCGGTTCGCTCGTCCCCGGCGGGGTGGGTTGATCTCCGACGGATATAGGGCACCCGGCCCTATTCACCGTCTCCTTCGAGGTTGGCGGCCGAGAGACCGCCTTCTCCAATCGCGCCCTTCCCGAAGGGCGCGACGGAATTCACCCCTCCCGCCTTACCTCAACAGCGAGAGGACGTTCTGCGGCGCCGAGTTGGCCTGGGCGAGCATCGCGGTGCCGGCCTGCTGGAGGATCTGGGTGCGCGTCAGATTGGCGGTCTCGGCCGCGAAATCGGCATCCTGGATGCGCGAGCGGGCGGCACTCTGGTTCTCCACCACGTTCTGCATGTTGCGCACCGCGGCCTCCAGACGGTTCTGCACCGCACCGAAGTCACCGCGCAGGGAGCTGATCTTCTCGATGGCGCCATCGATGATGGTGATGGCGCTGGCCGCCTTCGCCGCCGTACTGATGAAGTTGGAGGTCGAGTGCAGAGCAAAGGAGATACCACCGGCGGCGGAGCCCGCGTCCAGGATGGCCTTGGTGTCCACCGTAATGACGTTGTCGGCACCGTTCTTCCAGCCCACCTGGAAACTCAGGGTCGTGCTGTTGTTGAGGAGGTTGGTGCCGTTGAACTCGGTGACCTTGGAGACCCGGGCGATCTCCTGTTGGAGGTTCTTGAATTCGCTCTCCAGGGACTTGCGATCACTGGCGGAATAGGTCTCGTTGGCGGCCTGCACCGAGAGTTCGCGCATCCGCTGGAGCATGTTGCTCACCTCCTGCATGGCGCCCTCGGCGGTCTGCGCCAGGGAGATGCCGTCGTTGGCGTTGCGGATGGCCTGGTTGAGGCCCTTGATCTGGGAGGTGAAGCGCTCGGCGATGGCCATGCCGGCGGCATCGTCCTTGGCGCGGTTGATACGCAGGCCCGAGGACAGCCGCTCCAGCGAGGTCTGCATGCTGCTCTGGGACCGATTCAGCGAACGCTGGGCGTTCAGGGACATGACATTGGTGTTGATGACTTGCATGAGTCTTCTCCGATACGGGCTGGGGCGGTCTCTCGGCGCCCGGCCCGGGGGTTTGCCAATGGATATACGGGGAAGGGGGATGCTGATCCCAGCAGCGCTCTCTGCGCCGCCGATCCCCGTATTCACCACTTTCAGGCCCCGTAACGGCAGCCGCGGGGGATTGTTTAGGGGGAAAGGAGAATTGGAGAACGGCGCTCCCGTTGTCGTTTCCCGGAATCAGCGCCTACAATACGATTCACGGCCTTTTCCCTGTCGCCCGTGACAGAGGAGTGGCTTCAGCCGCGATCCGGCATAGCCACTCCGTGCAGGAGTCACCACGGCCGAGACCGCTCCCACGCCGCACTGTCGGGCAGGGGGCACATAAGACCGAAGCTGAAGACCCGCCCCTGTAACCCATCCATCCGAGGAGGCCCCATGGAAGTCGATACCCGTTTCGGAACCCTCGAGATCGATCCCGACACCCTGATCGAGTTTCCCCGGGGGCTTCCCGGCCTCGAGGGACTCGATCGTTTCAAGCTGCTGCACGAAGAGGGTCACCCCACCCTGTTCTGGCTGCAATCGGTGGACGACCCCGCGGTCCAGCTCACAGTGGCCGATCCGGAGCGCTTCCGGGTGCGCTACCAGATCGCCCTGAGCGACGAAGAGGCCGCCCTGCTGGGCCTGGAACGCCCGGAGGACGTCCAGATCCTAGTGGCCCTCTACCGTTCCGGGGAGGATACGGAGGCAGGGCCGGTCCGCGCCAACTTCCTTGGCCCCATCCTGATCAACCCCGGCACCCGCACCGGCTACCAGAAACTCCTCAACAAGGTAGAGGGTTACGTGAACATTCAGGCGGCCTGACACCGCTCCCGCCAATTCTTCGACACTTGCCGCCCTCGGCAATCCTTGCCGCCGAGGCCTTGCCGCCGACCGGCGGCAAGGCCCGTTTCCCTCCTTATATATGCAGATCGCAGGCAGATCCGCGGCCGCCCCTGGAGTTCACAGGGCCGTTGCACGACGAGCCCGTTATCCAGGGTACAGAGACCCTTCACGGGACCCCTGGAGAGATTGGCATTGGCCTTGCATAACTCCCTGCAAACCGGTCGGACGACGACCCGGTGACCGAAATCGGAACATCGACGGAGACGAGCCATGCCTCAAGTCATCAACACCAATGTCATGTCGCTGAACACCCAGCGCGCTCTGAACCGATCCCAGAGCAGCATGCAGACCGCCTTGGAGCGGCTGTCGTCCGGGCTGCGCATCAATCGCGCCAAGGACGATGCCGCCGGCATGGCCATCGCCGAGCGCTTCACCTCCCAGATCAAGGGCCTCAACCAGGCCATCCGCAACGCCAACGACGGCATCTCCCTGGCGCAGACCGCCGAAGGCGCCATGCAGGAGGTCCACAACATGCTCCAGCGGATGCGCGAGCTGGCGGTGCAGGCCTCCAACGAGACCTATTCCGACAACGACCGGCTGTCCCTCAACGACGAGTACCGTGCCCTCGGCGACGAGATCAAGCGGGTCTCGTCGGTCACCGAATTCAACAACCTCAAGCTGCTCGGCAGCACCGCCACCACCTTCAGCTTCCAAGTGGGTTGGAAGAACGGCGCGGACAACATCATCAAGGTCTCCACCGCGAATATCACCAGCAACACCAGCGTGGGCACCGTGATCAGCACCGCTGCGGTCATCAGCACGGCGGCCAAGGCCAATTCCATCCTCGGGCAGATCGACAACGCCCTGGAAAAGATCAGCTCCCTGCGCGGCGACTTCGGCGCGGTACAGAATCGCCTGGAATCGGCGGTGCGCAACATGCAGAACGTGGCCGAGAACCAGAGCGCCGCCCGCTCGCGCATCCAGGATGCCGACTTCGCCGCCGAGACCGCGGAGTTGACCCGCACCCAGATCCTGCAACAGGCCGGCACCGCCATGCTCGCCCAAGCCAAGAATCTGCCTCAGAACGTCCTCCAACTGTTGCAGTAACACCCCCGTAGAGAGAGGAGAGCCGGCCGGACAGGCGCCGCCCATCCGCCCCTCTCCTAAGCCAAGGTCCGAACAGGAGGCGCTGCCATGCCCCAGGTCATCAACACCAACATCATGTCCCTCAATGCCCAGCGGGCGCTGAACCGTTCCCAGGGCAGTATGCAGACGGCCCTGGAACGGCTGTCCTCGGGCCTGCGCATCAACCGCGCCAAGGACGACGCCGCCGGCATGGCCATCGCCGAGCGCTTCACCTCCCAGATCCGCGGCCTCAATCAGGCGGTGCGCAACGCCAACGATGCCGTCTCCCTGGCGCAGACGGCGGAAGGCGCCATGCAGGAGATCCACAACATGCTCCAGCGGATGCGCGAGTTGGCGGTACAGTCGGCCAACGAGACCTACAACACCACTGACCGTCAGTCACTGGAGGACGAGTTCAAGGCCCTTCAGCAGGAGGTGGCGCGCACCTCCAAGGTCACCGAGTTCAACAACATCAAGCTGCTCAATTCGGCCACCACACTCAGCTTCCAGGTGGGCTGGGAGAACGGCAGCGACAACATCATCCAGGTGGACACCAAGAATCTCCTCGGCACCGGCTCGGGCGCGGGCGGGATCTCCTTCGCCCTGCACTCCGGCTCGACCTTCATCAGCACCGTGGCCGGGGCCCAGAGCGCCATGGCCATCATCGACGTGGCGATCGAGAAGATCAGCTCCCTGCGCAGCGACTTCGGGGCCGTGCAGAACCGCCTGGAGGCCGCGGTGCGCAACATGCAGAACGTCTCCGAGAACCAGAGCGCCGCCCGCTCGCGCATCCAGGACGCGGACTTCGCCGCCGAGACCGCGGAGTTGACCCGCACCCAGATCCTCCAGCAGGCCGGCACCGCCATGCTGGCACAGGCCAAGAGCCTGCCTCAGAACGTGTTGCAACTGCTCCAGCAATAACCGTGGCGGGGACATCGGCACGCCACCCGTCCCATGCGGGGCGGGTCTGGTGTAGGCTTCCCCTTCCCAACCCGAGACAGCGCCCATGTCCGACGCCTTCCTGACCAACCGTTTCGGCGACCGCTATCTGTATGCGGTCAACGGCAACGCCTTCAACCGCGAGGGCGCGCGCGCCCTCTACCGGCGCCACTTCGGGGACGCGCTGGGCGCCACCGACACCCTCAGCCTGGTGGCCGGCAGCGACTCCGGGCTATTGATCGAGGAGGTCCTGACGCGAGGCGTGCCCGCGGGCAGCCGGTTTCTGTTCGTGGAGCCCGCGGCGGTGTTGGAGCGCATCCGGGAGCGCTTCGCGGACCGTGACCTGGGGCCGGACATCGCCCTCGCCTCCAGCGACGACTGGCGTGATCGGCTCGAGCCCCTCGGGGTCAGCGACTACCTCTACCTGGGACGGGCCCGGGTGCTGCGCTCCCTGGCCGCGGCCGACGGCCATCTGCCCGAGTACCGTGAAATCCTGTGGGACCTGCGCCAGGAACTGGAGTCGCTGGGCTGGGGCATCCAGGCGCGCACCGGCAACCGGGTGTTCATCGAGCGCCAACTGGAAAACCTGGGGGAGCTGCGCCACCCGGCCAGCCATCTCCAGGGTGCCTTCCACGGCGGCACGGCCCTGATCCTCGGTGGGGGCCCCTCCCTGCCCCGCCTGTTCCCCTGGATCCACGCCCAGCGCGAGCAGGTCCTGGTGATCGCCGTCTCGCGAGTCTGCCGCCAACTCCTGGCGGCCGGCATCCGTCCCCATCTGGTGGTGAGCATCGACCCCCACCCCCTGAGTTTCGACGTCAGCCGCGAACTCCTGCGCCTGGACCCCGAGGTGGTCTTCGTCCACGCCTACCACGCCTCACCCCTGTTGGTGGGCCAATGGCCCGGGCGCGCCCTCTATCTCGGCCCACGCTATCCCTGGAAGAGCGCCGGCGAACCACGGAACCTGGCCCTGGCCGGGCCCACGGTCACCAACGCCGCGGTCCAGTTGGCCCTGGACCTGGGCGTCGCGGAGATCGTCCTGGGCGGAGTGGACCTGTGTTTCAGCCGGGAGGGCTACACCCATGCCGAGGGTTCCAACGAAGAGCGCTTCGGCCCCCTGCTCAACGCCCTGGGCACCCGCGTGGAGACCAACGCCGGCGGCCTGGCGGAATCACGCCAGGACTTCACCACCGCCATCCGCCTGCTGGGTGGGCAGGCCGCCGAGGCCCGCGAACGCGGCTGCCGGATCCTCAACCCCATCCCCGAGGCCGCGCGGGTGCCCGGGGTGGAGTACCGGCCCCTCGGGGAGATCCGCGCCGAGCCCCTCGCGGACACGCCCGAGGCCATCCTGGAGAGACACCTCCCGGCGGACGACGCCAGGATCCGCCGCCGCCACTACCGGGCCGTACTCAAGGAACTCGCGCACGCCCGCGGTCGCCTGCGGGCCATGCAGCGCCTCGCCCGGGAGGGCCTGGCCTGCAACGACGGCCTGTTTGGGCGCAACGGCCGCCCCGCCGACTTCAAGTACAAGCACCGCATGGACCGGGTGGAACGCCGCCTGGACCGGGAATACAAGGACTTCGCCCCCCTGGTGAAGAGTTTCGCCGACCGGCGCTTCCTGGAGCTGACCCGCCCCCGGCACAAGGACTGGACGGACGCGGAGATCGAGGCTGCCGGCCGTCACTACTACGAGACCTACCGCGACAGCGCCGGGGAACTCATCGAACGCATCGACGCCACCCGCGCGCGTATCGAGGCACGCCTGGAGGAAGAGGCCCCGGCCCCCAACTTCGATCGGCTCTGCGCCCAGTGGGAGAAGGACGGCCAGCCCGGGCGGGTGCGGGTGTGGCGCGCCCGGCATCCGCACTACGCCCTGCCAGCCGCGGCCGCCGCCCGCTTCCAGGCCCTGGAGGCCGCCTTCGAGGCCCAGACGACCCGCGCGGATACCGCTCAGGTGGCCTGGGTGGCGCGCGAATACGACCTCGCCCCCGTGTCAGGCAAGGCCCGCTACCTGTTCCAGAAGGGCGACCGCGAGGCCCTGGAACGCCTGGCCGCCGGCCTGGAACGCAGCCGCGACCACCGCGCCCCGCGCCTCGCCCATCTGGTGCGCGGTTATCGGGCCGAACTCGGCGGCGATACCGCCGCCGCGGCGGCGGCCTATGCCGCCATCCTCGACGGCACGGACCTGCAGGGACTCGGCCCCAGCCACAGCGATGCCGTGTTGGAAGAGGCCCTGAATCGCATCACCGCCCTCGCCCTCGCCCGCAACGACGGCGACGAGGCCGTCCTCGCCCTGGGCTGCCTGGCCGCCCTTTCCCCCGTCTACCGCCCCCACTACGCCGAGATCCTGCGCCTGCGCGGCGATATCCCGGGGGCCCTCGACGCCTATGGCGAATACCTCCAGGAGGTCCCCGACGATCTCGGCGCCCTGCTCAAGATGGGACGCATCTATCTCGACCTGGGTGCCCGGGACTCGGCCCGGATCGCACTGGAACACATCCTCGAACGGGACCCCCAGGACCGCGCCGCGCGGCGCCTCATGGACGAACTGGAGAGCGCGGCGTGAGCGGCCCCATCCTGGTCACCGGCGCCGACGGCTTCATCGGCTCCCACCTGGTGGAGGCGCTGGTGGCGCGGGGCGAGGCGGTGCGCGCCCTGGCCCTGTACGATCCCCGGGGCGGCCATGGCTGGCTCGACCACCTGCCCCCGGGGGCACGCGAGGCCATCGAGCTGCGCCGCGGCGACATCCGCGACCCCCAAGCCTGCCGCGACCTGGTGCGGGGCTGTTCACGGGTCCTCCACCTCGCCGCCCTGATCGGCATCCCCTACTCCTACCAGGCCCCCGACAGCTACCTGGAGACCAACCTGCGCGGCACCCTCAACCTCCTCCAGGCGGCCCGCGACACCGCCCTGGAGGTCTTCGTCCACACTTCCACCAGCGAGGTCTACGGCAGCGCCCGCAAGGTCCCCATGGACGAGAACCACCCCCTGCAGGCCCAGTCCCCCTATGCCGCCACCAAGATCGGCGCCGACCAGCTGGCCCTCTCCTTCCAGCGCAGCTTCGGCCTGCCCGTGGCGGTGATCCGGCCCTTCAACACCTACGGCCCGCGCCAGTCGGCGCGCGCCGTGATCCCCACCGTCATCGCCCAGATCGCCCGCGGCGCCCGCCGCCTGCGCCTGGGCGCCCTCCATCCCACCCGCGACTTCAACTACGTGGCCGACACCGTAGCCGGCTTCCTGGCGGTGATGGACAGCCCCACCGCCCTGGGCGAGGTGCTGAACCTGGGCAGCGGCAACGAGACCTCGGTGGGGGAACTGGTGACCCTCATCGCCCGGCTCATGGACGCCGAGGTGGAGATCGAGACCGACGCCGAACGCCTGCGCCCCGAGGCCTCGGAGGTGGACCGGCTGTGCGCCGACGCGGGCAAGGTCCGGCGCCTCACCGCCTGGCGGCCGGCCTATGCCGGCCGCGACGGCCTGAGACGCGGCCTGGCCGAGACCATCGCCTGGTTCACCGACCCCGCGAATCTCCGCGCCGTGCCCGATGGCTACCAGGTCTGACCCCCTCCCCGCCCTGGTGGAGGCCATCGCCGCGGCCCTGCCCGCCCGCCGGCCCCTGCCCCTCCACGCCCCCGTGCTCGGCGCCGCCGAGAAGGCGCGCCTGGCCGCCTGCATCGACTCCGGCTACGTCTCCTCCATCGGTCCCGAGGTGGAGGCCTTCGAGCATGCCCTGCGGGAATTCACCGGTCTCCCCGGGGTCACCGCCACGGTCAACGGCAGCGCCGCCCTCCACCTGGCCCTGCGCCTCGCCGGGGTGCGCCCGGGCGACGAGGTCCTCATGCCCGCCCTCACCTTCGTGGGCAGCGCCAACGCCGTGGCCGCCTGCGGCGCCCGGCCGCGCTTCGTGGACGTCTCCGCCGAGACCCTGGCGGTGGATCCCGCCGCCCTGGAGGCACACCTGCAAGCCACCACCCGGCGCGCCGGTGACGGCCTGTACGACCGCCGCACCGGGAACCGCATCGCCGCCCTGATGGTGGTCCACTGCCTCGGGCACCTGGGGGCGATGGAGGCCCTCGCCGCCCTCGCCCGCACCTGGGGCCTGCCCCTGGTGGAGGACGCCGCCGAGGCCCTGGGCAGCCGCCGTCCCCAGGGCCACGCCGGCGCCTGGGGCCTGGCCTCGGCCCTCAGCTTCAACGGCAACAAGATCATCACCACCGGCGGCGGCGGCGCCCTGCTCAGCCCGGACCCCGACCTCGCCCGGCGCGCCCGCCACCTGGCCACCACCGCCAAGCAGCCGCATCCCTGGGCCTTCCGCCACGATGCCGTGGCCTTCAACTATCGCATGCCCAACCTCAACGCCGCCCTGGGCCTCGCCCAGATGCGGCGCCTGCCCCTCCACTTGGAGGCCAAGGCCAGCCTGGAGGCGGCCTACCGCCTGAGCCTCGCCCGGGTGCCCGGGGCGCGCCTGTTCGCCGCCCCCCCGGGGAGCCGGCCCAACCGCTGGCTGCAACTCCTGTTGCTCGACGACCCGGATCTGCGCGACCCCCTGCTCGGCGCCCTCCATGCCCGGGGCCTCCTCGCCCGGCCGCTGTGGGAGCCCCTGCACCGCGCCCCCATGTACGCGCACTGCACGCGCGCGCCCCTGCCGGTCACCGTGGATCTCCACGCCCGCGGGATCTGCCTGCCCAGCGGCGCGGACCTCGTGGAGGCGGCGTGAAGCGCATCGTGATCATCGCCGAGGCCGGGGTCAACCACAACGGCGACCCCGCCACCGCCCTCGCCCTGGTGGACGCCGCCGCCACCGCGGGGGCCGATTACGTCAAGTTCCAGACCTTCGATCCCGCCGCCCTCGCCACCGGCTCCGCCCCCAAGGCCCCCTATCAGGGCGAACGCGACGGCCACGGGGAGAGCCAGCGCGCCATGCTCGAACGCCTGGTCCTGCCCCGCAGCGCCCATGCCCCCCTCATGAGGCGTTGCCGGGAACGGGGCATCGGCTTCCTCTCGACCCCCTTCGATCCTGGCAGCCTGGCGTTCCTGGCCGACGACCTGGGGCTCCGGCTGGTCAAGATCGGCTCCGGCGACCTCACCGACGCTCCCCTGTTGTTGGCTGCCGCCCGCCGCAGCCTGGATCTCATCCTCTCCACCGGCATGGCCGGCCTGGAAGAGGTGGAGCAGGCCCTCGGGGTCCTCGCCTTCGGTTACCTCGGGCCCTCCGAGGCCCCCGGGCGCGGCGCCTTCGCCCGCGCCTTCACCAGCCCCCGGGGACAGGCGCTGCTGCGCCGCCGGGTACGGCTGCTGCACTGTACCAGCGCCTACCCCTGCCCCTGGGGGGACGTGCACCTGCGGGCGATGGACCGGCTGCGCCGGGCCTTCGGGTTGCCCGTGGGCTACTCGGACCACACCCAGGGCCTGGAGATCGGCATCGCCGCCGCGGCCCGCGGCGCCTGCATCCTGGAGAAGCACTTCACCCTGGACCGCACCCAGGCCGGCCCGGACCACGCCGCGTCCCTGGAGCCCGGCGAACTGGCGGCCCTGGTAGGGGCCGTGCGCCACGTGGAAGAGGCCCTGGGGGACGGCGACAAACGGCTGCGGCCGAGCGAGCGGGCCAACCGCGAGGTGGCACGCAAAGGCCTGGTGGCGGCCCGGCCCATCCGCGCCGGGGCCCTCATCGGGGCGGCGGACATCGCCGCCAAGCGCCCCCAGCGTGGCCGGCCGGCCCTGGACTACTGGCAGGTGGTGGGCTCGGTGGCGGGGCGGGACTACGCGCCGGACGAGCCGATCCAGGACCCGTAGGAAGGCCCCCGGCGGCGGCGGAGAGGACGCCATGGGGGCGGTCCAGGGCCGTCTTCAGGAGGCATACATCGCCTCCACCTCCTGTGCATAGCGCGCCAGCACCTCCCGCCGCTTCAGCTTGAGGGTGGGGGTGACCAGGCCGTTGTCCACCGTCCAGGGCTCCAGGAGCAGAGTGACGCGGCGGATCTTGGCGTAGCCGGGGAATTCCCCCAGGGCGCTGCGTACCCGCGCCAGCATGGCGCTCACCAGGGCGGGGGAGCGCAGGCTCTCGGGGTCTTCGGGGTCGAGGCCGTACTCGGCCGCCAGGCCGGGCCAGAGGTCCTTGGAGAGCACCAGCAGGGCGCTCAGGAAGGCACGCCCCTCGCCCACCACCATCACCTGTTCGAACAGAGGGTCCAGGGCGATGGTCAGCTCCATATCCGCGGGCGGTACCTTCTCGCCGTTGGAAAGCACCAGGATGTCCTTGAGCCGCCCGGTGATGTAGATGTGGCGGCGCTCGATCCGCGCCTGATCGCCGCTATGCAGCCAACCGTCCGGGTCGATCACCTCGGCGGTGGCGGCGTGATCGTTCCAATAGCCCAGCATCACGCCGGGCCCCTTGACCAGCAGTTCGTCGTCGGCGCCGATGCGCACCCGCGTGCCGCGGATGGGCAGACCCACGCTCGCCGGTTCGTTGTCGTCCAGGGTGTTGACCGCCACCACCGGGCTGGTCTCGGTGAGGCCGTAGCCCTGCAACAGGGGGACGCCGAGGGCAATGAAACGCCGCGCCACCTGTTCGCAGAGGGGGGCGCCGCCGCTCACCACGATGCGCAGGCGCCCCCCGAGAAGGGCCTGCACGCGATCCGCCACCAGCCGTCTCAGCAGGGGCCAGGCCAGCAGGGCGGGACGCCAGGGCGCCCGGCCCTGGAGATACAGAAAACGCGCCCACCCCACCCGTTCCGCCCAGTGGAACAGGACCCGCGCCTTGGCGTTCTCCGCGAGCTGGCCCTCGATGCGTTGATGGATACGCTCGAACACCCGCGGCACGGCGATGATGGCGGTCGGGCGCACGCGTTTGAGGTCTTCGCCCAGCTGCGCCACCGAGCGGGCATAGACCACCGCCGCGCCCGCCATCATGGGCAGATAGTAGCCACCGGTGCGTTCCAGGGTGTGGGACAGGGGCAGGAAGGAGAGGAACAGGTCCTCCCGGTAGGCCTCCACCAGGGTCAGGGAGCCGTGGGTGGTGCTGAGGATGTTGTGATGACTGAGCATCACCCCCTTGGGCCGGCCGGTGGTGCCCGAGGTATAGACGATGGTGGCCAGGCCATGGGGATCGGACGCCACCGGGGGACGGTCCCCGGCCTCGTCCGGCAGCCAGTCGACCACCCTGCGCACCCGCGGATCCATCTCCTCCGCCGCCAGGTCCCCCTCCAACACCAGGACCCGTTCGAGCATGGTGTTGCCCTCCAGGGCGGGGCGCAAGCGCCGCCAACGTCCCCGGTCCTGCACCAGGAGCAGGCGCACGGCGGCATCGCGCAGCACATAGGCAGCGTTCTCGGCACGGTCCTCGGTATACAGGGGGACGGTCACCAGGCCTTCCCCCAGGGCGGCCTGATCGAAGGCCACCCACTCGGGGCCGTTGCGCAGGAGGATGGCGACCCGCTCCCCCGGACGCAGGCCCTCGGCCGCCAGGGCCGCCCGCCAGCGCCGCACCTCCGTGGCCATGTCCGCCCAGGTGTAATCGCTGAAGTCCCGCCCGTTTCGCGCGAGGCGCCGGTAGGCCAGGTTGTCGGAACTGCGCCGCACCCGTTGCCGGAACAACCCGTGCAGGGTCCCGGCCGACTCCACCGAGATCAGGTCTTCATGCCACTGGCTCATGACGGCTCCCAACGCCAGATAGAGGGGTGACCCTTCCGTTCCCCCCGCCTTGAACGGGCCGGGGCCGAGGGAACCGGCCGGCCCGCAGGCCCCGGAGAGGGACGCCCGATCGCACCGGGCCTGTGGGCAACGCCGCGGGCGGGCCACGAGACGGCACGATGGGCGAGGCGATCTCGCCAGGTTCCCGGGAGAACGGGGGGACTGAACGGCCACGATGGAAAAGGCTGATGTTATCAGCGTTTTGCGATAGAATCTCCCTTTTGGAGCATCCCATCCGCGGTCACCCTCCCCATGCAGATCCTGATCAACGGTGAACCCCGAGAGATCCCCGAGGGCCAGACCCTGGCCGCCTTGGTGGCCGGCCTCGGTCTCGCGGGGAAACGCATCGCCATCGAGGTGAACGAGGAGCTGGTCCCGCGGGGCCGCTTCCCCGAACACCGGCTCGCCGACGACGACCGGGTGGAGATCATCCAGGCCGTGGGCGGCGGCTGACCCCCCACCGATTCAGCAGCGAACGAACCCTGACCCCATGAGCCAAGAACATCCCTGTGACGACGGCTTCTCCGTCGGTGAACGCCGCTTCCATTCCCGCCTGCTGGTGGGCACCGGCAAGTACCGGGACATGGACGAGACCGCCCGCGCCATCGAGGCCAGCGGCGCGGAGATCGTCACCATCGCCGTGCGCCGCACCAACATGGGCCAGGACCCCGCCGAGCCCAATATCCTCGATGTCCTGTCCCCGGACCGCTACACCCTCCTGCCCAACACCGCCGGTTGCTACGACGCCGCCACGGCGGTGCGCACCTGCCGCCTGGCGCGGGAACTCCTCGATGGTCACAATCTGGTGAAGCTCGAGGTGTTGGGCGACGAGCGGACCCTGTTCCCCGACCTGGTGGCCACCCTGGAGGCGGCGGAGACCCTGGTGAAGGACGGCTTCGAGGTGATGGTCTACACCAACGACGACCCCATCATGGCCAGGCGCCTGGAAGACCTCGGTTGCGTCGCCGTGATGCCCCTGGCCGCCCCCATCGGCTCGGGCCTGGGCATCCGCAACCGCCTCAACATCCGCACCATCGTCGAGAACGCCGCAGTCCCCATCCTCGTGGACGCGGGCGTGGGCACCGCTTCGGACGCCGCGGTGGCCATGGAACTGGGCTGCGACGGCGTGCTCATGAACACCGCCATCGCCGCCGCCCGCGATCCCGTGCTCATGGCCTCGGCCATGCGCAAGGCGATCCAGGCGGGGCGCGAGGCCTACCTCGCCGGACGCATGGCGCCCAAGCGCTACGCCTCCGCGTCGTCGCCGATGGATGGCCTCTTCTTCTGACGCCCCCTCCGGGAAGGAGGCCGAGAGCGGTGACCATGAGGCTGTCCCCCATCCCGGCCATCCCGCAGGGGGAGGAGGCGCAGACGGGGCGGCGTCCCATCCGCAGCTTCGTGCTGCGCGAAGGACGCCTGACCCCCGGCCAGAGGCGGGCCTTCGGCCGCCTCTGGCCACGCTTCGGGCTGGCCGACCGCGGCCCCCTGGACCCACCCACCCTGTTCGGCCGCCGCGCCCCCCTGGAACTGGAGATCGGCTTCGGCAACGGCGAGGCCCTGGCGACCCTGGCCCGGGCCCGCCCCGGGCACGACTTCATCGGCGTGGAGGTCCACCGCCCCGGTATAGGCCGGCTGTTGGCCACCCTGGAACGCGAGGGCCTCGACAACGTCCGGGTACTGCGCCAGGACGCCCTGGAGGCCCTGCCCCGTCTCCCACCGGCCTCCCTCCAGCGGCTGCACCTCTATTTCCCCGACCCCTGGCCCAAGCAACGCCACCACAAGCGGCGCATCGTCCAGGCCCCCTTCGTGGACGCCGTCGCCCGGGTACTGGCCCCCGGCGGTGAGCTGCGCCTGGCCACCGACTGGGCCGACTACGCCCACTGGATGCGGGCGGTCCTCGATCCGGACCCCAGATTCCGCAACCTCGGTACCCACGGAGGGTTTGCGCCGCGCCCTGCCGAGCGCCCCCTCACCCGCTTCGAACGCCGTGGCCAGGGCCTGGGCCACGAGGTCTTCGACCTGGCCTATCGCCGGGAGTGAGACCATGGCGACACCGGCGGAGTTACGCTTGGAGGGCCTGCAGGTGGGCCGCCTGGAACCGGTGGACCTGCGCCTCGGCCCCGGCATCACCACCCTCCACGGGCCCTCTGGCAGTGGCAAGACCCTGTTTCTGCGCGCCCTCGCCGACCTGGAGCCCCACGCCGGCCGGGCCTGGCTGGATGGCCGGGAACAGGCTGCCCTGCCGGCCCATCTGTGGCGCCGCCGGGTGATGCTGGTGCCGGCAGAGGCACACTGGTGGGGGGAACGGGTGGGCGATCACTTCGCCCGCCGCGACGACCGCCTGTTAGAGGCCCTGGGCCTGCCCGTGGCGGCTTGGGGATGGTCCCCCGCACGCCTCTCCAGCGGTGAACGCCAGCGCCTCGCCCTGGCGCGCGCCCTGGTCCTGGAGCCGCGCGCCCTGCTCCTGGACGAACCCACCGCCAATCTCGACGCCCACAGCCGCGAACGCCTGGAGGACCTGGTGCAGGACTATCGGACCGCACGAAACGCCATCGTCCTGTGGGTCTCCCACGACCCGGAGCAGCGGGCCCGCCTGGGCGGCACCCAGCTCGCCCTGCGGCCTTCGGGGCAAGGCTTCGCCCTGCACGTGGAGGCCGCCTGAATGGACCTGATCCACCTCGGCCCCCTGGACCTCGGCCTGGCGGCGGCCTTGGTGCTCATGCTCGCCGCCCTCTCCCTGTACCTGGGCCTGGGCGTGGAGCGGCGCCTGCTCCTGGCCGCCCTGCGCAGCCTGATCCAGCTCGGCCTGCTCGGCCTGGTGCTCAAGACCCTGTTCGCCCAGACCCATCCCCTGCCCATCTTCGCCCTCACCGGGGTGATGCTGGCGGTGGCGGCCTGGGAGGTCCGCGCCCGCCAGCGCCACCGTTTCCGCGGCCCCTGGGGGATCGGCATCGGCGCCCTGTCCATGTTCGTCTCCTCCTTCAGCGTCACCCTCCTCGCCCTGGTGGTAGTGATCCGGCCCACCCCCTGGTACGCCCCCCAATACCTGATCCCCTTCCTGGGGATGCTCCTGGGCAACACCATGTCGGGTATCGCCATCGGCCTGGAATCCCTCACCCGCCAGGCCTGCGACCTGCGCCCGGTTCTGGAGGACCGCCTCGCCCTGGGGCACCCCTGGCAACAGGTGATCGCCCCTCTGCGGCGCGAGGCCATGCGCGCCGGACTGATCCCCATCATCAACGCCATGAGCGTGGCCGGGGTCGTGAGTCTGCCGGGGATGATGACCGGCCAGATCCTCGCCGGCAGCCCGCCCATGGAGGCCGCCAAGTATCAATTGCTGATCCTTTTCCTGATCGCCGCGGGGACCGGCTTCGGCGCCGCCGCCGCCCTGTGGGTCGCCTCGCGGCGGCTGTTCGACGGCCGCGAGCGGCTGCGGCTGGACAGGCTGGATGGCGTCTGAAACTGGAGCGGGGCTGGGTCCGGCAGTCCTACCGACATGGATGGCCTCCCGTTCCACGCAGGTGCGTAGCTCTGGCCGCAGCGCCTTGTCCGACACCAGATCCACCGGCCGGCCGAGCAGGTCCTCCAGGAAGAATTGCGCCTCAAAGTAGCGTCGGGAGCCGGCTGGACCCTCGAAGGAGACCAGGATATCGATGTCGCTGTCCTTATATACCCTAAAGCCCGCCTCCAAACCGCCGATAGCCCCATCCAGAGACCACCCCACCGGGACCTTCCATGATTCAGGACTTCTACGCTCTGCGCAGCGATCCCTTCCGGCTCAGCCCGGACCACGCCTTCTGCCTGCGCCACCCCAGCTTCGCCAAGGCCGAGGCCTACATGGAATACGCCCTCCATCAGGCCGAGGGCTTCATCATGGTCACCGGCCAGCCGGGTACGGGCAAGACCACCCTCATCGACGACCTGTTGGCCCGCCTCCAGGATCAGGGCCTGCTCGCCGCCCGCCTGGTGAGCGCCCAACTGGAAGCCATGGACCTGTTGCGCATGACCGCCTTCAACTTCGGGATCCCGGTGGACGGAGCGGACAAGGCCGAAGTGCTCATGAACATCCAGGGCTTCCTCGCCGACCAGGTGGCCCAGGGCCGGCGTCCCCTGCTCATCATCGACGAGGCCCAGGGGCTGTCCCTGGAGGCCATGGAGGAGCTGCGCCTGCTCACCAACCTGCGGGTGAACGGCCGGCCCATATTGCAGATCTTTCTGGTGGGACAGGAGGAGCTGCGCAACCTGGTGCTGGACCCGCGCATGGAACAACTGCACCAGCGCCTGATCGCCACCTGCCATCTGGAGCCCCTGGACGCCCGCGGCACCGCCCAGTATGTGCTCCATCGCCTGCGCAGCGCGGGCTGGAAGGGTGATCCCCGCCTGGAGGCCGCGGTATTCCCGCCCATCCACCGCTTCAGCCGTGGGGTCCCGCGGCGCATCAACCTGTTCTGCAGCCGCCTGTTGCTCCACGGCGCCCTCGAGGCACGCCATCATTTGACGGAGGCGGATGCCCTGGCGGTCCTGGCGGAGCTGAAGAGCGAACACCTGTCGCCCACCAGCACCCCTTCACCCCTGCTCGGCGAGGCCGCGATCCCCGATCTGAACGGGGTCCTGCAGGAGAGTCCGGATCAACGGCTCGGCCGCAAGCTCATGGACCAGGCACCGCGGACGGCCGCCACGCCGCCGGCGGAGGACCCGCAGCCCACCCCGGCGCCGCAACCGCCGGCGACGCCCCCAGGGCCCGCCCCGGCCACGGCATCGCCCACACCGCCGCCGACCACACCGGCCAAAGGGCGCCTCTGGGGCCTCGCGGCCAGTCTGGCCCTGGCCTTCGGCATCTTCCTGACCGGCCTGCTCACCCTGCCTTGCGCGGTCCCGGACAGCGGCATCGCCGCCACCCTCTGGCGCCTCGCCGGGGTGGGCGAGGCACGCCATCTGGTGCATCGCTGGAGTGGGGGGCGTCTGCCCCTGTTCTCCCTCGGTCCAGTCCTCTCTCCGCGGCGCACGGCGCGCCTGGAAGGCCCCGTCCAACCCGGGACCGACTACCCGCTCCGGTTGCGCAGATAGCGCTCGGCCGTGAGGGCGGCCTTGGCCCCCGCGGCGGCGGCGATCACGATCTGCTTGTCGGGCTCGTCGGTGACATCACCCGCGGCGAACAATCCCGGCACCGCGGTGGCCTGGTCACGGCCCACGGGGATCTGCCCCTGGGGGTCCAATGCCAGCAGATCCGCCACCGGGGCACTGTTGGGCACCAGGCCGATCTCCAGAAAGACGCCCTCCACCGCCAGATCCCGGCGCTCGCTGCCGTCCGCCGATTCCAGGCGCACTCCGGTGAGACGGTCCTCACCCAGGAAGGCGCGGACATGGCTGGCCGGATGCAGGTGCACCTGGGGCGAGGCCGTGACCTGCTCATACAGGACCGGGTCGGCCTGGAAGTCGGGCAGGATATTGACGATGTGGATCTCACGCGCATAGGGCAGCAGATCGCGCGCGGCGGTGAAGGCCGAATTGCCGCCGCCGATCACCGCCACCCGCTTGCCGGCGTACAGGGGGGCATCGCAGGTGGCGCAGAAGGCGATCCCCTGGCCCAGGAGGCGCGCCTCCCCCTCCACCCCGAGGGTGCGGTAGCGCTTGCCCGCGGCCCAGATCAGGGCACGCGCCCGATAGCCGGTGCCGTCGCCGGTCTCCACCCGAAAGGGGCCTTCCGCTTCGCGGACCACCCGCACCACCTCGGTACCCAGGCGTTCGGCCACGGGAAAACGCTCGGCGTGACGCCGGAACAGACCCGCCAGGTCCTGGCCTCCGATCTCCGGGATCCCCGGCCAGTTCTCGATGCTCTCGGTGTTCACCATCTGCCCCCCCACGGTCTTGCCGATCACCGCCAGGTCCAGGGCCTTGCGCGCCCCATAGAGGGCCGCGGTCATGGCCGCCGGCCCCGCCCCGACGATCAGCAGGTCGTACAGGTGATCGGGGTCCAGGCGCCGCGCCCGGCGTTCGCCCGCCAGGGTGCGCATCTGGGCGTCGATGCGCTCCCATGCCTCAGGGTTCGACCGCTTGAGGATCTCCAGGACGGCACTGGCCGGATCCAGGGCGCCCTCGAAGGCCGGGCGGCCGTCGACCACCGTGCGCGGCACCCCGCTCACCCGGTAACGTTGCACCAGTTCGGGGAACTCGGCCGAGTCCACCATGTCGGCCCGCACCCGGGGGTTGCTGAAGGCGATGCGATGGGCCAGGCGCACCATCCTGGGACAATAGGGGCAGGCCAGGGTGACCATCACCTCCAGATGCAAGGGCCGGTCGATCAGGGCCACCAGGGCCTCCAGCTCGGGGCCCAGCCCCGAGTCTCCCGCCGCCACCATCTCCATGGCCTCCACCAGGGAGTCGAATTCGTAACCGCTGGTGAGACCGTAGAAACGGATCCCGTAGTCCTTGCCCCCGGCATCCTGGACCAGGGTGGCCGGGACCTTGTCCACCCCCAGCTCCCGCACCCGGGGGGCGTCGGCCACCAGGTCCAGGGTCTCCAGGGTCACCTTGGCGGTCGTGTCCGCCACCGCGCGCAGCAGATCCAACTGCTCCCGGCAGCCGGTGCAGGCGGGGGACTGGCCCACGTAGACCAGACGCACGGGGGCTTGCAGACCGGCCAGGCGGGTCTTCAGGCGATCGAGGGTCTCGGCATCCAGGGGATGGGACATGGGGGCGCTCCTTCCAAAGTCGGGCCTGGACGGGAGAATGGGGGAGGCCGGCGCAGGCTTCAAGGGGAGCGGCGGCGCAGCCGTTTCAAGGCCTCGCGCAAGCCCTCCAGGTCCCCGCCGGGACCGTACCTGATCTCCACATAGCGCCGGGAGAAGGCCTCGATGGCCTGGGCGCGACCCGGCAGACGGCGGGCCGCCCGGCGGGCGAAGTCGCGCGGCCCCTCCGCCGGCGCCTTGCGCACCCCGGCCCGGGCGAGACGGGCCAGGAAGCGCCGGTAGAGGCGCTCCTCCGGGGGCAGCGGCCGCCGCCCGGCGCGCACCAGCCACCAGGCCACCCCCCCCAACAGGGGCAGCCCCGCCAGGGTCAACAGCAGGGGCAGGTGCCACAGGTCGACGAAGCCCAGGCCCAGGCGGCGCAGGAAAAGCCGCTGACGGGTGCTGTCGTAGCCCAGCACCCAGGTGTTCCACTGATTGCGCAGGGCGTCCAGGGCCAGCGCCAGACGATGCCCGAGGCGGCCCAGCGCCCCCCCGCCATCCACCGCGAACAGGACCTCGCCGCCACCCGGGGCCGGCCGCGGCGGGCGTTCGACGCGCTCCGGGGCGACGCTGGCGGTGGGGTCCACCCGCACCCAGCCCCGGTCGTTCAGCCACACCTCGACCCAGGCGTGGGCGTCGGACTGGCGCACGATCAGGTAGTCCCCCAGGGGATTGAGTTCACCGCCCAGATAGCCCGTGACCACCCGGGTGGGCACCCCGGCCAGGCGCATCACCAGGGCGAAGGCGGTGGCGAAGTGCTCGCAGAAGCCCCTCCGGGTCTCGAACAGGAAGGCGTCCAGCGGATCCCCGCCCAGGGGGGGCGGGGCCAGGGTGTAGACGAAGGGCCGGGCGCGGAACCAGGCCAGGAGGCGGGCCACGGCGGCGCCGGGGTCCCGGCCGTCGCCCCGCACCCGCGCGGCCAGGGCGCGTACCCGGGGGCTCACCCCGGCGGGTGTCAAGAGGGCCAGGCGCCGCTGCCCGTCGGTGATGGCGGTGGCCCGGTAACGGGGATAACTGCGCACCGCATAACTCAGGCGTTCCAGGACCGGACGGGGCCGGCGCAGCTGATAGTCCAGGGTCAGACGCAGCCCTGCCGGGGCCTGGCGCGGCAGGTCCAGCACCGGCAGCCAGGTCCGGCGGTGGGGCTCCAGGAACACCCGGTAGTCCAGGGGCGGCCCCTCGGGGAGCAGGCCGCCGCCGGCCGGCATGGGCGCCGGCTCGGGCCCGGCCGACCAGCGGCGGCCGTCGGTGTCGGCCATCACCAGGACCCGCCAGTAGCGCTCGGCGGGGGGTGGCGGCTGCCCCTCGAAGCGCACCCGGAAGGCGATCTCTTCGGACAGGGCCAGGCGGCCGATACCACCCGGCTCCATCTCCGCCGACAGGCCGCTCACGGCCGCTCTCATGCCCATGCCGAGCTGCCACAGGGGGGCCGACAGACGGGGGAAGAGGAGAAAGGCGACCAGGGTCAGGGGCAGGGCCTGGAAGGCGAGGCGCAGAGTCAGGCCGAGATGGCTCCACGCCCCCGCCGCCGGGTCGTGCAGCCTCACCAGGAGGGTGAGCAGGGCCAGGGCGCAGAGGAGCAGCCAGGCCACCGCCCAGGGCGCCGGCTCCGCCATGAGCTGGGCCACCACGAAGAAGAGACCCATGAACAGGGCCACGTAGAGGTCGCGGGGGGTCCGGGTCTCGAACAACTTGAGGGGCAGCATGGCGGCCAGGAGCTGGATGCCGAGGCCATAGTCCAACATGCGCCCCCGCGCACCCAGGGCCAGGACGGCCAGCCCCAGGGTGAGGGCCCAAAGGAGGGGCCGGGGCAGCCGCAAGCGGCCCAGGAAGACACTCGGATACCAGAGGCCGTAGAGGGCCGCCACGGCCACAAGCACCGGCCAGGGCAAGGCCGGCGCCAGGGGCAGACCGGTGGCCGCGAAGGTCGCCCAGAGCTGACGCAGGAGATGGCGTTCCAGGGTCATGCCCGCGGCCCCCCGTACAGGGCCAGGGCCTCCAGACAACGGTGGCGGTGGGCCTCGCCGGTCGCCGGGGGGATACGCCGCCCGGGCAGGACGAGCCCCGGGTGCAGGCCCTCGCGGGCGGCCTCCAGGAGCGCCCGGCACATGGCCGACAGGCGCGCCTCGGGGTCGCCATGCTGGTTCTCCCAGGCGATCCAGACCTCTTCCTCGCGGTCACCGCCGAACTCGCGCACCACCAGGCCCCGTTCCCGGGCCAGGGCCTTCCAGTCCAGGCGGCTCGGCGGGTCGCCCGGGCGGTAGGGGCGCAGGCCCACGAAGTCGTCGGTCCCACGGCCCTTGTCCCCCGCCCGGGCACGCCGATAGCCCGGTTCCAGATGCCGCCGCCCCCTCTCCGCGGGACGCGGATAGACCAGGGTCCGCGCCGGCAGTTCCACCCGGCTCCAGGCCCGCACCAGGCCCAGGGGATAGCGGCTCGCCACCTCCAGGCGCGGCAGCGTCAGGCGCCCGCGACGGGGCGCGGGGACCCGGATCCCGGCCTCCGCCCCGCCGCCCGCAGGCAAGGTCAACGACAACGCCCCGGCGCCCTCTTCCAGGCGCAGCTCCAGCCCCGGGCGCCGCCAGCCCCGGGTCTCCCGCAGGGACACCGGAAAGACCGCCTCGTCCCCGGCGAACACCGGCGGCGCCGCCTGCGCCTCCAGCTCCAGGCCCAGGAGGTTGCGCCAGGTGTGCAGCATCCCCACCACCGCCACCGAGGCGAGCAGGAAGGCCAGGAGCAGGGCCAGGTTGGCGGCGTAGTTGAGGCCGCCGAGGACCATCAGCAGGACCACGCCGGCGAACACCAGGCCGTAGCGGGTGGGCAGGATGTAGATCTGGCGGGGGCCGATGCGCGCCCGGCCATCCGCCCCGGGGCGGGCCTTGCGCAGCCATTTCCGCCAGTTCAGCGACATCGGTGAGGCGTTTTGCAGTCGTTGTGCCTGTTCTGAGATGTCAGCCTTGATCGTCATCGTTCGGGTCCCCATGGACAGGGGCCCGCACATTCAGCGCCGCCGATCCTAGCATGCCCGCAGAAACAGGCGCGCCCCGCAGCAAGGCAGAGCCGTGGCCCCAGGAGTCATTCCAGAAGTTCCACGGCGTTGCCGTCGGGATCGCGGCAGAACAGCGCGGCACGCCCCGAGCGACTGCGGGTGAAGGGAACGCCGGCTGCCTCCAGGCGCCGGACGAGGGCCTCCAGGCCTTGCACACGAAAGGCCAGATGCCGATCGCGGCCGCCATGTTCGGGACGGTCCTCGCCGGGATCCGGATTGGACAGCTCCAACAGGTGCACCTGAACAGCGCCGATGCGCAACCAGGCCCCCGGAAAGCCGAGATCCGGACGCGATTCGTCCACCTCCAGGCCCAACAGATCGTGGTAGAAGGCCAGGGCACGGGCCGTATCCGCTACAAGCAGGCTGGCGTGATGAAAGGATGTCACCCGACCGCTGCGCCGTTTCACTCTCGATTCGATCCGATTCGTCGGTGTCATGCGATCCTCCCCGCCGGAGACCAGGATCTGGACACTGTAGTCTCGATCGTCGCTCCGAGTCACGGGACGTGGGAAAAAGCCCTTCCCTGGACTGCTGCAACCACGGAACCGGAAGATGCGATTTCCCGATTCCTTCGTTTTCCGCGGCTGACGGCCGCCGAAAAGGGCGGTACGGCCATGTACCACACACCGGCCATCCGTCGTCAACCCCGCCCGTGGGCGCGGCCGGCCCTGCGCCCACGGTTGCCCGGACCGGCGCGGCGCTGACGGGGACCTCCCCGGGACCCATCGGCACGCGGCCCGGAGCGGCCGCGATTGCCGCCGCGCCCATTGGGGATGGGTTCGGCGCGGATGCTGGGGTCCACCTCATAACCGGGGACGACCTCTCTGGGTATCTCGCGTTTGAGCAGGCGTTCGATGTCGCGCAACAGCCCGTGCTCGTCCACGCACACCAGGGACAGGGCGCGCCCCTCCTTGCCCGCGCGGCCGGTGCGGCCGATGCGGTGGATGTAGTCCTCGGCCACGTTGGGCAACTCGAAGTTCACCACGTGGGGCAGCTGCTCGATGTCCAGGCCGCGCGCGGCGATATCGGTGGCCACCAGCACCCGCACCTCGCCCTTCTTGAAGCCCGCCAGGGCGCGGGTGCGCGCGCCCTGGCTCTTGTTGCCGTGGATGGCGGCGGCGCTGAGGCCGTCACGCTCCAGTTGTTGGGCGAGGCGGTTGGCGCCGTGCTTGGTGCGGGTGAACACCAACACCTGACGCCAGTCCTGCGCCCCGATCATATGGGACAACAGCTCCCGCTTGCGCTCGCGGTCCACCGGGTGGACCACCTGGGCGACGGTCTCGGCGGCGGGGTTGCGGCGGGCCACCTCGATCACTTCCGGCCGCTCCAACAGGTCGCTGGCCAGGCGCTTGATCTCCTGGCTGTAGGTGGCGGAGAAAAGCAGGTTCTGGCGCTTGACCGGGAGCAGGCGCAACACCTTGCGGATGTCGTGGATGAAGCCCATGTCCAGCATCCGGTCGGCCTCGTCCAGGACCAGGATCTCCACCTGCGAGAGGTCCACTGTGCGCTGCTGGGCGTGGTCGAGCAGGCGCCCCGGGGTGGCCACCAGGATATCCACTCCGCGGCGCAGACGTTCGATCTGGGGATTGATCTTGACCCCGCCGAAGACGGTGGTGGCCCGCAGGGGCAGATGGCGGCCATAGGTCGCGATGCTCTCGCCCACCTGGGCGGCCAGTTCGCGGGTGGGGGTGAGCACCAGGGCGCGTACCGGCCGGCGGCCGCCCATCGGCGAGCTGCGGCTGAGAAGCTCCAGCATCGGCAGGGTGAACCCGGCGGTCTTGCCGGTGCCGGTCTGGGCACCGGCGAGGAGATCGCGGCCGCGGAGCACCACCGGGATGGCCTGACGCTGGATGGGGGTGGGGCGGGTGTAGCCCTGGTCGGCCACGGCGCGGAGGATATCGGCCGACAGGCCGAGGGTATCGAAAGACATGGGGATAGAAGGTCCTGAATCCGGCCTGACGCACTCGCGGCGCGTTACGGTCCAGGCGGGGATTCTGCGGGGGATCGGAACGGAGCGCCGGAATGCGCTCCACGGGAAGGCGGCGTCGACCGAAAGGACGCCGATGTGGCTATCCTAGCACGATCCACGGGGCCACGGCCATGGCATGGGAGCGGCTTCAGCCGCGACGACTCCTGCGCGGAGTGGCCCCCCGATCGCGGCCGAAGCCGCTCCCACAGATTCGTAGCTGTGCCATGCCGTGGGATTATATTCCCACGCAGAAAAAACGAAAAAATCGTATGAGATCAGTATATCGTGCCAGGGGGACGATCAAGAGTCTCTCTGGCTTTCAGGTTCATGACGGGAGAATTCGATGAGCAAGGCCACCAACGGCGCCAATCTGGGCTTCGAGAGTAAGCTGTGGGAGATGGCCGACAAGCTGCGGGGCCACATGGACGCCTCGGAATACAAGCACGTGGTGCTCGGGCTGATCTTCCTCAAGTACATCTCCAATGCCTTCCAGCACAAGTACGACGAGCTGGCCGCCACGGCGGAGACCGAATACACCGACCCGGAAGACCGCGACGAATACGCCGCCGACAACCTCTTCTGGGTGCCGCCCGAGGCCCGCTGGGAACGCATCCAGGCGCAGGCGCCCCAACCCACCATCGGCTCGGGTGTAGACGAGGCGGAGAAGATGGCTGCACTGACCGCGCAGCTCTATGAGCAGTTCGCCAAGAGTGACGCGCTGGAAGCCACAATCAAGAAGAATCTGGAGGTGTTGGGTTTCGGAGGAGAGCGATGATTGATTACAGCAAATTCGAGAAGGCACTCAAACACCTTCAGACTCAGTTTCAGCATTATCAAACCCTCGATCCATCATTGCCCGGGTTTTTGCAGGAAGCCATGGCTGAATCGGTCATTCAGCGATTTGAAACCTGCTGGGATTGCCTGTGGAAGGTCTTGAAGCGCCATCTGGAACAGGCCATCGGTTTGCCCGATGTGCCCAACGGCCCCAAGCCCGTCCTGCGCCTGGCCCATGAAAACCGCCTGTTGCCCGGTAACATCGAAGACTGGATCGAGTACGCCAACCTGCGGGTCGCCACGGCGCATGACTACAGCGGCGAGAAGGCACAAAAGGCGCTGGCGCGCATGGAAGACTTCATTCGCGATGCCACCGTCCTGCATGAACGGCTCAGCGGGAGCACAAGGCAATGAATGCCACTGCATCCCCGATCCTCCAGCTCAGCGAGAAACACCGCGCCATGGTCGAGAAGCTGCTGGCAAGGCACCTTCCCGGAGTGGAAGCCTGGGCCTATGGCTCCCGAGTCGGGGGCACCGCCAAGCCCTGGTCTGATCTGGATCTGGCCGTATTTGCCGGCCGCGCGCAGAAAAACGCCGTGGCTGAGCTTCGGGAGGCCTTCGAAGAGAGCGACCTGCCGTTTCGGGTCGATCTGTTCATCTGGGACGAGATACCGCAAACGTTCCGGGAGAACATCCGCAGGCAACACCTGGTGCTGGCCAGAGGAGCCAAGGCACTGGGACCGCAGTGAGGAATGGAACATGGAGCGGTCGCTACAAAAAGAGGACAAAGCCATGACATGCGTCATCTGGAAGACTGGAGAAACCGCCCCCGGCAAGGTCACCGTCACCCTGGAACGCGGCCCGACCGTCCTGCTCGTCAAGGAGGTTCCTGCCCAGGTCTGCGGCCCGTGCGGGGAATACCACCTCGACGAACACACCACCCGGCGGCTCTACGAACAAGCGGAAAAGGCCTTGGAGCGCAACGCCGAGCTGGAAGTGCTGCGTTATGCGGCTTGATGCCGTCACAAAAAATATTATGGAGATAGAGAAGCATGGGGGGTGAATGGGTAACTATCGGGGAGATCGCTAAGATATATGATGGTCCACATGCCACACCAAAGAAAGTGGATGATGGGCCGTATTTTCTCAGTATATCCAGTCTTGTAGATGGGAAGCTTGATTTGTCCAAGTCTCCCAGAATAAGTGAAGAACAGTTTGAAACGTGGACTAGGCGTGTAACTCCTAGATCCGGTGATTTGTTGTTCTCCTATGAGACACGTTTGGGGCAAGCAGCTCTGATGCTGGAAGGGGTAAAAGCATGTCTAGGTAGGCGAATGGGGCTTCTCAGGCCCGATAAGAATAAGGTTGATCCTAGGTATTTGCTTTTCGCATTTCTTGGTCCTGATTTTCAACAGGAAATTAAAAAGCGAACAATCTATGGTGCAACGGTAGAGCGGATTGCTCTCAGAGAGCTTCCTGAGTTTCCAATAAGATTGCCGCCTTTGCCTGAACAACGCGCCATCGCCCACATCCTCGGCACGCTGGACGACAAGATCGAGCTGAACCGGCAGATGAACCGCACGCTGGAGGCCATGGCCCAGGCGCTGTTCAAGAGCTGGTTCATCGACTTCGACCCGGTGGTGGTCAACGCCCTGCGGGCCGGCAACCCCATCCCTGACCCGTTCGCCGAACGCGCCGCCCATTATCGTGAATTGCTGAAAGACCCTCACCCCAACCCCTCTCCCAAGGAGAGAGGGGAGGCGAGGCAAAAAGTCCTGCACTCACTTTAGAAATGATGTCTGAAGAGAACAAGAATAGCCCCTCTCCCTCTGGGAGAGGGGTTGGGGTGAGGGAACACGACAAACAAAAACTTCCTGCCGAACTCCTCGACTTTGCCCGCACCCTGCGCAAGCATCAAACTGACGCAGAACAACTGCTCTGGCAGTTGCTTCGCGGGCGACGGTTCCTGGGGCTCAAATTCCGCCGTCAACATCCAGTCAAGCCCTATGTACTGGATTTCTATTGCCATGAGCTGAAACTGGCGGTGGAAGTGGATGGCGGGCAGCACAATGAACACGAACAACAGCGGAAAGATGAACGACGTACCGCTTTTCTGGAACGTCAAGGAATCACCGTGGTGCGATACTGGGCGGATATTGTGCTCAAAGATACGACACCAGTCTTGCAGGATTTATACGAGCAAATTCAACGGCTACGGATATCCTTTGGTGTGCTTCCCTCACCCCCGACCCCTCTCCCAGAGGGAGAGGGGAGAAGTGCCGCACCGAACTCAAAGCCCCTCTCCCTTTGGGGGAGGAGTTGGTGTGAGGGCATGTTGCCGCCCGAAGACATCCTGCGCCAGTTCCCCGATCGCTTCCAGGACTCCGAACTGGGGCCGATTCCGGAGGGGTGGAGGGTAAAATCGCTATTTGAATTATTTGAACTGATAGGCGGTGGCACGCCGAAAACCTCTGTACCTGAATACTGGAATGGGGATATTCCTTGGTTCTCAGTGGTTGACGCGCCAAACCCAACTGATGTGTTCGTCATCGACACAGAAAAGCGTATTACGCAGCTGGGGGTCGAAAGATCCTCTACCAAGATTTTGCCTGTGGGTAGAACTATTATTAGTGCTCGCTGTACTGTAGGAAAATGTGCCCTTGTTGGAGTTCCGATGGCGATGAATCAATCTTGCTACGGTATTCAGGGGCGAGAGGGGGTGTCCGATGCTTTTACTTACTACATGATCCGCTTTCAAGTAAGTGATCTTCAGCGGAGCGGACATGGCTCCGTGTTCAATACAATTACCAGAGAAACATTCAAGTCTATCACAATTCCGTTCTCTGGAGCGAACCTCACCCAGCAATTTGAAGGTTTCATCAGCGACTTTATGGACCAAATCCTCCATAACCTATTTCAAATCGACACACTGGCAAAACTCCGCGACACCCTCCTCCCCAAACTCATCTCCGGCGAGCTGCGCGTGCCGGATGCCGAGAAGCTGGTGGAGGATGCCCTGTGACCCTGCGCGTTCCGGTCAATCCGGAGATGCTGCACTGGGCGCTGCGCCGCTCCGGCCGGACGCCCGAGGGCTTGTCCGGCCGTTTCAAGAAGCTGGGCGACTGGCTGGAAGGGAAGGTCCAGCCCACCTTGAACCAGTTGGAGGATTTCGCCCGGGCCACCCATACGGCCATCGGCTATTTTTTTCTGCCCGAGCCACCGGAAGAAGTGCTGCCGATCCCCGATTTCCGCACCTTGCCCGAGGCCCGCAACCAGCCGCCCAGTGTCGATCTGCTGGAGACGATATACCTCTGCCAGCAGCGTCAGAACTGGTATCGGGACTACGCCCGCCTGCAGGGTGAGCCGCCGGTGGCCTTTGTGGGCTCGGCGACACTGGATGAATCGCCGACTGTGGTGGCTGACCGGATGCGGCAACACCTCGGCTTCGATATCGAGGCGCGCTGCCAGATGGGCACCTGGACCGAGGCCCTGCGGGCATTCATCCGCCTGGCCGGGGAGGCCGGGGTGCTGGTGATGGTCAGCGGTATCGTGGGCAGCAACACCCGCCGTCCGCTGGATGTGGCGGAGTTTCGCGGCTTTGCCCTGGCCGATGAACGGGCGCCGCTGGTGTTCATCAACGGCAAGGACAGCAAGGCGGCGCAGATGTTCACCCTGGCCCATGAGCTGGCCCATCTGTGGCTGGGGGCCTCCGGTGTCTCCGACAGCGAAGCGCGTATCCTACCCGACGAGCGCACTGAGCGCTGGTGCAATGCGGTGGCCGCCGAACTACTGGTGCCACTGGCGGCGGTGTGCACGGCGCTGGCGGACCGGGAGCCCTTACCGGACACGCTGCAGCGCCTGGCGCGACAATTCAAGATCAGCACCCTGGTCATCCTGCGCCGGCTGTTCGATGCGGGCCGGATCGACCGCGAAACCCTGGATGCGGCCTGGCAGGGGGAGCTGGAACGGCTGAAGCGGGTCGCACCCGCAGGCGCGGGCGGTGATTTCTACAACACCCTGGGCGCGCATGTTGGCAAGCGCCTGGCGCGGGCAGTGATCGTCAGCACCCTGGAGGGGCAGACCCCCTTGACCGACGCCTTCCGCCTACTAGGAGTGCGCAAGAGTCGAACCTTTTATGAGGAGGCACGACGGTTGGGGATTCAGGAATGAGATATTTTCTGGATGCCAATGTCTTCATGGCGGCCAACAATCTGCACTATGGCCTGGATTTCTGCCCGGCGTTCTGGGACTGGCTGATCGACCGCAACCAGACCGGGCAGGTCTTCAGCATCGACAAGGTCAAGGACGAGATCGAGGCGGGCGACGATGAACTGGCCGAATGGGCCAAGGCACAGGATGAGCGATTCTTCCTCAAGCCCGGGGCCGACATCTTCCCCGCCATGGGGCAGGTGACCAACTGGGTGAACGACAACGGCTACACGCCGGATGCCAAGAACACCTTCTTTCAGGTGGCGGACTATTGGCTCATTGCCCATGCCCTGACTGGCGATTTCGTCGTGGTGACCCACGAGAAAGCCGAGAATACGCTCAAGCGCATCAAAATTCCCAACGTATGTGTAGGAGTCGGGGTCAAGGCAATGACGCCCTTCGAGATGCTGCGGCACGAACGGGCGCGGTTTGTCCTGGAGCGTAACGCATGAGTGGCGAGCGCCTGGATGGCATCGCCCCGGCATTCCGGGCCGCGAAGGAACGCTGGCCGGACGCGCCCAACCTCCAGCAGCATGACCGGGACCTGGCGCGCACCTGGGAGGAAGGCAGTAGTGTCATCGAGCTGACCAAGTCCTTCCTGGAGATGCTCTGTCACACCGTCATCAATGAGTTGGGTGCAACACCGCTGGCATCCTCTTCGCCCACGACATCGGAGTTTCTATCCCGTGTGCTGGACGCGCTGTGACCCTCCGGATTCCGGTCAATCCCGAGCTGTTGCACCGGGCGCAGCGTCGCTTGCTATTAAAGAGACATGCGCTATTCTTGAATAGTATCGCTTGCTATTCAAGAAAGCTTTGATACCGGAGGTGGGGCAGGTGCAACGGGGATCCACTGGCGAGTACATCACGAGCGTGGCGGGTGGTGAGCGCGTGCCCGCCTTTCTGCCCGCCCCCTTGCCGCCCCAGCCTCCGCTTGAGTTTTCGCCCGCCCGCCAACAACTGCTGGAGAGGGCTACACTGGCTCTGGGCCGGTTGGACAGTATCACCCTGTTGCTGCCGGAGCCGGATATTTTCCTGTATGCCTATGTCCGCCGCGAGGCCGTGCTTTCCTCGCAAATCGAGGGCACCCAGTCGTCATTGTCCGATTTGTTGCTGTTCGAGTTGCCGGAGGCGCCGGGCGCGCCATTCGACGATGTGGTGGAGGTATCGAACTATGTGGCGGCGCTCGAACATGGCATGCAGCGGCTGGGGGAAGGATTGCCGTTGTGTAACCGGCTGTTGAAGGAGATGCACGCTATTTTGCTCTCCCGCGGCCGGGGCAGCGGCAAGGCGCCGGGTGAGTTTCGCAAAAGTCAGAACTGGATCGGCGGCGCCCGTCCTGGAGACGCGCATTTCGTCCCCCCGCCGCCGGATCGGGTAGACGCCTGCATGGCCGATCTGGAGCGCTTTCTGCACGATGAGCGGCAGCCGTATCCCACGCTGGTCAAGGCGGCGCTGGCCCATGTGCAGTTCGAGACGATTCATCCCTTCCTGGACGGCAATGGGCGACTGGGGCGCTTGCTCATATCGTTCATTCTGCACCATGACGGCATGCTTTCCCGGCCGCTGTTGTATCTGAGCCTCTATTTCAAGCGGCATCGCCCGCTTTATTACGAATTGCTGGATCAGGTGCGCCGAACGGGCGACTGGGAGCGATGGATCGATTTCTTTCTCGGGGGTGTCGAAAAAACCGCCGAGGATGCCGTGGAAACCGCCCGGCGGCTGGTCTCGTTGTTCCGAGAGGATGAAAATCGCATCCAGGCGCTCGGCCGCCGCTCCGGAACGCTGTTGCGCTGTTTCCAGGCCTTTTGCCGGCGCGCCATCCAGACGATCAAGGACGTGGGCGATGTGACCGGGATTTCCTATCCCACGGCGGCGAACAGCGTGGCGACGCTCGAAGAGCTGGGCGTGCTGAAGGAGTTGACCGGCAAGCGACGGGACCGGGTTTACGTCTACGATGCCTATCTGAATCTCCTCAACGCCGGAGCGGAACCGCTGTGACCCGAACCACCGAAGACAGCATCGAGAAGATGGCCCTCTCCCAGCTCGAGGCGCTGGGCTTCGATGTCGCCCATGGCCCGGACATCGCCTTCGACGGCCCCAACCCCGAGCGTAACCTGGGTTGCCCCTCGAATATTTTGGACACACATTTGGTCGTAGAGTGATAGCGACAGGAGGTGTCCATGAGTGAGAAGAAATCGCCGAAGAGGTGGTCGGCAAAACGCAAGCAGGAAGTGGTTCT
>JALSSC010000052.1 GCA_026984455.1 Chromatiaceae bacterium
TGGCCACCCGCAACGGCCGCAAGGTCATCAAGGCGCGCCGTGCCAAGGGCCGCGACAGGCTCACGCCCTGAGCCGGGTTGGCACCCGCCAAAGAGGGCCTGCCCAAGGCGCGCCGCCTCCTGAAGGGGCGCGAATTCGCCCGTGTCTTTGCCGCCCCCCGCAAGCAGATCGACCGCTACTGGGTCGTGCTGGCACATGAGAACGGGTTGAAGGAGGCGCGCCTCGGCTTGGCCATTTCACGGCGTTGTTCATCCCGCGCGGTCGTGCGTAACCGCCTCAAGCGCCTCTGGCGCGAGGGCTTCAGGCGCCATGCGCAACTCTTGCCGCCGCTGGACCTGGTGGTCCTCTGTCGCCATCCCGCCGCGGCCGCCACCAACCGCATTCTCCTCGCGAGCATAGAACGACTCATACGAAGGCTGGCAACATCCCCATGCGCACCCTCTTCATCGCCTTCATCCGCCTCTACCGGCTCCTCTTGAGCCCGTTTCTCGGCAACCACTGCCGGTTCTATCCCAGTTGCTCCAGCTATGCCGAGACCGCAATCCGCTCGCACGGCGTCCTCCGTGGGGGCTGGATGGCCCTCAGACGTCTTGCGCGCTGCCATCCCTGGCATGAAGGCGGATTCGATCCCGTGCCCGAAGCGCACGAACACCATTGAGTATTATCCCCCGTCATCATGGACAACCTGCGCCTCATCCTGCTGTTCTCCCTGGGTTTCACCCTGCTGCTCATCTACCAGGCCTGGATGAAGGACTATGGTCCGCAGACGGCGCCGGCGGCCGCCGTATCCACCCAGACGGCCGGTTCCTCCGCTGGGCGGGAGCAGCAACCAGGGGCCTCCGCACCCGAGCGGATACCCCCCGCGGCCGTTCCCGCGGATTCCACGGCCACAATCCAGGCGGCCCCCGTCACTCAGTCCCCGGCCGCCGGGCACGTGGAGGTGGAGACCGATGTGGTCAAGGCCGAGATCTCCCTCAAGGGCGGAACCCTGTCCGGGCTCTGGCTCCTCGCCTATCCGGTCTCTCTCGAACACCCGGAGCGGAAGATCCGCCTGTTCAAGGGGACGGAGCCCAATCTCTACCTTGCCCAGAGCGGCGTGGTGGGGCCGCCGAAGGCCCCCTCCCCCACCCATGAGGCACTGTTCCATGCCGCCTCCACCCGTTATCGCCTGGGCAAGGGGCAGGACGACCTGGTGGTGGAACTGAAGTGGAAGGACGGCCATGGGCTCAGGGTGTCGAAGCGTTTCCACTTCCATCGTGCCCGCTATGTGGTGGAGCTGGAACAGGTCGTCGAAAACCACTCGCAAGCGCCCTGGACCGCCCGGGCCTACTACCAGTTGCAGCGTTCCGAGCCCCACAAGCAGAAGGGGGTCAAGGACTTCTTTCAGAGCCGCACCTTTACCGGCGCCGCCTATTACACGGAGGAAAAGAAGTTCGAGAAGCTGCCCTTCACGGAATTCAAGGAAAAGACCCTGGACCTGGAGGCCAAGGGCGGTTGGATCGCCATGGTCCAACATTATTTCATGAGCGCCTGGATCCCCCCCGCCGACGAGGTCTTCCACTTCTACAACCAGACCGTGCCTGGGCCCCGCTTTCAGGTAGGCGTCTATTCGACCTCCAGGGAGATCGCCCCCGGGTCCGAGGTGCGGTTCCGTTCCACCCTCTACGCCGGGCCCGAGCTTCAGGACGAGCTGGCCAAGATCGCCCCGGGCCTGGAACTCACCGTGGACTACGGCTGGTTCACCGTCCTGGCCCAGCCGATCTTCTGGCTGTTGAAGGAGATCCACAAGCTGGTGGGTAACTGGGGCTGGTCCATCATCCTCCTCACCATTCTCATCAAGGCGGCCTTCTACAAGCTCTCCGAGACCAGCTACAAGTCCATGGCCAACATGCGCAAACTCACCCCGAGGATGCAGGCCCTCAAGGACCGTTACGGGGACGACAAACAGCGTCTGAATCAGGCCATGATGGAGATGTACAAGAAGGAGAAGATCAATCCCTTGGGCGGCTGCCTGCCCATCGTGGTGCAGGTCCCGGTCTTCATCGCCCTGTATTGGGTGCTCATGGAGAGTGTGGAACTCCGCCAGGCCCCCTTCATCCTCTGGATCGACAACCTCTCCGCCCAGGATCCATACTACGTGCTGCCCCTGATCATGGGCGTGTCCATGTTCATTCAGCAGAAGCTCAATCCGGCGCCGCCCGATCCGCTCCAGGCCAAGTTGATGATGGCCCTGCCCTTCGTGTTCACCGTCTTCTTCGCCTTCTTCCCCTCCGGATTGGTGCTGTACTGGGTGGTGAACAATCTCTTGTCCATCGCCCAGCAGTGGTACATCACGCGTAAGATCGAGGGTGCCTCCAAACACGCCTGAGACCATCGCCGCCATCGCCACCGCCGCGGGTACCGGCTCGGTGGGCGTGGTGCGGGTCTCGGGTCCGCTGGCGTCCACCATGGCGGCGCTCCTGTTGGGCCGGCCGCCCCGCCCGCGCTATGCCCACTTCGCGGCATTCCGGGACGCCCGGGGAGGTGTTCTGGATCAGGGACTGTTGCTCTTCTTTCCCGCCCCCGCCTCCTTCACCGGTGAAGACGTCCTCGAACTTCAAGGCCATGGCGGGCCGCGGGTCCTGGACCGCCTCCTGGCCCGGGTGCTGGAACTGGGCGCCCGCCCCGCCCGCCCCGGCGAGTTCAGCGAACGCGCCTTTCTCAACGGCAAGATGGATCTCGTTCAGGCCGAGGCCGTCGCCGATCTCATCGAAGCGGGCACCCGGCGCGCCGCCCATTTGGCGGCACGCACCCTGGAGGGCCGTTTCTCCCGCCGGGTCGGGGATCTCCTGGAGGCCCTGGTGGAAGCGCGGGCGCTGCTGGAGGGCGGCCTGGACTTTCCCGATGAGGACGACACCGATCTCTTCTCCGCGGCGGATCTGGACGCCCGTCTGCGGGGGCTGGCGCAGCGGCTGGCCGCCGTGCGCGCCGCCGCCGCCCGTGGGCGCCTGCTGCGTGACGGCCTGACCCTGGTGATCGCCGGCGCCCCCAACGCCGGCAAGTCCAGCCTGCTCAATGTCCTGGCCGGGGAGGACCGGGCCATCGTCAGCGCCGTGCCCGGCACCACCCGCGACCTCTTGCGGGAGCCCATCCAGCTCGATGGCCTGCCCCTGCACCTGGTGGATACGGCCGGATTGCACGAGGGGCGCGATCCCGTGGAGCGGGAGGGGATCCGGCGCGCCCGTGCCGTGCTGGAGACGGCCGATCGGATCCTGTGGATCTACGATGCCACCCGCGGCCGGCCGGAGGCCGGGATCCTTCAGGCCCCCGAGGGGGTGCCCGTCACCCTGGTGCGCAACAAGATCGATCTGCTGGGAGAATCCCCGGGCCTGCGTGAGACCGGGGTCGGCCCGGAGCTGGCCCTGTCCGCCCTCACCGGCGAGGGTCTGCCGCTTCTGGAAGGACATCTGCGGGCGATCGCCGGTCTCGATGGGGGCGAACAAGGCGAGTTCCTCGCCCGCCGCAGGCATCTCCACGCCCTGGACCGGGCCGCCGATCACCTCCAAGGGGCGCGCAGCGCCCTGGAGTCCGGCCTGGCCCCGGAACTCGTCGCCGAGGACCTGCGTCTCGCCCAACGCGCCTTGGGCGAGATCACCGGGGAATTCCTTCCCGAAGACCTCCTGGGTGAGATCTTCGGGCGATTCTGCCTGGGCAAGTGACCCTCGTTCCACCATACTCCCGAAATGCACTGGTTGTTCGACAATCCGCATCTCCTCTGGCTCGCCGCCCTCTGGCTGGCCTATTTCGCCCTGCATTCCCTGCTCGCCTCCCTGACGGTGAAGGGATGGGTGGCGCGCCGCCGGCCTGAATGGATGCGCGCCTACCGGCTGACGTTCAACGGGGTGGCGGTGCTGACCCTGATCCCCCCCCTGGCCCTGACCTTCCTCTGGAGGGGTGAGTCCTTGTGGCGCTGGGACGGCCCCTGGCGCTTCGTCTCCTGGGGGTTGCAGGGCCTCGCCCTGCTGGGCTTCGTCTGGTCCCTGCGCCATTACGACACGGCCGAGTTCCTCGGCACGCGCCAATGGCGCGCCCACAGCCACTCGGTGGCCGATCAGGAGTCTCTGCACCTGTCACCCCTGCATCGCTGGGTGCGCCATCCCTGGTATGCCCTCGGCCTGGTGCTGATCTGGACGCGGGACATGGATCCGGCGCTGTTGCTCACGGCCACCCTGGCCACCCTCTACTTCCTCCTGGGCTCGCGCCTGGAGGAGCGCAAGCTCCTGAGCTATCACGGGCCCGCCTATGCCGAATACCGCCGCCTGGTGCCCGCGCTCGTCCCCGTGCCCTGGCGGCACCTGTCGCGGGCCAAGGCCGCGGCGCTGGAGGCGCGGGCGGCGCGGGATCGCGCGGCGTTGGGGGATGGATGAGGGGGCGTGCCCGTGACCGCGGCTGGAGACCGGGCGCCGCGGGAGGCCGGCGGCAGGCGTTCCGGCGTCCTCGACCGGACCCTCTGCGTCGCGCCCATGCTGGATTGGACGGACCGCTATTGCCGCCGCTTTCACCGCCTGCTGAACCCGCGTGCGCTCCTGTACACCGAGATGGTGGCGGCCCCTGCCCTGCTCCACGGCGATCCCGCGCGTCTCCTGGCCCATGACCCCGGCGAACACCCGGTGGCCCTGCAACTGGGCGGCTCCGAGGCTGCGGAACTGGCGGCCTGCGCGCGCCTGGGCGAGGCCTGGGGCTATGCGGAGATCAACCTGAACCTGGGCTGTCCTTCGGCGCGGGTGCGCGCCGGCCGCTTCGGGGCCTGCCTGATGGCCGATCCGGGACGGGTCAACGAGTGCGTGGCGGCCATGGTGGAGGCCGTGAGGATACCCGTCACCCTGAAGCAGCGCATCGGCATCGACCAGGCCGACGACTACGACCACCTCGCCCGGTTCGTGGACGGGATCGCCCGGGCCGGTTGTGGGGTATTCATCGTCCACGCCCGCAAGGCCTGGTTGCAGGGCCTGAGTCCCAAGGAGAATCGCGACATTCCGCCCTTGCGTTACGACCGGGTACAACGCCTGAAGGGGGATTTTCCCCGGCTCGAATTCGTCGTCAACGGCGGGATCGGCGACCTGGATCAGGCCGTGGCCCTGCTTCGCGGCCTCGATGGGATCATGCTGGGGCGGGCGGCCTACCACCACCCCTGGCTGCTGGCCGAGGCCATGCCGCGGCTGTTCGGCGTGCCCATGCCCTTCGCCCGCCGCACGGACGCGGTCCGCGCCTTCCGTCCCTTCATGGACAGGGAACTGGCGGCGGGGACCCCCCTGTCGCGCATGACCCGCCATCTCCTCGGGTTGTTCCACGGCCGTCCCGGCGGACGCCGCTGGCGTCGGATACTGAGTACCGAGGCCCAGCCTCCCGGGGCGGGTCTGGAGGTGGTGGAACGGGCCCTGGCTCAGGTCTCCGAGGAATCGCGGTTGTAGATGTCCTCGTAGCGCACGATGTCGTCCTCGCCCAGGTAACTGCCCGACTGCACCTCGATGATCTCCAGGGGGATCACCCCCGGGTTCTCCAGGCGGTGCCTGGCCCCCACCGGGATATAGGTGGACTGGTTTTCAGAGAGCAGGAAGACCTTGTCGTCGCAGGTCACCCGGGCGGTGCCTGAGACCACGATCCAGTGTTCGGCGCGGTGGTGGTGCATCTGCAGAGACAGGGATTCCCCGGCGTTCACGGTGATGCGCTTGACCTGATAGCGCTCGCCGGAGTCGATGGGCTCGTAGTTGCCCCAGGGACGGTGGGCCTTGCGGTGGATGCGGAATTCGTGGCGCCGTTCGTGCTTGAGGAACTGGGTCACCGCCTTGACGTCCTGGGCGCGCTCCTTGCTGCCCACCAGCACCGCGTCCGGGGTCTCCACCACGATGAGGCCGTCGAGTCCCACCACCGCCACCATGCGGTGCTGGGCCAGGACCAGGTTGTCGCGGGCCTCGTGGACGAAGGCGTCGCCCTCCAGGACATTGCCGGCCTCGTCCTGCTCGCGCACCTCCCACAGGGCCGACCAGGCGCCCACGTCGGACCAGCCCACGTCCAGGGGCAGGACCAGGGCGCGTCGCGGGGGTTCCGGGTCGGCGGCCAGGCGTTCCATCACCGCATAGTCGATGGAGTCGCTGGGGCAGGCATGGAAGGCCCGGGCATCGAGGCGATGGAACTCGCTGTCCGCCCCCCCCTCGCCGTAGGCCTGGCGCGAGGCGGCCAGGATGTCGGGCCGGTAGCGGCCGATGAGGTCGATCCAGACCGAGGCCTGGAGCATGAACAGGCCGCTGTTCCAGAGGTAGTCGCCCGATGCCACGTAACCCTCGGCGGTGGCGCGGTCCGGCTTCTCTACGAAGCCGTCCAGGCGAAAGATCTCCTCGTCCAAGGCCTCGCCCTTGCGGATGTAACCGTAGCCCGTCTCGGGTTTGTCGGGGACGATGCCGAAGGTGATCACGTCGCCGCCCTGGGCGCGCTCGTAGCCCAGGGCCACCATCCGCCGGAAGCCCCTTTCGTCGCGGATCACGTGATCGGCGGCCTCTACCAGGAGCACCGGATCGTCGCCCTCGCGGGTGGCGTGGAGCGCGGCCAGGGTGAGCGCGGGCGCGGTGTTGCGCCCTTCGGGCTCCAGCAGGATGCCGGCCGCCGGGCGTTCCAGGATGCGCAGTTGTTCGGCCACCAGGAAACGGTGGCTCTCGTTGCAGATGATCAGGGGGTCCTTGACCCCGATACCCGCCTTGGGTTGCTCCTCCTCCAGGCCGTCGAGCCGGCGCACGGTCTCCTGGAGGAGGGTGTGCTCGCTGGTCAGGGCCAGGAACTGCTTGGGGTAGGCCTCGCGCGACAGCGGCCACAGCCGGGTGCCGGAGCCGCCGGAAAGAATCACGGGTTGCAGGGACATGGTCTACCTCCTCGGTCTCTCGACGAAAAACCCTGATCTGCGGGGATTAGACCAATCCCGACGGGTTGGGCGCAAGCAGAGGCCACCTTCCTCCAGGACTCCGTCATCTAACCGCCCCTCTGCCAGTGGCCTTCCCTGAAAAACGCCGTGAATACCTCCCTGTAGGCTTGACTGCGGCATCCCTGCCGCAGACATTTTCAGGGAAGGCCACTGGCGCGGTTTTCAATGACTTGAGTGGTTGGATGACGTGGTCCTGCACCTTCCTCATGTTCTGTATCTTGTGATTACAAGACTCCCTGTAATGCCTGCGGCTCCCCCTGCAGCGTAACCGTTTACCTCTCCTGTCGATTCATCGCCTGTCCTCCAAGGCCTCCCTGGTCCGGAACAGAGGATGGGTCCCTTTGGGGAAGTAATCACACGGTACTGGAGATATAAACCCACACAAAAATCATTCTGTTTCCCGATTCTGTTCCTGGTCGAATCTTGCACACCCAAGGCATCAGAAATATCATCACGTGATGATATATTGGGTGCCTTGTGACAATGGGAGCTGTCTGTATATGAGAACCACACTGAATATCGACGACCAGTTGCTGGCCGAGGCGCAGCGGGTGAGCGGGTTGAATGGAAAGGCTGCCCTGGTGCGCGAGGGATTGCGTGCCCTGATCGAACGCGAGAGCGCCCGACGGCTCGCAAAGCTGGGCGGCAGCGAGCCGCAGCTGAAACCGGTGCCCCGCAGGCGGTCCGATCCACAATGATCCTGGTGGATACGTCGGTCTGGATCGATCATCTGCGCGGGGTCGATGGAAATCTGACCGAATTGTTGAACCGCGGTCAGGTGTTGATGCACCCATTCGTGTTGGGTGAGCTGGCCTGCGGCAATCTGGCGAACCGGGTCGAAGTGTTGAGATTGCTCAAGGCCTTGCCCCGGTCAGCGGTCGCCTCAGAGGATGAGGCGCTGGTCTTCATCGAAAAACGGGCATTGATGGGAAAGGGCCTCGGTTACATAGATGTGCATCTGCTGGCGGCCGTGGCCCTGGAAGGCAGCGCGCGGCTGTGGACGCGAGACAAGCGATTACGGGCGGTGGCCGACGGGCTGTCGTTGGCCGTGGTCATCGACTGATCGCGGTGCCGCCCTGCAGCCGACGGCCTGCCGCCGGCGAAGATTTCTCAGGCCCTCGAATGACCGGCCCTTCGAAAGCCTTCGTCGTGTCCCTGGAGAGGGCTCTACCCGCCGCAGGCAGGAAATCCTGTGCAATGGGTATAGACTTCACTCACCGTTTTCTGTCGCCTGGACCCGAGAGACATGACCCTCATCCGCCGCGAAGACCTGATCCAGTCCGTCGCCGACGCCCTGCAGTACATGTCGTACTATCATCCCCCGGACTTCGTGCGCGCCCTCGCCGCGGCCTACGCCGGCGAGGAATCCCCCGCCGCCCGGGATGCCCTCGCCCAGATCCTGGTGAATTCGCGCATGGCGGCCGAAGGCCACCGCCCCATCTGTCAGGACACCGGCATCGTGGTGGCCTTCGTGGAGGTGGGGTCCGGGGTGCGCTGGGACGGCCCGGCCGATCTCCAGGCCCTGATCGACGAGGGGGTGCGCCGCGCCTATACGGACCCCGACAATCCCCTCCGCGCCTCGCTGGTGGCCGACCCCCTCGGAGGGCGGCGCAACACCGGCGACAATACGCCGGCCATGGTCTACACGCGCCTGGTCCCCGGTGACGGGATCGCCCTCAAGCTGGCGGCCAAGGGCGGGGGATCGGAGAACAAGGCGCGCTTCGCGGTGCTCAATCCGGCGGCCGATCTGGCCGACTGGGTGGTGGAACAGGTGCCCACCCTGGGGGCCGGCTGGTGCCCACCGGGGATCCTGGGCATCGGCGCCGGCGGGACGCCCGAGCAGGCCCTGCTGCTGGCCAAGGAGTCCCTCCTCGCCCCCATCGACATCCACGAATTGCGCGCCCGCGGGGCCCGTACCCGGGTGGAGGAACTGCGTCTGGAGATCCTCGACCGGGTCAACGCCCTGGGCATCGGCGCCCAGGGCCTCGGTGGGCTCACCACCGTCCTGGACGTGAAGATCCTCGATCGGCCCACCCATGCGGCCTCCCTGCCGGTGGGCCTGATCCCCAACTGTGCCGCCACCCGCCATCTGGAATTCGCGCTCGACGGCAACGGTCCCGCCGAATTCGAGCCCCCGTCTGCGGATGTCTGGCCGCGGATCGACTGGTCGCCCGCGGGCGCCACGCCGGTGGACCTGGAATCCCTCGGCCGTGAGGACATGGCGGGCTGGCGTCCGGGTCAGCGCCTGTTGCTCTCGGGCCGCCTCCTCACCGGCCGTGACGCGGCCCATCGCCGTATCCAGGAGATGCTGGAGCGCGGCGAGCCCCTGCCCGTCGATCTCCGCGACCGCTTCCTCTATTACGTCGGCCCCGTGGACCCGGTGGGCGATGAGGTGGTGGGCCCCGCCGGTCCCACCACCGCCTCGCGCATGGACCGCTACAGCGAACTCATGTTCGGAACGCTCGGGCTGATGGGGGCCATCGGCAAGGCCGAGCGGGGGGCGGAGGCCGTCGAGGCCATTCGCCGTCACCGGGCGGTCTACCTGATCGCCGTGGGGGGCGCCGCCTATCTGGTCTCCAAGGCGATCCGCAAGGCCCGGGTAATGGCGTTCGCCGACCTGGGGATGGAGGCCGTGTACGAGTTCGAGGTCAAGGACATGCCGGTGGCCGTGGCCGTGGACACCCGGGGGGAATCGGTTCACGACCAGGGACCGGCCCGCTGGCGCCGCCTGCTGCCAATGAAATCGCACCTCTGAATCAAGAAAACAGGAAAGCGAATAGTCTCGTTCTATTGCGAGTTCGCATTGAGCCTCCCTATTCGCTGCTGTTAGGCTCCCCTCCGCCTTCAATCCCTGCGCCTTGCCGTATCCCGCGCGCCTGTCGGAGATCCAAGCCATGTTGCACACAGCCAAGGGGTGGCCTAGGCCGGACCCGAGATACTGGGGATCACTGTTTCTCCCGCTGATCCTCGTCCTGGCCCCCGGCCACGCCGCCGAAGAGGCAAAGACCCCGGTGGCCCGTCCCCTCCCTTCCATCGAGGGCAAGGTGGAGCTGGGCATCAGCGAATACAAGGAGACCTCCAATCCTCGCCCGGTGGACAAGTCGGTCACCAGCCTCGACCAGTCGCGGGGTAGCAAGTCCACCACCGATCACGCCAAGCTCAAGGAACTCCAGGGCCCCTTCAAGAGCGGCCCCGAGGTCACCAAGGCCTGCCTCAAGTGTCACAACAAGGCCGGCGATCAGTTCATCCACAACAAGCATTGGACGTGGAGCTACCGGAACCCGGTCACCGGCCAGCAGCTCGGCAAGCGCTATCTGGTCAACAACTTCTGCACCAACGCGGCGGGCAACGAGGGCATGTGCGCCCAGTGTCATGCCGGTTACGGCCTGAAGGACAGCCGCACCTACGACTTCTCCAACCAGGAGAACATCGACTGCCTGGTCTGCCATGAATCCACCGGCACCTATTACAAGCTGCCGCCCACCCGCGGTAACAAGGCCTGCGCGGTCCTGTTCGAGGGTAAGCCGGCCATCGATCTCACCCGGGTGGCGCAGAGCGTGGCGCTGCCCGGGCGCAACAACTGCGGCGCCTGCCACTTCTATGGCGGCGGCGGCGACAACGTGAAGCACGGTGATCTCTCGTCGGTCCTGTTCCATCCCCCCAGGGACGTGGACGTACACATGTCCGAACAGGGCGAGAACTTCTCCTGTGTGATCTGTCATGTGGGCGAGGGTCACCAATGGGCGGGCAGCCGTTACAACATGCTGGCCGAAGACAAGCAGGGCACCGGCAAGCCCGGCTCGCCCCGCCGGACCGCCACCTGCGAGAGCTGCCATGGCAACCAGCCCCACCCCTTGGGCCTCAAGGGCATCAAGCTCAACGACCATACCGACCGGGTGGCCTGCGAGACCTGTCACATCCCCTCCTTCGCCCGTGGCGGCGTGGCCACCAAGGTGGATTGGGACTGGCGCACCGCCGGCCGCCTCAAGAACGGCGAGGGTTATCGTGAAGAGGGTTATATCCAGGGCAACGGCGAGCCCCGCCACACCTACAAGTCCATCAAGGGCAGCTTCAAGTACGGGGAGAACGTCAAACCCCTGTACCGCTGGTTCAACGGGGTGGCCCGTTACACCCTGGTCAGCACCCATTTCGATCCCACCCGGCCGGTGGAGATCAACCACCTGGAGGGATCACCCGACGATCCCGATTCCCGCATCTGGCCGTTCAAGCGGATGCATACGGTGCAGCCCTACGACAAAGGCAACAACACCCTGGTCTACATGCACCTGTGGGGCGACGACAAGGACGCCTTCTGGGGCAACTACGACTTCGCCCGCGCCATCCGCCACGGGATGAAGGACTTCGATCTCCCCTACAGCGGTGAATACGGCTTCATCGACACCTATTCCTACTGGCCCATCAACCACATGGTGGCGCCCAAGGAGAAGGCCCTGGCCTGTCGGGAATGCCACGCCAGACAGGGGCGTCTGGCCCGACTCTCCGGCTTCTACATGCCCGGGCGCGACAGCAACCACTGGGTCGATCTCATCGGTCTGCTACTGGTCTTGGGCACCCTCGGCGGGGTCCTCTTCCACGCCTTCATCCGCATCCTCTTCCGCGCCCGGAGGACCCACTGATGGCCCTGCACCAAGTAAAGATATTCAATGGCTTCGAACGCTTCTGGCACTGGACCCAGATGGCCCTCATCTTCATCCTGTTGTTCAGCGGCGCCGGCATCCATGGCTTTCACCACTGGGTGAGCTTCGAAAACCTGGTCTACACCCACGTGCTGGCGGCCATCGGGCTCATGGTGCTCTGGGTGTTCGCCATCTTCTGGCACCTCACCACCGGTAGCTGGCGGCACTATCTGCCCACCACCAACGGCCTGTTGCGGGTGGCCCGGTACTACGCCTGGGACATCTTCAAGGGTGAGGATCACCCCTACCGAAAGCATTTCTGGCGCAAGCACAATCCCTTGCAGGCCCTCAGCTACCTGGGGCTCAAACTGTTCGTCTTCCCCCTGCTGTGGCTCTCGGGCCTGGCCTACCTGCTCTATGGGCTCTGGTCGAACGGCCCCTTCACCAACTCGGCCTTGGAGTGGGTGGCCTGGACCCATACCGCGGGTGCCTTTGTCATGGCCGCATTCATCATCATCCATGTCTACCTGCTCACCACCGGGCACTCCTTCGTGGAGCATGTGCGGCCGATGATCACCGGCTACGACGAAGTGGATCTGAGCCCCGAGGAAGAGGCCTATCTGCGCAAGGACGAGCCGGGCCGGATCAAGGACTGAGTCCGCAGGGCCTCGCTTCGGCGGGTGCCGGGAGCGAGCCTCGGCCGCCAGTGCGCCCCTCCCCTGCCCCAACGCCTGCGCGGCTCTGTCGCGCATAGCGGACGCCTGTTACTCGGCATCCTGCCGGAGTTGGAGCGGGCTCCTGGCCGCCGCGCTGATGGGCCGGGTCATGGAGCGGAATCGCTGTCCGTGGGATCGGGCGGGGTCAAGGGAGTGAACCAGCGAGCGGGCATCTTGTCTCTATGGATCGAGGGGGCCCGCTCGGGCCAAGATCCCTTGTCTTTCCCTATCACCTCCAGGAGTCCCCCATGTCCACTATCGAAGCCATGCAGGCCACCATCGAGGCCATGGTCCAGCCGGGCCGCGGTATCCTCGCCGCCGACGAGAGTTCCCCCACCATCGCCAAGCGGTTCGCGGCCATCGGCGTGGAGTCCACTCCGGAGACGCGCCGTGCCTGGCGCGATCTGCTGGTCACCACCCAGGGCCTGGGCCAGTACATCTCCGGCATCATCCTGTTCGAGGAGACCCTGGGCCAGCGTACCGCCGACGGCCGGCCCATCCCCGAGGCCGCCCGGGACCAGGGCATCGTCCCGGGGATCAAGGTGGACAAGGGCAAGATCCCCCTGGCCCTGTCCCCTGGTGATCTCGTCACTCAGGGTCTCGATGGCCTCGGCGACCGCCTCGCCAAGTACCAGGAGCAAGGCGCCCGTTTCGCCAAGTGGCGGGAGGTATACAAGATCGCAGGAGATGCCCCGACGCCGCACGGGATCGAGGCCAACGCCGAGATGCTGGCGCGTTATGCCGCCGTGTGCCAGTCCCTGGGGGTGGTGCCCATCGTCGAGCCCGAGGTGTTGATGGATGGGGACCATGACATCGAGCGTCATGGCGAGGTGACCGAGGCGGTACAGCATGCGGTGTTTCACGCCCTGCACCGGCATCACGTCATCCTGGAGCTGATGATCCTCAAACCCAACATGGTCCTGCCCGGCAAGGAGCGGCCCAAGGCGGACCCGGACAGGGTGGCGGAGGCGACCCTGAAGGTCCTGCGGCGGACGGTGCCGGCGGCGGTGCCGAGCGTCAATTTCCTCTCCGGAGGCCAGGGGCCGGAGGAGGCCACGGCCAATCTGAACGCCCTCAATCTGCGCCGGGAGCAGGCCCCCTGGCGCTTGAGCATCTCCTACGGAAGGGCCTTGCAACAGCCGGCGTTACATGCCTGGATGGGCCGGCCGGAAAACCGCCCGGCGGCCCAGGCCGCCTTGCTGAAGCGGGCGCGGCTGAATCATCTGGCCATGCTGGGGGCCTATGAGGCGGAGATGGAAGGGGTGGATTGAACGGTCTCACTGGAAATCCAGAGAGGCTATATATGCATGGACGCATGCGGTGGGGGAGTGGCTCCGACCATTGAAGCCGCTCTCACGCAAGGATCTTTCGGGTTGGAGCCTGTGTGCCAACCCCGGCACAGACGCGAAAAGGCCCGCGGTCCTTCCGGACGGCGGGCCCTTCGGCCATCCTTCAGCGAAGGATGTTCAGGGATGCGAACCCACGATCTGGTGGGCAAGGTCCACCACGCGCATGGCGGTGTCGCGGTAGTCTTTCTTGTAGCTGGCGAGCAGACCCTCTTTGGAGGCCCAGTAGTCCTTGCCGGTCACGCCCTTTTCGTGCTCGATCTCCATGAACTTCTTCTGCAGGTCGAGCATCTTGCCGATCAGTTCCTGCTTCTCTTTCTTGAGTGCTTCGATGTCGCTCATACTCACTCTCCCAACGGGGTTCGGAAAAAACCTGGTCGGCCTGACATCCACCTCGCGCGTGCGCCACCCGGGACCGAAGGACTGAAACCCCATGCGCGAGGGCCGTATCAGCCCGCGTGGATTTCCTAATATACCAGGATCACCGGCGACAACCCTATCTCGGAAGGGATAGAGCGGTCGCTCTCAGCAGCGGCAGGGGGTCGCCGGGGGCGTGTTCAGACGCAGGGCGCCGGTGATCTGAGCGACCTCGGCGAGGCCGTGACGGTCCATATAGTCGAGGATGCCGGCGTTGATACGCGGGCAGATCAGGGGGTCGTAGAACAGGGCCGTGCCCACGCCCACGGCCGTCGCCCCGGCGAGCAGGAACTCGATGGCGTCCTCGGCGGAACTCACCCCCCCTTGGCCGATGATGGGGATGCCGTGGGGCGCGGCGACTTCATACACCTGGTGCACCTTGAGCAAGGCAACGGGCTTGATGGCGGGTCCGGAGAGGCCGCCCTGGTTGTTTCCGATCACGGGGGCGCGGCTCTCGACGTCGATCGCCATGCCCATGAGGGTGTTGATCACGGAAAAGGCGTCGCTGCCGGCCTCGATGCAACCCCGGGCGTTGTCTGCGATGTCGGTCTGATTGGGCGAGAGCTTGGTGATGAGGGGCTTGCGCGTGGCCTTGCGGCAGGCCGCCACCACCCGTGCCGACATGGCCGGATCGTTGCCGAAGGCGACCCCGCCGGCCTTGACGTTGGGGCAGGAGATGTTGATCTCGATGGCGTCGATGGGGGAGTCGTCGAAACGCCGGGTGACCTCGTAGTATTCTTCCACCGTGGCCCCGGACACGTTGGCGATGACGCGGGTCTCGCTGAAGTCGAGGTCCGGCAGGATCTCCTTCACCACGGCATCCACCCCGGGGTTCTGGAGACCGATGGCGTTCAACATCCCCCCAGGGGTCTCGGCGATCCGGTGGGCGGGATTGCCCAGGCGCGGCTCCAGGGTGGTGCCCTTGAGGCAGAGGGCGCCGGCGTCACCGTTGGAGAAGCCCTCCACGCGGGTATACTCCCGGCCGAATCCCACGCAACCCGAGAGCAATACCAGGGGGGTGGCGAAGCGCAGGCCGCAGAAATCGAGGGCCAGGCGGGGGTCGTCGCTCATCTGTGCTCCCGGAGGTGGTGTTGTTTCACGTGATCCTATATCAGCCGGAGATCCCGCCGAACACGGGCAATATCATACGCCTTTGCGCCAACACCGGCAGCCGCCTCCATCTGGTGCGCCCCCTCGGCTTCGCCTGGGACGACCGGCGCCTGCGGCGTGCGGGTCTGGACTATCACGAGTGGGTCCGGGTGCAGATCCACGACGACCTGGAGGCGGCCTTCGCCCAGATCCGCGGGCGCGTCTATGCCCTGACCACCCGCGGCAGCCAACGCTATGACCGCTGTGCCTTCGCCCCGGGCGATGGCCTGCTCTTCGGACCGGAGACCCGGGGCCTGCCATGGTCGGTGCTGACCACCATTCCCCCCGAGCGGCGCGTGCTGTTGCCCATGCGAGCGGGTCAGAGGAGTCTAAATCTCTCCAACGCCGTGGCCGTGACGGTGTTCGAGGCTTGGCGGCAACAGGGGTTTGCCTGAGCCTCAACCATGCATCCGCGGCGCCGCCCCGGCGAGTATCTGTGCTTCGTCCAGGGGCTTGCCCAGGTAGTAACCCTGGGCGTAGTCGACCCCAAACTCCTTCAACATGGCGAAGGTCTGGGCGCAGTCCACGAACTCTGCCACCGCCACCTTGCCGAAGCCATGGGCGACGTCCACCATGGCCTTGACCACGTACTGATTCTCCTCCTGGGCATACAGTTGACGGATGAAGGCACCGTCGATCTTGACCATATCCACCGGCAGCTGTCGGAGGTAGTTGAAGGAGGAGAAGCCGACCCCGAAATCGTCCAGGGCAAACTGGCAACCGCGCTCATGGACCTCCTCCATGAGCTGGCGGGCCTCCTTCATGTCGGTCACCGCCTCGGTCTCGGTGATCTCAAGCACCAGCCGAGAGGGATCGACCCGGCCCTGGTCCAGCAGGCGATGGAAGGTATCGCGCCACTCCTCGGTCTGGAAGGCCCGAGTCGAAAGGTTGACGTGCAGACCGACGTCGACGCCCGCGGCCTGGAACCGTTCCCAGGCCGCGAACACGAGTTCCAAGACCCGACAGTCCACGGCGATGATCTGGCCGGTCGCCTCGGCCACGGGAATGAACATCCCGGGGGAAATCAATTCACCGTCCTGATCGCGCATCCGCACCAGGGCCTCGTAATAGACCAACTCGCCGGTCTCGGTGGCGACGATGGGTTGATATTGACAGCACAACCGGTCCTGCTCCAGGGCGGCGTCGATGCGTTCCTTCCAATGCATCTGGTTGGCCATCTCCTTGCGCATGGTGCGTCCACCATCGAACAACCGTACCCGGCCCACCCCCAGACGTTTGGCCTGATACATCGCCAGATCGGCATTCTGCATCAATTCCTGGAAGCCGATACCGTGCTCGGGAAACAGGGCGATGCCGATGCTGCAGCTTAGGCGAACCCTGTCCGTCCCCACAGGGTACTCGAAGCGACTGAGGCCTTCACGGAAATGCTCGGCCACCTTCAGGGCGGCCTGAGCGTCCACCCCGGGGACGATCACTCCAAACTCGTCGCCACCGAGACGGGCGACCCGCAAGGGGGTGCCTCGGGTGATCTCTTCGGCGAGGCCTTCCAGATTACCACTGAAGTGCTCCAGCACGCGGTCACCCACCGGATGGCCACGGGTATCGTTGAGGTACTTGAACTGGTCCAGGTCGAGGTACAAGAGGGCGCCGTGGGCATCAGGATCGGCCATGGCATCTGCCACCGCCGACTTGAGTTCTATCTCGAAGCGCCGCCGGTTCATGAGGCGCGTCAGGGGATCGTGGTCGGCGAGCCAGGTGACGCGCTCTTCGGCCTGTTTTCTGTGGGTGATGTCGAGGCCCGCCGACATCACCGCGGCGGCGCTGTCTCCCGGTTCCGGATTCTCTATCAGGGAATGGAACCAGACTACCTGGATGCGTTGGCCAGAAGTACAGAAGACCTCGGCCTCGTGTGAATAGGTAGGGTATTCTCCACGGCGCAGGCGCTGTAATTTGGACTCGCAATCCCCGGCCCTCATCGGGTTGAGCAGTTCGTGGAAGGGCTTGCCCACGAGTTCGGCCTGGCTGATACCCAGTAATGCAGCCGCATAGCGGTTGGCCAGGGTGATCTGGCCATGTCGATCCTGGGTGAGGATTACCACTTGCACCGTGTTGAGCAGGCTGTTGACGAAGCTGCGTTCGTGGTCGAGCTGGTGCATCTGTTCCTGGAGGGCCTCGGTGCCACGGCGTACGTCCTCGCTGAGGGTCTCGAGCTGCTGGGCCAGATCCAAGGCGGTCCCTTCGAGGTGATCGATCTCATCGGCCAGCAACGGGCGACGCCGCATTCGTGTGAGGGCCTCGCGTACCTGGCGGTATTGTTTGCGCGCCAAGCCTGGCAGCTGCTTGGCCACCCGGTGCAGGCGAGTCAGTGGATTGGAGAGCACCAGAAAAAGCACGAGTTCCGACAGGAGCACACCCAGGGCTCCGACCTGGACCACATGCAAGGCACCGGCGCGGATCCGTGTGACCGCATCGGTGTTGTCCGCCAGGACTATGAAGAACCCCTGGCCTGTGGGCGTAAAGTCACGCAAGGGGAAAAGGTGCATCGCATAGGTGCGGTCGTCCAGATCGAATTCCATGCGTCGTCGTCTCGTGCCCGGGAACGGAAACGCCCCGGCGACACGGCGCAACAAGGGGATTCGTTTAGGGGCCTGGCTCATGGCGACGACGTCGAGCCCCCACGCGGTCAGGGAGCGGTTGAGACCGGACTCCACCGAGGCCTGTCCATTGGAGCGGATGAGGATACCCAAGTCACGGCCGGTGACCTCGCGGAAGCGCAGGATGAGTTCGGCCACCGAGGTGGTGAGTACCAGGGTCCCCAGCGTCCGATTGTCCACCAACAAAGGTAGTACCGCCACCTGGGAGCACTGCTTGCGGCAGCTCAAGGCGAAGAACGGACGTTCGTCGAGGTTCACCTGATCGATCCAGGCCTGGGGGACCTCGGGTTCCCGACTGCCATCGTTCCAGTGCCCGATGAGCGATCCATCGTAACCGTAGAAGGCGGCGGACTGGAGGTCGTAGTCGAGCTGTGCGGAAGGCCAATAGCGGTCGAGCAACCGGCTCAGGGCCTGGGGATCGTGTTGTTCCAAGGCCTTCGCCATGCCTTCTAGTGCCGGGAGCCAACCCGACAGACGGGACAGGCGCAGGTCGATCTGGCGCAGCAAGGCATGGATCTGGGGCCCGTAACGGGCCTCTTCCGCGCCCAGGGTCTCCTCGAACTGTTCCCGCAGGTTGGTGTAGGACAGCCAGGTGATTCCAGCGATGATGCCAAGGAGGACCACGCTCAAGGCCCCCAAGGCCTTCCATTTCAGACTGAGTGTATACACCTGAATGTTTACCTGGCCCGGGCATCGGCCTTAAGAATGTTGTTATTCATCCTAACATCGGCCATGCGGGCGGCAAATTGAGCCGACCTGGCCACCCAGAGTCGCCCCCGGCCCCTCGACGCGTAAGATCCCGACGATGTATCCCGTTTTGAAAAGGGGGAGTGAACGATCATCAGAGGATATCCATTTTGTAGCTCAGTACGTTTCGTCCTGATAGGCCAGGATGCGGATTCTCTGCTGGCCGTCAGTCCAGAAACTGGCCCGAGTCCATGAGATGGACAGAGAACACGGCGTGCCCATCGGTTCTCCGAGCTACCGGCCGGGAATGGAGGAAAAGAAACACCTTCGGATTTCGCCGATTTGGCATCGGTTGCGAGGATTGTTGATGGAGAGGTTGCGCTTTGCCCATCCTGCTCTTTTGCCGCCTCGGAACGTTTCACCGGATCCCCCACCCTACACCCGCCCCTAGCGACTGCGGTACCGTAGAATGCGGTTTTCCGGTACCGTACCCAGCCCGTCGTGCGTGAATATTCACGTGCGAAGGCGATAGCTATTCTGACCCATGCCCTCGTACAATCGCGCGCCAGCCCGGGCCCTGCCCGATTCCGCCGCGGTCGCCCACAGCCGCCGCCTGGTAGAGCACATACGCGCATCCATCGATGCCGCCGGCGGCTGGCTGCCCTTCGACCGCTATATGGAGGCCGCCCTGTACACCCCCGGACTCGGCTACTACGTCGCCGGGGCGCCGAAGTTCGGCGCGGCCGGGGATTTCGTCACTGCCCCGGAACTGGGCCCCGTGTTCGGCCGTACCCTGGCGCGGCAGGTGGCCGAGGCCCTGGAACGCCTGGGCGGCGGCGACCTGTTCGAATTCGGGGCGGGTTCCGGGGCCCTGGCGGCCGTGCTGCTGCCGGAATTGGCACGCTTGGGCCGCTTGCCGGAACACTACAGGATCCTCGAGCCCGCCGCCGAGCTGCGCCGGCGCCAGCGTGAGCGTCTGGGGGCGCTGCCGGCGGACCTGGGTGCCCGCGTAGACTGGGTCGAGGGGCTGCCGGAACGGTTGCATGGGATCGTGCTGGCGAACGAGGTTCTCGATGCGATGCCCGTACACCGCTTCCTGATCCAGGAGGGGATACGCGAGATCCAGGTGGGCTGGGATGGAGACGGGTTCGTGGAACGGGCCGGGCGGGTGAGCAGCCCGGGACTGAGCCGGGCGGTGGCGGGGTTGCAGGCCGAGGGCCTGGCCCGCGACCCGGGCTATGCTTCGGAGGTGAACCTGCGCCTCGGCCCCTGGATCGCGGCCCTCGCCGAATCCTTGGAGGCGGGCCTGCTGCTGATCCTGGACTATGGCTATCCACGACGCGAATACTACCTGCGCGAACGCCGCCAGGGCACCCTGATCTGCCATTACCGCCACCACGCCCATGCCGACCCCTATTTCCTGCCCGGTCTCCAGGACATCACCGCGAACGTGGATTTCAGCGCCCTCGCACAGGCCGGGCGCGAGGCGGGCCTCGAACTCCTCGGCTACACCACCCAGGCCCATTTCCTGCTCGGTTGCGGCCTCGACGAGGTGGTCGCCGGGCTGAACGGGAACGAGCGTCTGGACGGGATCCAACAGGCCAAGCAACTGGTATTGCCCCAGATCATGGGGGAACGTTTTCAGGTCATGGCCCTGGGGCGGGGCATCGAGGGTCCCCTGCGCGGTTTCCGCCTGCGCGACCTGCGCGATCGGCTTTGACTGATCCGCATACGCCCCTATAATGGACCTCTTACCGCCCGGGGCCGTAGCTCAGCTGGGAGAGCGTCGCGTTCGCAATGCGAAGGTCAGGGGTTCGATCCCCCTCGGCTCCACCAATCCCCCCTGCCCTCGTAGCTCAGCAGGATAGAGCAACCGCCTCCTAAGCGGTAGGTCGCAGGTTCGAATCCTGCCGAGGGCGCCAGCCTGTGGAAAAGACCACCCGAAATCCGCACAATGGGCGTTCCACTCCAGACGACAGGAGCCGCCCCATGGCCGAACGACAAGTCTCCGCGGATGCGCGTGTGGTAGAGGTCTCCCGCAGCGAACTCCCCCTGGCCTGTCCCCGCGACGACCGCAGCCTGTGGTCCCTACACCCCCGGGTCTATCTGCCCCTGGGCCCGGCCGTGGAGGTCACCTGTCCCTATTGCAGCACGATCTACCGGCTGGAGGATTGAGCCCCTTGTCCCGGCCCCTCCCCCAGGCCGACCGCCGACGCCTCACGGACGAGGAATACTTCGACCTGGATCAGCAGGAAGGCGTGCGCTACGACCTCTGGAACGGCGAGCCCTTCGCCATGGACGTTATGGCCATGCCCGGGGGGAGCCTCCGTCATTCGCTCATCGCCATGAGCGTCGGCAAGGCCCTGCTCGATCGCTTGGGCGGGCGCGGCTGCCGGGTATTCAATTCCGACCTGCGCCTGCGCTTGAGTTCCGACGGCGATTATTGTCATCCCGACGTGATCCTGGTCTGCGATCCTGCCCCCTATGAGCAGTATATCGATAATCCCCTCCTCATCGTGGAGGTCCTGTCGGCAGGGACGGAATCCGACGATCGGGGGTTGAAGTTCCAACGCTACCGCGCCTTGCCGAGCCTCCAGGCCTATCTGTTGCTGGCCCAAGACCGTCCCCATGCCGAACTCTACCAACGCGCGGGCGAGGGCCTGTGGCATCTCACCGAGGCCTCGGGCGTGGAGGCCGTGCTGAAGATCACCGGCCTGGACCTCGCACTGCCCCTGGCCGAGATCTACCGGCAAGTCGAATTCTGACCTTGGCTACGTCCGCTCCGGCCGTCCTGGTGGTGGGGCCCTCCTGGGTCGGCGACATGGTCATGGCCCAGTCGCTGCTCAAGGTCCTGGCCGCGCGCACGCCGGCCCCCGAGATCCATGTCCTCGCCCCCCCGCATACCCATCCCCTGCTCGCCCACATGCCGGAGGTGGATCAGACCCTGAACCTCGACCTGGGCCACGGGCGCCTCGGCCTGGGCCGGCGGCGCGCCTTGGGCCACAGGCTGCGCGGCCGTTACACCCAGGCCATCGTCCTGCCCAATTCCTTCAAGTCGGCCCTGATCCCCTGGTGGGCGGGTATCCCCAGGCGCACCGGCTGGCGGGGCGAACGGCGTGGCTTCCTGCTCGACGACCTGCGGGTGCTCGATCCCCTGCGCCTTCCCACCACCGTCCAGCGCTTCGTGGCCTTGGGGCTGGACCCCGACAGCGCGGTCGAGCGGGTGCCCCTGCCCCACCTGGAGGTGGAGGTCCTGGAGATTCAGCGCACCCTGCATGCCCTCGGTCTGTCCCGTCCCGCCCGCCGCCGCCTCCTCGCGCTCTGCCCCGGGGCCGAGTTCGGCCCGGCCAAGCAGTGGCCGGCGGACCATTTCGGGCGCCTCGCCCGAGCCCACCTGGATCGCGGCTGGGCGGTGTGGTTGCTGGGTTCGGCCGGCGATCGGGCGGTCTGCGCCGCGGTCAACGCCCATGCCGGAGGGGGCTGCCTGGATCTCGGCGGACGCACCTCTCTGGGCCAGGCGGTGGACCTCCTCGCCCTGGCGGACCGGGTGGTGAGCAACGACTCGGGCCTGATGCACGTGGCCGCGGCCCTGAACCGGCCCCTGGCCGCCCTGTTCGGCTCCACCGATCCGGGACACACCCCCCCGCTCGGGCGGCAGGTGCACATCCTCCGCGAGCCCACCGATTGCGCCCCCTGCTTCCGACGCGAGTGCCCGAAGGGCCACCTGGACTGCCTGCGCCGGCTGCGCCCCGAACGGGTGCTGGCGGCCTTCGGAGAGGCCTGAGGTGCGGGTGCTGCTGGTCAAGCTGTCCTCGCTGGGCGACCTGATCCACTGTCTGCCGGCCCTCACCGACGCCAAGAGGGCACGGCCGGAGATCCGTTTCGAGTGGGTGGTGGAAGAGGCCTTCACCGAGATCCCCCCCCTGCATCCGACCGTCGAGACGGTGATCCCCGCCGCGCTCCGGCGCTGGCGCGGGCGTTGGCGTCCGGCCTGGGCCGCGGGCGCCCCCCAGGCCTTCGTCAGGGCGCTGAGGGAACGCCGCTACGACCTGATCCTGGATGCCCAGGGGCTCATCAAGAGCGCCGTGGTGGCGCGCCTGGCCCGGGGTCCGGTGGCCGGATTCGACGCGCGCTCGGCGCGCGAGCCCCTGGCCGCCCTGGGCTATGGGCGCCGCTACCGGGTGCCGCGGGCGGCCCACGCAGTGACCCGTCTGCGCCACCTGTTCGCCGCGGCCCTGGGCTATCCCCTCCCGGAAGACCCGCCGGACTTCGGCCTGCCGCCGCTGGGACGGCCGGTGGCGGCGGACCGGCCCTATCTGATCTTCGTCCACGCCACCACCTGGTCCAGCAAGGCCTGGCCCGCCCGGCGCTGGGCCGAGCTGACGCGCCTGGCCACGGAGGCAGGCTATGCCGTGCGCCTGCCCTGGTACGCCCCGGGCGAACGCCTGGAGGCCGAGCGCATCGTCGCCCAGGCCGGAGGCGGCGAGCTGTTGCCCCGCCTGGGCCTGCGCGAACTCGCCGCCGAACTCGGCAGCGCCGCCGGGACGGTGGCGGTGGATACCGGTCTCGCCCATCTCGCCGCCGCCCTGGGCACCCCCGGGGTGAGCCTCTATGGGGCGAGCGACCCGCGCCTTACCGGGGCCGTGGGGCGCGAGCAGATCCGCCTGGCCACCGATCTGCCCTGTGTGCCCTGTGGGCGCAGGCGATGCACCCATCCCGAGGCCTCCCCGGGCCATCCCCCCTGTCTGGACCGGCTGCCCGCGGAGCGGGTATGGACGGCCCTGCGGGAACGCCTGCGGCCGCTCTGACACCCATGGTGTCCGCACCTTCCCGGGATCCACGACAGGCGGATGCCGCGGGCGGTTCCCCGGCCGGCCCCGCCCGCAAGGGCCTGCGGTGGGCGCGGAGCCCGCTCCCCGCCTGGACCGGGCTGGAGCGCCGCGACATCGCCCCCCTGTTGGCGCTGGGGGGAGGCGCCCTGGTCCCGGTGATGGTGTCCTGGAGCACCGGCCTGTTGCTCCTTGCCCTGGCCGTGGCCGCCTTTGAGGGTCGTTACCGGGGCCTGGGCGCGGCCCTGGCGCGCCATCCCCTGACGCCGCCGGCCCTCGCCCTGTCCGCCTGGCTGCTCCTGAGCCTGCTCTGGGATCAGGCGCCCCTCGGCGAGGCCCTGCACGGCCTCAAGAAATACCGCGAACTCCTCCTCTTGGTGGCCCTGTTGCCCCTCTTCCGCGGCGGGCGCTGGCGTCGCTGGGGGATCCGGGCCTTCGTGGGGGTGATGCTGCTGACCTTGCTCCTGTCCCTGCTCAAGGCCTCCGGCCTCGTCCACCTGGGGGGCACGGACGCCGGCACCGTGTTCAAGAACCGCATCACCCAGAACCTGTTCATGGCCCTGGCCGCCTGGCAGGTGGGGGCCTGGGCCCTCGCCGGCGGGGGCTGGCGGCGCCGCGCCCTGGGCCTGCTCTGGGCGCTCATGGCCTTCGATTGCTTCTTTCTCGTGGGCGGGCGCACCGGGCAGTTGGTGTTCGTCGCCCTCGGCCTGTGGTTTTTCTACCGGCGGCTCGGCGTCAAGGCCCTGGGTTGGGCCCTGGTCGCCCTGCCGGTCCTGGGCCTGACCACCTATGTGGGCTCGGACGTCTTTCGCGGGCGTGTCGATGCGTTGCGGCAGAGCCTTGGCGAATATCGCGAGGGCGGCTACACGACCTCCACGGCCCTGCGCCTGAGCTATTACCGCAACGCCCTGGGCCTGATCGGTGAACGCCCGCTGTGCGGCTACGGGGTCGGGGCCTTCGAGACCGCCTACCGGGCCTGGGTGCGGGGCACCCCCTACCCCCCCACCCGCCATCCCCACAACGAGTACCTGATGCTCGGTGTCCAGGGCGGGCTGGTGGCCGCCGGCCTGTTTCTGTGGCTGTTGTGGCGGCAGTGGCGCGCGGCCCGCTCCCTCGACCCGGAGGCCCGCGGCCTGGCGGAGGCCCTGGTCATGACCTTCGCCCTCGGCTGCCTGCTCAACAGCTTCCTCTACGACAGCACCGAGGCCCACCTCTGGGCCTGGCTCTCGGCCCTCCTCTACGCCGGCCTGTGGCCGGGGAAGGCGGCGGCATGAAGGGCTGTTCGGTGATCGTCACCACCTACCGCTGGCCCGAGGCCCTGGCGGCGGTGCTCGACGCCCTGGGCCGGCAGACGGCGCCGCCGCTGGAGGTGCTGGTGGCGGACGACGGCTCCGGCGGGCGTACCCGGGAGCGGATCGCCGCCCGGACGGCCCGCTTTCCGGTGCCGCTGATCCACGTCTGGCAGGCGGACCGGGGCTTTCGCGCGGCCGCGATCCGCAACCGCGCGGCGGCCCGGGCGCGCGGCGACTATCTGGTCTTCCTCGACGGCGATTGCCTGGTGCGGCCGGACTTCCTCGCCGCCCATGGCCGTCTCGCCCGGCCCGGCGCCTTCGTCGCGGGCAATCGTGTCCTGACCGGCCCGGCCTTCGCCCGGGAGGTCCTGAGCCGCGGCCTCCACCCCGAGACCTGGCCCTGGTGGCGCCTGTGGCGGCGGGTGGACCGCCCCGCCGCCCTGCTGCGTTTCCCCCTGGGACCGCTGCGCCGCCTGGGGCGGCGGCGTTGGCAGGGGGTGAAGACCTGTAACCTGGGCCTGTGGCGGGCCGATCTGGAACGGGTCAACGGCCTGGACGAGGCCTTCTCCGGCTGGGGTTACGAAGACTCGGACCTGGCGGTGCGCCTGCTGGCGTCCGGTCTGGAGCGCCTGGATGGACGCTTCGCCACCACGGTCATCCACCTCTGGCACCCGGAGCGCCCCCCGGATGCGGCCAACCTGGCCCGTCTGGAGGGGCGGATCGGCAGCGGGCGGGTGCGGGCCGAACGCGGCCTGGACCGCTATCCCGGCGGCGCATGAGACCGCCGCGGCAGGTCCTGGTGGTGCTCACCCGGCGCATCGGCGACGTGCTCCTGGCCACCCCTCTGGTGCGCTCTCTCAGGCGTGCCTGGCCGGAGGCGGCCATCGATCTGCTGGTGTTCCGGGGCAGCGAGGGCATCCTCGCGGGCAACCCCGATCCGCGGCGGGTGCTGACCCTGCCCGAGCGGCCGCGGCTGGCGGACTATCGCCGGCTGTTGCCACCCCTGTGGCGGCGCTACGACCTGGCGTTGGCCGCCTTGGCCGGCGACCGGCCCCATTACCTGGCCCTGTGGAGCGGTCGCCGGCGTGCCGGGATGGTGGCCGCGGACGATCCCGGCGGCTTCTGGAAACGCCGCCTCAACGGTCCCTCGGCGGCCTGGGCCGGGGAGGGCACCCATGCCCTGGTGCAATACCTGCGCCTGGCCGATGCCCTGGGCATCGAACGCCGTTACGAGGTGGTGACGCCGGCCGATCCGCGCCTGGATCCCGCGGCGGCCTTGGGCTTCGATCCCGCCGCGCGGGCCTTCGCCGTGCTCCACCCCCAACCCGGATTCCCCTACAAGGCCTGGACCCGCGCGGGCTGGCGCGGGCTGATGGAACGGCTGCGCGCCGCGGGCCTGGAGGTGGTGGTCACCGGCGGTCCCGATCCGGCCGAAGGGCGCCGTCTGCAAGGACTCACCGCAGGCCTCCCGTGCCGTCGCCTGTGGGGCCGCCTGACCCTGGCGGCCACCGCCGAGGTCCTCCGCCGGGCCGCCCTGTATGTGGGCGTGGACACCTCGGTGACGCATCTCGCCGCGGCCTGCGGCACCCCGACGGTGGCCCTGTTCGGCCCCACCGACCCCTTGCGCTGGGCGCCCTGGCCCCAGGGCTATGCCGCCGAGGCGCCGCCCTTCGCCGCCTACGGCCCGCTCCAGCGGCACGGCAACGTCATCCTGATCCAGGGCGAAGGCCGCTGTGTTCCCTGTCACGAGGAGGGTTGTGAGCGACATGTCGGGAGCCGCTCCCGCTGTCTGGACGACCTCCCCCTGGAACGGGTCTGGGAGGCGCTTCAGTCCACCAGGCCGTTGCGCCGCAACACCGCCTGAACCTTGCGCGCGCTACGCCCCAGGTGGTGGAGGTCACCGAGGTTGGGGCGTTCGCCCCGGGCCAGACGCGTCTCCCAGTCCAGGCAGGCGCTGTCGAGGAATTCCAGCAGCTTGAGGGCGCAGCCCCGGCAGTCCCCCCGGCAGAGGCCGGCCGCGTCCGACCCGAAGGGCAGGGCGGCGCGGATCCGCTGGATGAGCTGGATCATCGCCGTGCGGGTGTCCGGCTTGCGTGCCCGGGCGCGCATCCTCAACGCCGGGCGGGCAGGTTGTCGATGAGCCGCGCCCGGCCCAGGCGGGCGGCGGCCAGGACCCGCAGCTCGCGGTCGCCGGCGGTGACCGGCCCCAGGTCGGCGCTGCGGCGGACCGCGAAATAGTCCGGGGCCATGCCCGCGGCCTCCAGGTCCGAGACCCCGTGGGCCTCCACCTCGGCCGGCGGCCGGCCCCGGCCGAGATCGGCGGCGGCCCGTTCCAAGGCCGCGTAGAGCGCCGGGGCGCGGGCGCGTTCCTCCGGGCTGAGGTAGGCGTTGCGCGAACTCAGGGCGAGGCCGTCGGCCTCGCGCACCGTGGGCAGGCCGAGGACCTCTACGGGCAGACAGAGGTCACGGACCAGACGCCGGATCACCAGGAGTTGCTGATAGTCCTTCTCGCCGAACAGGGCGAGGTCTGGCTGGACCAGGGCCAGGAGCTTGGTCACCACCGTGGCGACGCCGCTGAAATGGCCGGGGCGCGCGGCGCCGCAGAGGATGTCCGAGAGGCCCGGCACCTCCACCCGGGTATGGCCCGCGCGACCGTCCGGGTACAGCGCCCTCTCGGACGGGGCGAACACGAGGTGCGCGCCGATCCGGGCGAGGGCCTCGGTGTCGGCCGCGAGGGTCCTCGGATAGTTGTCATAGTCCTCGTTGGGGCCGAACTGGAGGGGGTTGACGAAGATGCTCACCACCACCCGGTCGGCCCGCTCCAAGGCCCGTTCCACCAACCGCAGGTGCCCGGCATGGAGGTTGCCCATGGTGGGGACCAGGGCGATGCGTCCACCCCGGCGGCGGAATGCCTGGAGGGCGCGGCGCAGGGCGGGGATGTCCTGTGTCTGCTGCATGCTCAGGCGTAGCCGTGGTCGGGTGAGGGCCAGGCGCGCGCGCGCACGGCCTCGGCGTAGGCGCGCACGGCGCCCGCGATCCCCCCGTCCTGGCCGGTGAGGAAGTCGCGCACGAAGCGCGGGGGCTCGCCCTCCAGCGGGGTGAGGCCGAGGAGGTCGTAGAGCACCAGGACCTGGCCGTCACAGCGCGACCCGGCGCCGATGCCGATCACCGGGATCTCCAGTGCCTGGGCGATCTCCGCCGCGAGCACCTCGGGGACGCACTCCAGCACCAGCATCTGGGCGCCGGCCTTCTGCATCGCCACGGCGTCCTGCAGGATGCATTCGGCCTCCGCCGGCTCCCGCCCGTGGACGTGGTAGCCGTGCCGCAGCACCGACTGCGGGAGGAGGCCGAGGTGGGCGCAGACGGGTATGCCTTCGGCGCCCAGCCGGCGCACCGTGTCGAGGCGGGCGGCGCCCCCCTCCAGCTTGACCATCTGCGCACCGCCGGCCTGCAACAGCCGGCCCGCGGAGTGGAGCGCCCGTTCGGGCGTGGTATAGCTGAGGAAGGGCAGGTCGGCGAGGACCAGGGCGCGGCGGCGGCCGCGGGCGACGCAGGCGGTGTGATAGACCATGGCCTCCAGGTCCACCGGCAGGGTGGTCTCCCGGCCCTGGAGGACCATGCCGAGGGAATCGCCGACCAGCAGGATGTCCACGCCGGCCCGGTCCAGCACCCGGGCGAAGGCGGCGTCGTAACAGGTGAGGGCCACCAAGGGTTCGCCGGCCGCTTTGCGGGCCCTGAGGTCGGCCGGGCTGAGGGGGGTGTTCATGGGCACGTCTCCAGGGGCAGGGCTGCGCCGGGGTCGCAGGCGGCGCAGAGGTCGGACAAACGGCCGTGGCCGGGTATCCGCAGGCCCCCGCCGGCGATCTCCAGCAGGGGCAGGAGGACGAAGGCGCGCCGGTGCATCTCCGGATGCGGCAGACGCAGCGCCTCGCTCTCCATGACCCAATCCTGGTACAGGAGGAGGTCCAGGTCCAGGGTGCGTGGTCCCCAGCGGGGGCCGTCGCGGCGGCGGCCCTGGGCGTCTTCCAGGGCCTGCAGGGCGCGCAGCAGGTCCAGGGGGGCGAGACGGGTCTCCAGGCCGGCGGCGGCATTGACATAGGGGGGTTGCCCGGGAGGGCCGAGGGGGGCGCTGCGGTACAGCCGCGAGGCCGCCGTCAGGCGCGTCCCGGGCAGGCCCTCGAGGGCATCCAGGGCCTGCCTCACCTGGGCGACGGGGTCTTCCAGATTGCTCCCCAGGCCGATCCAGGCGTCCAGGGTTCAGCCCTCCGCCCCGGCCTCGGGCCGGGCGCGCCGCCGTCGGCGGGGGCGGCGGCGACGCTGTTTGGGCACCGCCGCGGCGATGCGCGTCCTGGCCTCGGGGTCGTTCTCCTGGAATTCGGTCCACCAGCGGGCCAGTTCCGGGTCGGCCTCGCCGGCCTCGGCGCGCAGCACCAGAAAATCGTAGGCGGCGCGGAACCGCGGGTGGGTGAGGAGGCGCAGGGGGCGTTTCCCCTGGCGGAACTCGAAGCGGTGCTGGAGGGTCCAGATCTCGCGCATGGGCAGGGTGAAGCGCCGGGGGATCGCCACCACCCCCTGTTGCCGCGCCAGGACCTCGGTGGCCGCCTGCTGGGTGGCGGCGACGGGGGGTTCGTCCGCCATGAGTTCGGCGGCGCGCAGGCGCACCGGTTCCCACAGGAGCACCGCGAACAGGAAGGCGGGGTTGACCGGCTTGGCCTCGGCGATGCGCCGGTCGGTGTTCTCCAGGCCGCGGGCCACGAAGGTCAGGGGGAAGTCGAACTGCTCCCGCGCCAGGGCGGCCTCGGAGGCGGGAAAGAGTTGGGCGAAGAGGCCATGGTGGCGCAGCCTCTCGAAGGCGGCGAGGGCGGTGCCGGCATGGAAGAGCTTGAGCACCTCCTCGAACAGACGCGCCGCGGGCACCCCTTGCAACAGATGGCCCATGACGGGCAGCGGCGCCTCACTCGCGGGGTCGATGTTGAAACCCAACTTGGCCGCGAAGCGCACCGCGCGCAGCATCCGCACCGGGTCCTCGCGGTAGCGGGTCTCGGGATCGCCGATCAGGCGCAGGCGCCCCTCAGCGATGTCCGCCATGCCACCGGCGAAATCCAGCACCGAGAAGTCCGTGATGTCGTAATAGAGGGCATTGACGGTGAAATCGCGGCGCAGGGCGTCCTCTTCGAGGCTGCCGTAGACGTTGTCGCGCATGATCATGCCGTCTTCCAGCACCCGCCCGCCTTCGTCGCCCGCGTGCTGGGCGCGGAAGGTGGCCACCTCGATGATCTCGCGCCCGAACCGCACGTGGGCGAGGCGGAAACGGCGCCCGATCAGGCGGCAGTTGCGGAAGACCCGGCGCACCTCCTCGGGCAGGGCGTCGGTGGCGACATCGAAGTCCTTGGGCTCACGCCCGAGCAGCAGGTCGCGCACCCCACCGCCCACCAGATAGGCCTGGTAACCGGCACCCTTGAGGCGATAGAGGACCTTGAGGGCGTTCTCGCTGATGTTGGCGCGCGAGATGTTGTGCTCGGGCCGGGGGATCCTGTGGGGAATGACGGGGCTCGGGGTGATGGGTTTCGCTCCTGCAGGGTATGTCGCTTGTACTGACGACGAAGCCCGGTATAATACCCGTTTTCCGCTGCCAATGCTCCCTTCGTCTAGCGGTCCAGGACGCCGGCCTCTCACGTCGGTAACAGGGGTTCGATTCCCCTAGGGAGCGCCATCTCTCCCGGCCTGTCGCCGTTTTCTTCCCGCACCCGCGAGGATCCCTGCCCCGGCGGTCTGCGAGGCCCGCGCCACGGGCCCCGGGAACCGGTATGTGCCCGGGCGTGCGCTCTGGGATCAGCCGTTCTGCAGCTTGGCCGCCACCCGCTGCAACCGCTCCCGGGCCTCGTCGGCCACCCGGTGCACCTCCGGGGCGGCGGCCAGATCGAACACGGCCACCGGATCCATGAAGCTCACCACGGTCTGCGCGCGGCCGGCCTCGCGCAGGACGAAGGTACAGGGGAGCAGGGTGCCGGCATTGGGCTCGGCCTGGATGATGCGGTCGGCCAGGCCGGGGTTGCAGGCGCCGAGGATCTTGTAGGCGGGGATGTCCTTGCCCAGTTTCTGCTTGAATATGGCCTGTACGTCCACCTCGCTCACCACTCCGAGGTGTTCGGACATGAGGGCCTCGCGCACACGCGGCTCGGCTCGGTCGAAGGGCAGATCCAGGGTCAGGTTGAATTCGTACATGAGGGTTCTCCACTGGACACGAAAGACGCGGAGAATACCCAGCGACCCGCTCCAAGGCCAATGACCGATCTCAATGGCCGGGGTCAGGACGCGAGGATCCCGGCGATGGTCTGGGGGTCTGTGGGGATGCCGAGGCCGGAGGCCCGGGCGATTATGGCGAGGACTTCGTGGAACAGGGGCAGGTCCCCGGCCTCCAACCGCACCTCCAGACACTCCCCATAGATGCGCGCGAGTTGGGCCACGAGGCGGCGGACGTCCGCAGGCACTTCCCGCGGCGCAGCGGCCGCCGGCCCGGCCTCGATCCGCGTCATGCGTTCGAGCACCCAACGCAGTTGTTCGAGGAAGGCGGGCCCGTAACCCCGCCCCAGCGGATCGGCCTCGGCGAGGCTCTGGGTGATCGCATCGCGGGCCACCGGCTCCAGGGCCGCGAGTTGCGCCGCCAGGGCCTCGGCCGCCCGCAGCAGGTCAGCGGGCACGGGGCCGGTCGCCGGCTCGCTCGGAGTGGGATCGGGTTCCTGGGGCGGGGCCGCCTCGCGCGCCATGCGCAGGGCGCCGATCTCGTATTCCGCGGCGGTGAGGAAGAGCTGCCGGCCCTCGATGTCGCTCAGGCCCGCGGCCTCCATGCGCGCCAGGATATCGGCGCGGGTCTCGGCATCGAAATACCAGGGGGCGAGAAAGCGACTGTTGCCGCCGGACTTGCCGGCCCGGCCCTTGCGCCCGGTACGCCGCCGGCCGCCGGCGAACTCCTTGACCCGCAGCAGGGGCTCACCGGGGACGGTTGCCGTTCTCATCGGTCCATGCCCCTCCCGAACCGCCGGAGGCGCGGCCTGCCCGGCGCCTCCCCATCCCGGGGTGGTGTGCCACAACTGGTGTTCATGAATTCCATCATAGACCCTATCGACGCAAAATGGTCGGCAACCACCAATCCATCCCGCCCAGGGGTCCAATCCTAACCGTTCAAGCCGCCCTTCACAAATCCAGTCATACCCCATCACACCTGGCCCTTCGGCCACTGCGGCCTCCGACTCAGGTGCGATGGGGGTTGGGCCGCTCAATCCCAGCTCAATGCCCCACCGGTCTGATATTCCGTCACCCGCGTCTCGAAGAAGTTCTTCTCCTTGCGCAGATTGGCCTGCTCATCCAGCCACGGGAGGGCGTTGCGGGCCCCGGGGAAGGGTTCGTCCAGGCCCGCCTGGCGGGCGCGGCGGTTGGCCACGAAGCGGAACTGCTCGATGTGGTCCTCGGCCGTATACCCCAGGATGGGATCGCGCAGGATGTAGCGCGCATACCCGGCCTCGGCGGCCTCGGTCTCGTCCCACATCTCGCGCACGGTCTTGGGATCGGGGACCACGCCTTCCTCCTGAAGGATCTGCCGCACCACGCGGATCCCGAAGGTGCAATGCAACACCTCGTCACGCATGATGTATTGAAACTGCTCGGCGGTGCCCTTCATGAGCCCGCGCCTCTGCAGGGAGAAGATGGGGCTGAAGCCGTTGTAGAACCAGCAGCCCTCGAAGATGGCGGCGAAGAACAGATAGGACATGACGAAGTTGTGCAGTTCGTCGGGGTCCCGGAGGTCGATGTCGGGGCGGAGGATGGAGTCGAGGCGCCGGTTGCTGATCTGAATCTTGCGGTGGATCTCGGGCACCACCCGGTAGCGGTTGTAGATCTCGCCCTGGTCGAGTCCGAGGGTCTCGATGCAGTGCTGATAGGTCCAGGTGTGCAGCGATTCCTCGTAGACCTGGCGCGCCTGATAGATCTGTAATTCGGGGGCGCTCATCTTCTCCATGACCGCCAGGCCGATGTTGCGCATGGCGAGGATGTCGGAGGTGGTGAGGTAGGAGAGCACGTTCTCGTAGACGTGGCGCTCCTCCAGGGTCAGGCGGTGGTGGTAGTCGTGGACGTCCTGGGCCATGTTGATGTCCAGGGGGGTCCAGTGATTCTTGTTGGCGTTGAGGAAGAAGTCCCAGGCCCAGGGATACTTGAAGGGTGCCAATTGGTTGATGTCGGCCTGGCCGTTGACGACCCGCTTGTCCTCGGGGTTCACCGGGGCAAGGCTGACGGGCGCCTCGGCGACCGGGGTGTCGTCGGCCTGCGGGGCCGGCGGTGGCATGGCCGGGCCCTGGTCGGGGGGGGTCGCCCGGAGCCGGGGCACAGGCGCGGTGAGGGGGTCGTCCCAATTCAACATGATCTTCTCGCCTCTTTACTTTGGTTGGTGGTTCGCAGAGACCGGAAGCACCGGTCTCGTTCTGTGCGCGGTCTTCTGTCCGCTGCCACCCGTCACTGACAGGCCTCGCAATCGGGGTCCAGGAGGTTGCATGCCTTCGGGGCCTCGCTCCCCGGCGCCTCCAGGATCCCGCCAGTGGGGGCCACGCTGGTCTTCTCCACCGCCGTCGCGCCCATGGAGCGCAGGTAATAGGTGGTCTTCAGGCCCCGCACCCAGGCCAGCTTGTAGAGGTTGTCCAGCTTCCTGCCGCTGGGCTCGGCCATGTAGAGATTGAGGCTCTGGGCCTGGTCCAGCCACTTCTGGCGGCGCGAGGCGGCCTCCACCAGCCAGCGCGGATCGATCTCGAAGGCGGTGGCATAGAGGGCCTTGATCTCGGGCGGGACCCGGTCGATGGCCTGGAGACTGCCGTCGTAGTACTTGAGGTCGTTGGCCATGACCTCGTCCCACAGGCCCAGGGCCTTGAGGTCGCGCACCAGGTAGGGGTTGACCACGGTGAACTCACCGGAGAGGTTCGATTTGACGAACAGGTTCTGATAGGTGGGTTCGATGGATTGGCTGACCCCGCAGATGTTGGAGATGGTGGCGGTGGGGGCGATGGCCAGACAGTTGGAGTTGCGCATCCCCTGGGTGCGCACCTTGTGGCGCAGGGCGTCCCAGTCCAGGCGGCTGCTGTCGTCCATCTGCAGGTAACCCCCCCTTTCGGCGGCGAGCAGGCGGATGGAGTCTATGGGCAGGATCCCCTGGCTCCACAGGGAGCCCTCGAAGCTGGCGTAACGGCCGCGTTCCAGGGCGAGGTCGCTGGAGGCGGAGATGGCGAACCAACTCACCGCCTCCATGGAGGCGTCGGCGAACTCCAGGGCCTCCAGGCTGGCGTAGGGGATGCGCTGGCGGTAGAGGGCGTCCTGGAAGCCCATGATCCCCAGGCCCACTGGCCGGTGGCGCAGGTTGGAACGACGCGCCGCGGGCACGCTGTAGTAGTTGATGTCGATGACGTTGTCGAGCATCCGCATGGCGGTGGTGACGCTGGCCTCCAGGCGCTCCAGGTCCAGGCCCTGGGGGCCGGTGTGGGCCGCCAGGTTGATGGAGCCCAGGTTGCACACCGCGATCTCCTCGTCGGAGGTGTGCAGGGTGATCTCGGTGCAGAGGTTGGAGCTGTGCACCACCCCCCGGTGCTGGTTGGTGTAGCGCAGGTTGCAGGGGTCCTTGAAGGTCAACCAGGGGTGCCCGGTCTCGAACAACATGGAGAGCATCCGCCGCCACAGATCCAGGGCCTCGACCCGCCGCCACACGCGGATCTCGCCACGGTCGGCACGCTCTTCATAGGCCACGTAGGCGCGCTCGAAGGCCTGGCCGGTGAGGTCGTGGAGATCGGGCACCTCGTCGGGGGAGAACAGGGTCCACTGGCCCTCTTCGGCCACCCGCTTCATGAACAGGTCGGGGATCCAGTTGGCGGTGTTCATGTCGTGGGTGCGGCGGCGCTCGTCGCCGGTGTTCTTACGCAGCTCCAGGAAGTCCTCGATGTCGATATGCCAGGTCTCCAGGTAGGCGCAGACGGCGCCTTTGCGCTTGCCGCCGTTGTGGGCCAGGGCCGCGGTGGTCATGTAGGAGGCGTCGCCTTCCACCTTGAGGTCGAAGACGAAGGGCACGGGCTCGATCTCCTTCACCCTGCGTACGCGGGTGAAGAGCCAGTGCTTCCAGACGAGCCAATTGCGCTCGCGGATGGGTGGGCAGCCCACCAGAAGGGCCAGCCCGCCCACGGCGGGGATGCGCAGATCGTAGGCCCTGGAGATCCCGTCGAAAGTGGTCTGTTCACCGTCCTGGCGATCCCGGGCGCGTTCCCGGCACTGTCCGGCGCTGGGGATGCCAAGGCGCAGGAGTTGGTAACGCAACCCCTCTACGAGTGGCTGAGAGGTGTTGGTGAAGCGGATCTCCCGGCCCCGGCCGATGCCGCCATCCGTTTCGATGAGTCCTCCGATGAGCGCTAGGGTCTGATCGTGGGGCAGATGGGCGTACTTGCGGTGAATGCGCTTGCAGCCGCGGTCGTCGTACAGTTCCTCGCGTTCGAAGAGGAATCCGGGCCGGTCGCCTCGTACCGGCCGGCCGGTGGTGGCATCGCGGGCGACACCGGCACCGGCCGCCCAAGCGATCTGCACATGGTTGGGCCGGACATTCTTCGTCCAGTAATGGATGCCACGCCGTTCGAGATAGGCGCGCACGAAATCGAGGTATTCGTCCTTGTCCGGGTTGCCGGAGACCCCCCACTCATGCGCATCCCCCGTACAGTGACCGACACCCAGCAAGATGCCATAGAGGCGTGCGTCGTCTTCGTCGAGGCCCGCCACCGGGAGGATCTCCCGGGGGATCACCTGGGCCACGTAGTCGCCCTTCTTCAGACGCCCGGCCTCCACCCATTCGGGTTTCACCCTGCCTCTTTCCAGCCACCCGTGGCTGCGCTCGTCGGCCTGTTCCAGGGGGATGCCGCGCAACGCCCAGATGGGGTGCCCGGCGGTGACCTGGAGCGGGGTGACGGCCTGTTCGACGTCGATCTCCACCATGGGACCGGTCTGGTTGTAGACCATACGTTTGCGTACCTCCCGGTAGATACCACGCTGGGCCAGGACCAGATCCCCCTCACGCACGTCCTTGATGGGTTTGACCCCGTCGGCGGTATGCAGCAGGGTGTTGCCGGCAAAGCACTGGTTGACCGCCACCGCGGTATCGCTGGCCACCTTGAGGAAGGGCACCACGCCCTGGCTGGTGCCGTTGGTGCCCTTGATGTGGGCGCCCATGCCACGCACCCGGGTCCAGTCGTTGCCCAGGCCGCCCGCGTACTTGGAGAGCAGGGCGTTGTCCTTGATGGCGCTGTAGATGCCGTCCAGGTCGTCGGCGACGCTGGTGAGGTAGCAGGAGCTGAGCTGCGGGCGGCGCGTGCCGGCATTGAACAGTGTGGGGGTGCTGCTCATGAAGGCGAAGGAAGAGAGCAGGTCGTAGAACTCGATGGCCCGCGCTTCGCGGTCGATCTCGTTCAGGGCCAGGCCCATGGCCACCCGCATGAAGAAGGCCTGGGGCAGCTCGAAGCGGGTCTCGCCGCTGTGGATGAAATAGCGGTCGTAGAGGGTCTGCAGGCCCAGATAGGTGAACTGGAGGTCGCGTTCGGGGCGCAGGGCCGCGCTCAGTGGCTCCAGGTCGAACTGTTGCAGACGACCGTCGAGCAGTTCGAGTTCGATGCCCCGGCTGAGATAGGCGCGGAAATAGTCCCCGTAACGGTCGCCCATCTGTCCCTGGGTGTCCACTTCGGCGTCCAGGCCCAGGAAGCCCAGGGCCTCCCGGCGCAGGAGGTTGAGCAACAGGCGCGCGGCGGCGCGCGAATAGTCGGGCTCCCGGTCGATGAGGGCGCGGGCGCTCATCACCAGGGCCTGGTGCAGATCGGTCTCCTTCACCCCGTCGAACAGGTTGTGACAGGCGGTCTCCAGGATCGCCTGGGGTTCCACCCCTTCGAGACCCGAGCAGGCCTCCGCCACCAGGACCTCCAGGCGGCCCAGGTCGAGCGGCCGGGTGCTACCGTCGTCCAGGGTGATGCGCAGCGGCGGGCTCCCGGTATCCGCGGTCGGGGCCTGCTCGGCCCGCTCCCGGGCACGTTGCTCCCGGTAGATGACGTAGGCGCGGGCCACCTTCTGCTGGCCGGCGCGCATCAGGGCCAGTTCCACTTGGTCCTGGATGTCTTCGATATGCACCCGTCCCCCGGCCGGCACCCGCCGGGTGAGGGTGGCGACCACCTGTTCCGTGAGTTCCCGCACGGTCTGGTGGATCCGGCTGGAGGCGGCGGCCCCGCCCCCCTCCACCGCGAGGAAGGCCTTGGTCATGGCCACCGCGATCTTGTCGGCGGCAAAGGCGGTGACCTTGCCGTTACGGCGAATGACCTGGAGTTCCACGTGGGAGAAACGGCGGGGCTCTTCGGCCTGGACGTCGGCCACAGGGGGGATACGGGTGTCCACGAAGTCCGCGGGGGGCTGCAGGTCGGTGGTCATGGAGGGCTCCGGTCGTCTCGCAGGAAAAACAGGATGAAATCAATATATACACCTATTTTTCGCAGTCAACCACAATATCTTGTGTATAGGAATCGGATGATCCTGTGATTCACCTGTGGATACAGTGTGGATGAATCGCCCTCTATGCCCCTTCGGCCCTGTGCGGGCCTGACGGGCGCGGTGGAAAAAGGGGAGGCAGGAGGCAGGTGGACGGGGCCGCCCGGCCGAGGTGATTCAGTGAATCTGGAGGTCGAAATACTTGGGAATGCCGCCGTCTTCGATCTTGATGGTCCCGAAGTAGGAGCGGCTCTCACCGGGGGCGAGGAAATCGAGGGCGGTGTCCTCGGCATTGGCGGCGTTCTTGCGGTCGAGGCGGGCGTCGCCGATCTGGATGCCGCTGTCGTCGAACAACAGGATGCGGACCTCGGGGGTCAGGACCTGCCCGCTGGCGTTGTCGAGCACCACACGGTATTCGTAGTGCTGATGGTCTCCGCGCCCCACCCGGGTGAAGGCCAGATTCTTGACATAGCGACGATGGATATCCAGTGTCCGATCGAGGGTGAAGGGCATCAAGTCGGGCAGGCGGCCTTGAACCAGACTGTCCAGTTTGCCTTGGAGCCGGTCGGCCGTGGCCTGACAGGAGGTCAGGTCGCCATTTCTGTGGCGCAGATCCGCGGCCAGCCGCAGGCGCTCCAGTTCGCTCGCGCCAAGGGACATCCAGACGTGGATCCAACCGATGAAGGCACCCACGAACCCCAGGCCGAACAGGAGGGTGGCGAGCTTGAAATTGCGCAGACTGCGGGAGTGACGACTTTGGTGACGACGGCTGCGACGTGAAGTGAGCACACGCCGATCGGCCTGCCGCAGGCTCTCTGGTGCCATGGAGAAATAGCGTAAATCTCGAATACGGGGACGATACCCGGGGGCGGCCCGGGAAAGAACTGCCAAGCAGGAACCCTGTCCGTCCCGTCTGGCGTAGCGAAGGGACCAGGTACGGTTGGTCTAAAGTGCTCTTGGCCTGGGGTCGGCAGTATAGAGGAAATCCCCTTTGCTCGCAGCAGCGAATCCAAGAGATGGGTTCTGGACGACCCTCAGGCAAGGCCGTCTCCCTCGGTACGAAACGGGGCCCCGCTCCATCCCGACAGACGAGACTCGCTCCAGGGGTCGGGCCTCGATCATCCGTAGGGTCGCCCCCGCCGAAGCCGTGCCGGTTCCACCCTGCGCCCTCACTCCCTGAATCCCAATCGCACCTGTCCCTTCCATTTCAGTTCGAAGGATCGCTCCAGTCGATCCACGCGTTGTGCAGCGAAGACCTGGACGGCCGCCACCGGTTCGCGGAACCGTACCCGGTAGTCGAGGCGCCCGGGTCCGCTGTTCCAGGACCGCGAGATGGTGGCAATCGTCCCTTTGCCTTTGGCGCGTTCACCGAGGATTCCGAGCAGATGATCCTGCGGGTGGTCACCGCTGAAGACGAGATGGGCCTGGATCCCCTTCAGTTCCACCAGGTTCGCCTGCAAGGGGCCGACGCTGATCACTCCGGTGGCCTGAAGGCGGCCGTGTTGCACGCCCCGGGGAATCTTCAACAGCATGTGGGCGCGGATCCGGGCGATCTGGTTCGCAGTGGCCCCCGGGCGCAGGTGGACGGTGCGGGTCCCGGTGTAGGCGCCATCCTCGAGGTGCAGATGGACCTGGGTGAAGAAGGGTTTTTCGAACGGGCTGTCCGGATCGTAGAACTCCCGGCCATCCGCTGCCTGCACCGAATCCACCGTCAGTCGTGCCAGATCGCCGGGAACCAGTTGCGGGGGCAGTCCATGGATACCCTCGAGACGCACCCGCAGCCAGAACTTCGGGGTCTCCCCGGCGAAGAAGGTGCCCGTGGAGATCCGTGCCTCCAGCCCCTTCGTGCCTGGCGGAGGCCTTTGCCTGGACAGGGCCGAAGGCGTATTCGCCGGGGTGGGTGTCGCGGCAGGCAACCGGGACAGCGCCGCCCTGCCCAGGGCCCAGGTGAACAGGGCCATGACCAGGGCGGCAGCCACCAAGGACAGGCCGAGATCGCGCCAGGTCCGCCAACCCCGCCCCAGGGGTCGTTCCGTCAACGGGTCTTCGCCGTTCGGCCATTCGGGGTACAGGGGCACCAACCAAGCTGGACGCCAGTCCTCCCCACGCACCCGGCTCTCCAGGTAGAAGAGGGTGATCAGGCCTTGAATCAAGGACATGGCGATCGACTGGAAGGCGAGCATCAGGATCAGTCCGAGCGCTGGCAGGGCCAGGAGTGCCCATGGAGTGATCTGGGCCAGGCCCCATCCGAGCCCGGCAAACAACAGCTCGCCGAGGAAGGCCATCAGCCCCAGGAGGAGCACCAGGAGCAGCAGATTGCCCAGGATGCGCAGCCGATAACCGCGGCTCAGGCGCCAGCCTCGGACGATGCTCTCCAACGGCCCCAATTCCTCGTTGGCCGCCACCGCCGGGACCAACGCGAACAGCAACCCCAACGCCACGAAACCCACACCCGCGAGGACTGCGACGCCACCCCACCAGAGCGGACCTTGGCCGCCCAGGGTGACCGCGAAGGTGGCCACCAACGCGCACCAGAGCAGCGGGACGGACATCGCCAGGGCATTGGCCGCGGCCACGTCCGGGGTACGGACCAGGGCCTCCCAGGCCAGAGCGCGCACCCGCGGCCAACGGCCCTCGCCGAAGTAGTAGGCAGGCAGGCGCAGGAGGGCGGTCTGCCACCAGGCCAGAGCGAGCATCATGCCCACGCCCTGGAGCAGGGCGAGGACCGCGAGCAAGGGCCGGTGGGCGAGCGCGTCCCAGAGCGGGAGCGGACTGGTGGGCGTCACCAGTCCCCCGGACAACAGGACACTGGGCAGGGCGAGCAGGACCACGGCCAGAAGATAGAAGAGCAGGAGGCCCAGTTGCACCCCCAGGGAACCGAAGGTCAGAGCGAAGAGTACGCGCAGGCGGGTCGCCAGACCCAGGCGCGGCAGCTCCGGGACGGCGTCTGCCGACGTGGTCTCGGACGTCTTCTCCCGTGGCAGGATGAACTCCTGGCCATCTTCCATCAGGATTTGCACCTGAGCGCCCATGGCCTCCAAGTGGTGGCGTAACTTCTCTGCGTGGACCAGATCCAGGTGTGAGGCCAGGCGTGCGGGCAGGTGGTCCAGCATCGCCTCCACCCGTGCGGGGTCGTGGCGGCCGTGACGGGAGAGCAGGTCGATCAGGCGCGCCTTGCGTGCCGGGTCGTAAGCGGTGAGATAGGCCTTGTATAATCTGGACATGGCACTTTCGTCGAAGGGTATCTAAGGTTCAAGGTGCCCGCGCCGCTCCCAAGGATCGAAGAGGCGGGCCCCTCGAACCTTTCCTCACCCTGTCCCCTTGCCTGCCGCTGGCGGGGTGCAGGCAAGTCTCCCAGAGGAAGAGGCAGATTTGAAGTGCGTAGAGCGCGACTTCCACGGTAGAGATTCTAGCGGCCGGGCGGCCATGAAACTTTATCCCGAGAGCAGCGCAGGGGGGACATGGAGCGGCGTGCGCCGGTATCCACGGCCCTGCACGAGACGAGCAGCGGCTGCTCGCACCCCAGGACTATAGCAGTACCTGCTCGATCCCGCCCTGCTTCAGGCGTTCGATGAACTCCCGCTGCCAGTGGACGCCAAGGTGGGCGCGGGCCAGCTCCTCGACGATGTAGTCCACGGCGAGCCCAGTGCTGTCGGTATAGCGGGAGAGGCCCTGCTGGCAGGCGGGGCAGGTGGTCACCAACCGCTTCTCGCGGGGATGCTCCCTTTCCAGGTCGGCCAGGCCCTGGCGCAACTCCTCCAGCTTGCGGAAGCGTACCTGGTTGGCCACGTCGGGGCGGGCGGTGCCCAGGGTGCCGGCCTCGCCGCAGCAGCGATCGGACAGGCGCACGCCCTCGCCCAGGAGGCGGCGGGCGACCTGCAGCGGGCGGTGGCCCTTGATGGGGGTGTGGCAGGGGTCGTGGTAGAGATAGCCGGTGCCCTGTCCATCTTCCAGGCGCAGGCCCTTCTCCATCAGGTACTCGTGTACGTCCAGCAGACGGCTGCCGGGGAAGATGCGCTCGAATTCGTATTCCAGCAACTGGTCCATGCAGGTGCCGCAGGAGACGATGACGGTGTGGATGTCCAGGTAGTTGAGGGTGTTGGCCAGGCGGTGGAAGAGCACCCGGTTGGCGGTGGCGATGGCCTGGCCCGAGGCCAGGCCGGCAGCGGTCTGGGGATAGCCGCAACAGAGGTAACCGGGGGGCAGGACCACCTGGGCACCCGTCTGGCAGAGCATGGCGATGCTGGCCAGGCCGATGTTGCTGAACAGGCGCTCGGAGCCGCAACCGGGGAAGTAGAACAGGGCCTCGGCCTCCGTGTCGGCCCGCTCAGGGTCGCGCAGGATGGGGATGCGGCTGGGATCGTCCAGACCCAACTCGTTGCGGTAGTCGCGTTTGGGCACGGCCACGCGCAGGGGGTAACGGGCCATCTCCAGCACCTGGCGGGCCGCATTGGGGGGCGTGGTGGTGGCCGCCGGCGGGGTCCCGGGGCGGCCCAGGAGCCCCATCCGGCGGAGCAGGCCGTGGGCGAGGCCGATGCCGGCGAAGCCTAGGCGCCCCAGGCCCAGGCGCAGGGCGCGGATCAGGCGCGGGTCGCGGGCGTTCAGGAACCAGAGAGCGGCCTTGTGACCCGGATTCGACCGGCGCCGGCCGTAGTCCACGAGGATGGCGCGCATCCGCGCGGTGACCTCGCCGAAGTCGATGTCCACCGGACAGGGGTTGGCGCACTTGTGGCAGAGGGTGCAGTGGTCCGCCACCTCGTTCATGGCCTCGAAGTGGCGCAGGGAGAGGCCGCGCCGGGTCTGTTCCTCGTACAGGAAGGCCTCGATGATGAGGCCGGTACCGAGGATCTTGTTGCGCGGCGAATAGGACAGGTTGGCCCGAGGCACGTGGGTCATGCACACCGGTTTGCACTTGCCGCAGCGCAGGCAGTGGCGGATGGCGTCGTTGAGGTCGCCGAGGCCGCCGGCCTCGAGGATCAGGGCCTCCTGCTCCACCAGTCTCAGGGAGGGGGTGTAGGCGCGTTGCAGGCCGGAGCCGGGCATGAGCTTGCCCGGGTTGAAGCGGCCCTCGGGGTCCACCCGGCGCTTGTAGGCCACGAAGGGCGCCAGGGCCCCGGCGGGCAGGTATTGGATCTTGGTGAGGCCGATGCCGTGTTCGCCCGAGATCACCCCGCCCAGCTCCCGGGCCAGGGCCATGATCCGGTCGACGATGCGTTCCGCCTCGCGCAGCATGGCGTAGTTCGATGAGTGCACGGGGATATTGGTGTGGACGTTGCCGTCGCCGGCGTGCATGTGTAGGGCCACGAACAGGCGTTCCTCGCGGATCTCCCGATGGATCGCATCCAGGCGGCTGCGTACCCGCTTGAAGCCGCGTCCGGCGAAGAGTTCTTCCAGGCGTTCCAGGACCTCGCGCCGGTAGGATTGGCGGAGATCGCGTCTGAGCATGAGGTCGGCCAGGGTGTCGCCGGGACGCAGGGCCTCGCGGGCGGAGGTGTCGAGGAGTTCCGGGTGATCACCTGCGGGGTCGTCGAGGTGCGCGAGCACCGCCCGCCAGCGCGCCCGGGCGGCCTCCACCAGGGTGCGCGCCGCGGCCCGCTTGGCGTCGAGGATCTGGCGTTCCTCCGTGGAGTCCTCCAGCTCCAGGTCCTGGGCCTCGTCCAGGGGGCCGGCGAGGTAGTCCAGCACCGCGCCGAGGATGCGGTCCTTGTTGCGGATGGAGTATTCGATGTTGATGCGTTCCACCGCGCGGCTGTAATCGGCCAGGCGGGGCAGGGGGATGACCACGTCCTCGTTGATCTTGAAGGCGTTGGTGTGGGCGGAGATGGCCGCGGTGCGGGCACGGTCGAGCCAGAACAGCCGCCGCGCTTCCGGGCTGGCGGCCACGAAGGCCTCGCCGCCGCGTGCCGCGGCCAAGGCGCAGACCCGCTCCACCGCCGTCTCCAGGGCCGCCGCGTCGTCGCTCGCCAGGTCGGCCAGGAGGACCATCTTGGGGCGCTCCCGGCGCGCCGCCTTGACGTTGTAGCGGATCGCCTTGAGATAACGCTCGTCCAGGTGCTCCAGGCCCGCCACCACCACCCCGGGGAGGGCCTCCACGTAGTCTCGGATCTCCACGATGGCGGGTACCGCCCGGGCCAGGTCGTCGCCGAAGAACTCCAGGCAGAGGGTGCGGATCCCGGAGGGCATCCGGTGGAGGATGAAGCGGGCCGAGGTGACGAGGCCGTCGCAGCCCTCCTTCTGCACCCCGGGGAGGCCGCCGAGAAACTTGTCGGTCACGTCCTTGCCCAGGCCCGCCTTGCGCAGGGCCGCGCCGGGGATCTCCAGGATCTCGGGCCTGCCCAGGGGGGTGGTGCCATCGGCCGCGAAGCGAGTCAGGCGGAAACGCACCCGCGCCTGTTCGTGGATCTTGCCCAGATTGTGCCCCAGGCGCTCCACCTCCAGCCAGTCCCCGTCCGGGGTCACCAGGCGCCAGGAGGCCAGGTTGTCCAGGGTGGTGCCCCAGAGCACGGCCTTCTTGCCGCCGGCGTTCATGGCGATGTTGCCGCCGATGGTGGAGGCGTCCTGGGAGGTGGGGTCGACGGCGAAGGTCAGGCCCGCGGCCTCGGCGCGTTCGCTCACACGGCGGGTGACGGCGCCGGCCCCGGCGCGGAGCGTGGGCACGGGTTCCGCGACCCCTTCCAGGCGGACCCGTTCCACCGCCGAGATGTCGTCCAGTTTCTCGGTGTTGACCACCGCCACCCGGTCGTCCAGAGGTACCGCCGAGCCGGTGTAGCCGGTGCCGCCGCCGCGGGGGATGATGCCCAGGCCCAGTTCGCCCAGGGCCCGCACCAGGGGGGCGACCTCCCGTTCGTGGTCCGGGGTCACCACCACGAAGGGGATCTCCACCCGCCAGTCGGTGGCGTCGGTGGCGTGGGCGACCCGCGCCAGGCCGCCGAAATCCAGGTTGTCGGCACGGGTGATGCCCGCCAGGGCGCGGCGCACCCGCTCGCGCAGGGCGCGGTTGGCCTCGAAGCAGCCGCCGAAGCGGGCCACCGCCTCGCGTGCCAGTTGCAGCAGACGCTCGGCCCGGGGATTGGCGTTGAGGCGCGCCTCGAAGCCCTGGAGGCGGTGTTCCAGGGCCTGGACGAGGGCCGCGCGGCGCTGCCGGTTCTCCAGCAGGTCGTCCTGGAGATAGGGATTGCGGGAGACCACCCACATGTCCCCCAGGACCTCGAACAACATCCGCGCCGAGCGCCCGGTGCGGCGACTCCCGCGGAGGGCCTCGATCAGGGTCCAGCCCTCGTCGCCGAGGAAACGGATGACGATCTCGCGGTCGGAGAAGGAGGTGTAGTTGTAGGGGATCTCACGGATCCTGGGGATGTCGGGCATGGTGATGCGGGTTTCGTCGAGCCCTTCCTGGCGGTTTGGTTGGGAAAGGTCAGGATGCCTCTTGCCTCGCGGGACACCGACGACACAGGCGCCCCCCGGAGAGCAGGACGGAGGCATCGACGGGGCGAAAACAGGGGGTCGGCATTTGTTTGGACGAGTGGAGGGCGGTCGAATGGGTTGGTCTAGTATACTCGTTGCCCATGGCCTTTCGATTTTTGGATGCCGTTACTGTGGGGGGCGTGGGCGCTGTACTCCGACTTTTTCCTCGACCCAACCCGTTGAATAGCGGCGAGCGGGCCTCGACCCCAACAGGATCAACACCTCAAAGGTTCGGCAAAAGGAAGGGCCGGAGAGACCCAATCACTATGGCCGATCCGGCCTCCCTTGACTCGCGTACAGCCGTCCTCTACGCTAAACAATAAACTGCGTCGAACCGCTCTGATCCCCCTGTTCACACCTATTCGAGAGGAATGCAACTTGTCGACTAAGCTGACAGCAGTCATTTTGCTCTGCGCTTCTATCATGCCGGTAACGATGATGGCAAGCGCCCGGGATGTTGAGATGCCTGCATTCGCCGGGAAGCATTTGATGAGGATGATGCGGGGTCATCTGGAGACCCTTCAGGATATGACTTATCTATTGTCCCGGCATGAATACGAGAAGGCTGCCGCCGTAGCGGAGGAAGGTCTGGGCATGTCCTCTGCTGAGATGCATTTTAAAATGTATGTTGGAAAGTATCTGCCACGAGACATGCGCGCTCAGGGTAAACGTATGCATGAAGCAGCCAGCCACTTTGCCAAGGTGGCCAGGAATGCAGCAAAGGGGGATGCCTTGGATAAGGCGCTTGCGGCCATGGCCAAAGTAGTGAAGCAGTGCGTCGCCTGTCATTCCGCCTACCGAGTTCGCCGATCCGAAGACTAGAACTATCCAAGAGATTCGCCGACTCCGATTTCCACCGAATACGAGAGACCACCATGTTTGAAGACGATACCGACAAGACTGCCGACGCCCATATATTCAACAGCAGCGAAAACGACACGGAGACCGGTCCCCGCACCTATGATTCGAAGGTGTTTGAAGAGAACAGCCGGAACATGGATCAAGCGGCCAAGATGAATATGCTCTTGTATCCGGTCGGGGGAGTTCTCATCGGTTTTGGGCTCGGTGCCGGCGTGGTATGCTGCGGCCTGCTCAAGGCCCTGGCCACGCTGGCGGGTGGGGCGGCCGGTGGGTATTCCGGGTATCGCTATGGATATGTGCGAGGCACGGAACTCCGTACCCAGGCACAGGCCGCGTTGTGCCTGGCCGAGATTGAGCGGAATACGCGCAATAATAAGGGTACGGGGGAGAAGGGGCTGTTCGAACGGCTGGGTTGGTGACGAAGAAACAATACGATCTCCGGGCCTCGGAGAGGCAGCTTCAGGGAAGGAGGTGGCCACGTCGCGGGTGATGGTAGCACGGAGACCGTGACGGAATCTCGTGCCGCCGCTTGATGATGTGGTATACCCGTCGCACGTGAATATTTCGTTTTTCGAGGGTGTTCCTCGTGCTCCTGGGCAAGGCGCGGAAGCGAGTCATAGCGGGGACTATGGCGAGCTTTCGCAACACAGCCCAGGGGTGCGAGGG
>JALSSC010000053.1 GCA_026984455.1 Chromatiaceae bacterium
CTCATCCAATAGGGCATCTTGTGTTGACTGTTTCTTGGTCATCTCTCACTCCTTCTGTCATCGTAAGATAACCAGTTACACAGTTCTTTTTACACCCCCACCTCCCATTTCCCCCATCAGTCGACGCAACTGCCGTCAATCCCCAAGCGACGGGAGGTACTTTATGGCCGCCACCACCATGCTGCCGACGGTCACCATCATGCCGAACATCCAGAAGATGAGGCGGTCTATACGGCTGACGAGGGTCTCGAAGCGTTTGTCCATGGCCTCGAAGCGTTTGTCCATGGCCTCGAAGCGTTTGTCCACGGCCTCGAAGCGGTTCTGCATGTCTTCCCGTAGTTCCTCGAAGCGCTTGTCCACGGCTTCGAAGCGGTTCTGCATGTCTTCCCGTAGTTCCTCGAAGCGCTTGTCCACCTGCTCGAAGCGCCTGTCCACCTGCTCGAAGCGCTTGTCCACCTGCTCGAAGCGCTTGTCCACCTGTTCGAAGCGTTTCTCCATGAGCCGGAAGCCCTGCGCCATCAGCTCGCGTTGATGGCGCAGCTCCTCCTCGAGCCGGATGACCCGGTCGCGCACCTCGATCTCGTAGTGCACCTTTGGGGACAGGGCGGCGGCGCGTTGATCGACCACCTGCTCGACGAGGTGGCGGATCTGCTCCAGGTCTTCGGCGGCCAGGGCCATGGGACTCACCTTTGGGTGGGGTAGGGGACAGCTGGATTATATACCCGTCGCATACGAATACTTCGCTCCCGTGGCCGACCCATGCACCCCTGGGCCTCGTCTCTAAGGCCGGTCAAGGCCCCGCCATGAGGCGCTTGCTCCCCCCGCCTGCCGCAGGCGGGGGGCAGCATGGATGGATCGTCAGCGGGACTGGTAGAAGGCCGGGCGTTCCTGGAAGCCCTCGAAGGCCGGGGTGCCATTGGTGAGGGGGAGGAGCTTGGTTCCCCACCAAGTGAAGTTGTAACTGGCGGAGAGGGTGTCGGCGAGGTCCTGGGTCTGGCCGTATTTCAGGCAGACACGCTCGAAGGCGGTGCAGGATTCGGCCCATTTCCAGAGCGGGTAGCCATTGACCGGCGCGTTGCTGGTGATCGTACAGGTCTCCGCGGGGGGGCCTGCGGGGCAGTCGGAGTCCTGGGTACAGGTCGTGGTGGTTGTAATGCTACAGTGGCCAGTGATGGCTGAGCTTTCTCCTAGGTCGGTGCGGGCGCAGGCGATGCTGCACCCCGTGGAACCGGGGTGCGCGTTGCAATTTGCGTCACTGGTGGTGTTGTCACTCTGTTGGGTGTCTCCGCAGCCGTTGCCGGCCGCATAGGTACAGGTTGCATAACTGGTAGTGGCGGCGGCGGTGACGGTGAGCTGCTGACACTGCTCAGCCCGACCGGTACAGTTCAGATCTACGCTGGGGTCACCGGTATCCGAGTACTCCAGGCAGGTGGCGTTCAGATCCCGTTTGAAGTCCACGTGCAGGTAATAGTCCCCTGGATCCTTGATCCCGAAGTTGAAGGTCTTGCCGGCCTCGGTGGTGTTGCCGGAGGCCAGAATCTGTCCGGTGGCGCTGCCCTGGCGGACCTCCACGTACCAAGTGCCCTTTTCGCAGTCCTGCATGCCGCACCAGGCAAGCACCACCTGTTCGTTGCCGTCGGAGTGGTATTTGTACCAGTCCTGGTCGGCTTGGAGATATTGGGGCGCGCCGCCGACGGTCTGGACACTGGTGGGGTCGCGGGTCATCAGCAGGGCGCCGTAGAGGGTGACTCCCGTGGTCAGGGCATTGGCCTGGGCGTCGGTATCGTTGGGCTCGATCTCCACGTCGTGGAAGTTCACATCCGGCGGGGCATTGTCGAGCTGGGAGTAGTCGAGCACCGCCACGAGGTTGTAGGGGGCGTAGAGGACGCTCAGGTCGTTGAGGTTCTGGCCCACGGTGGTGGTGATGGGGGTGCCGGAGGCGTCCGCCAATTGCGGCTGGACCACCACGTAGTAGGTCCCCTGGTGGCCGAGGAAGACGGGATAGGTGATCTCCTTGGATTCGTTCTTTTCGGCGGTGGTGGGGTCGTCCAGGGCGAAGCGGGTGTCGAATTTCGCGTAGTCGTTGCCGGCGGCGTCCTTCACCGAGATGAGCCAGCCCTGGGTGAGGCGGTCGGGGCTGGTGAGGACCCGGTCGGGGACGGTGAAGTTGAGGGTGAGGACCTGGTTGGGCTCGTTGGTGGTGACGTAGAACCAGTCCTGGTCGTCGAGGGACTGGCTCTGGCCCCAGTATTTGGCGGTGGAGACCAGGGGATCGGCGGCCACCATGTGGTCGTTGGGCTCGGTCTCGCCGTAGAGGGCGTTGGGCAGGGTGCTGGCGGTGCTGACCCCGCAGGGGGCGAGGCCGTCGTTGCAGCCGCAGTTGCCGGGGTCGGCCAGGCATTCGGCGGCGGCCTCCTGGCGGCCCTGGGCGCGGGCGTTGGCCACGGCAGCGTCGACATAGGCCTGGTCGTAGGTGGGTGTGCCGATGCCGGGGAAGGCGGCGATGCCGGCGTCGGCGGCCAGAGGGCCGAGCAGGGCGGCGAGGGCGGTGAAGGCAAGGGGGCGCGGGTGGGTAGGGATCATAGGGGGCGACCTCGGGCGGTACTGTCCATAATCAAGGCTTCGACAAAAGGATGGCAAGGCTTGTGCCGAACATCAAGGACTTTATGCGGAAGAATTCCCAGCCCCCTGTATATTTTGTATTTTTTGTGACGGGGTTCCCTGGGATGCCCGGGGATTGGCGCGGCCTGAGCCTACGGGTGGCTAAGCGGGCCCCACCAGGCCGCAGAGGCCCTTCGCGGCGAGGGCGGCCTTGACGCCTTCGCGCACGCAGGCGGTGTCTTCGCAGGCCAGGGCCTGCTGGAGCAGGGCGCGCATCTCGTCGCGGCGGAAGTGGCGGAGGACGTATTTCACCGGGCGCACGCTGCCGGCGCCCATGCTGAGCTGGTCCACGCCCATGCCCACCAGGAGCAGGGCGGCCAGGCGGTGGCCGGCCATCTCGCCGCAGACGCTCACCTGGCGGCCCGCGGCGTGGGCGGCCTCCACCACGTCGCACAGGGCCCGCAGCACCACCGGGTGGAGGTCGTCGTAGAGGTCGGCCACGTGGGCGTTGTTGCGGTCCACTGCGAGCAGGTATTGGGTGAGGTCGTTGGTGCCCACCGAGAGGAAGTCGCAGCGGCGGGCGAGGGCGGCGGCCTGGAGGACCGCGGCCGGGGTCTCGATCATCGCCCCCAGGGGCGGCATTCCCACCGCCAGGCCCTCTTCCTTCAGTTCGTCGTGGGCCTGATGCAGGTAGTGCCAGGCGCGCTCCAGTTCGTCCAGGGTGGTGATCATGGGCAGGAGTACGCGCAGGTTGCTCAGGCCCACGTCGGCGCGGAGCATGGCGCGTAACTGGGGGATGAGGATCTCGGGGTGGTCCAGGGAGATGCGGATGCCGCGCCAGCCGAGGAATGGGTTGGGCTCTTCCACCGGAAAGTAGGGCAGGGGCTTGTCGCCGCCGATGTCGAGGGTGCGGATGGTGACCGGGTTGGGGTAGAAGGTGGACAGGACGTTGCGGTAGTTGGCGGTCTGGACCTCTTCACTGGGGAAACGGTCGCGCAGCATGAAGGGCAGTTCGGTTCGGTAGAGGCCGACGCCATCGGTCTCTTCGATGCCCAGGGGCCGGGCCTCGCTCACCAGGCCGGTGTTGAGCAGCAGCGGCACACGGTGGCCGTCGGCGGTGGCCGCGGGCTGGTCGGCGAGGGATTCCAGTTGCCGGTCGAGGCGGCGGTCGTTGGCCTGGATACGCTCGTATTGGTCGCGGATGGCGGGGGTGGGGGCCACGTAGATGCGCCCCAGGTAGCCGTCCACCACCATCTCCAGTCCGTCCACCTGAGCCGCGGGCAGGCCTTCCACGCCCATCACGGCGGGCACGCCCATGCCGCGGGCGAGGATGGCGATGTGGGAGGAGCCGGTGCCCCGGACGGAGGCCAGTCCCGCGAGCTGGCCGTCGGGGACCTCGGCCAGCTGCATGGGGCTGATCTCGTCGCCCACCAGGACGGTGCGTTCGGGCCAGTCGCGGGTGCGCGGTTCGGCGTGCTGGAGGTGGGCGAGGATGCGTCGGCCCAGGTCCATGACGTCCTGGGCGCGTTCGCGCAGGTAGGGGTCCTCCATCTCGTCGAAGCGCCGGACGTGGTCCAGGATCACCTCGCGCAGGGCGCCCGGGGCCCAGCTGCCGTCGCGGATGGCCTTGACCGTACCCTCCACCAGGGTGTCGCTCTCCAGCATCATCAGCCAGGCGTCGAACAGGGCGAGTTCCTCGGCCGGCAGTTCGTCCTCGAAGCGGTCGGCGAGTTCCATCAGGTCCTGTACCACGCCCGCCACGGCGGTGCGGAAGGCCTCCTCCTCGGCGTCCGGATCCTCGGCGCGGCGGTCGGGGACCTCTTCCAGGCGAGCCGGAGGGTAGACCACGACGGCGGTGCCCAGCCCGATCCCGGTGGAGGCGGCGCGGCCTTCTAGGAAGTGGTTGGGCAGGCCCCCGCGGCGTTGTTGCAGGCGGCGCAGCTCGCCACTGGCGCGGGCGTGGGTGATGGCCCCGGCGAGTTGGGCGGCAAGGGTGAAGAGAAAGGTGACCTCGTCCTCCGCGAAGGCGCGGGGGGCGCGCTGGCGCACCACCAGGACCCCTAGGACCCGACCGGCCTGGATGATGGGGACGCCGAGGAAACCGTGGTAGCGCGCCTCGCCGGTCTCAGCGGCGAATACGTAGCGGGGATGGTCGGGGGCGTCGGCCAGGTTCAGGTTCTCGGCGCGTTCCGCCACCACCCCGATGAGGCCCTGGCCCAGGGGCAGGCGGACCTTGCCCACGGCCGCCGGGTCGAGGCCGTCGGTGGCCATGAGGGTCATGTCGCGGTGCTCGGGATCGGTCAGGTAGACGGAACAGACATCGGCCTTCACGGCCTGCTTGACCCGGGAGACGATGATCTCCAGGGCGCTTTCGAGGTCGCGGGCGGTGTTGACCTCCTTGACGATCCGGTGCAGGGTCTCGAGCATGTGGCTGAGCATAACATGACTGAATGTCCCGATTTGTTCTGGGATGTGCAATCCTGGCATGGATGTCCTGGGCCTCCTCCGGGGTTTCCGAACTGGATGCGGGTCCGGTGGTCAAAATCACATGCTCGTTCGTCAACCTGGAGAAGGTCCCATGTCTTCCTCCCAACCCAAGCCCTCCGAGATCACGCCCAAAGAGGTGTGGCTTACCCGCCGCCGCTGGATCCAGTCCGGTCTTGCCCTGGGGGTGCTGGGCGCCACGGCCGGCGCCGGTGCGTGGTGGTGGGGGAGGGAACCGGACGAAGCCACGCCGGCCCGGCACGGGCGTCCTCTGGAGGGTGTGGTGAAGACGGGCTACCGGGTGGACGAACCCCTGACCGACTACGCCGACGTCACTCACTACAACAACTTCCTGGAACTGGGCTCGGACAAGGAGACCCCGGCGGAACGCGCCGCCTTCCTGCCCACCCGGCCCTGGACGGTGCGGGTGGACGGGGAATGCGAGGCGCCCGGCGAGATAGACATCGAGACGATCCTGAAGGTCTATCCGCGCGAGGAGCGGGTCTACCGGTTCCGTTGCGTGGAGGCCTGGTACATGGTGGTGCCCTGGGTGGGTTTCTCCCTGGGTGATCTGTTGCGCCGCTTCAAACCCACCTCGAAGGCAAAGTACGTGGCCTTCGAGAGCCTCTACGATCCGGATCACCCCCTGCCGGGACAGCGCCGCCTGCGCCTCGGCTGGCCCTACCGCGAGGGCCTGCGCATGGACGAGGCGATGCACCCGCTGACCCTCCTGGCCACCGGCCTGTACGGTGAGGAACTGCCGGCCCAGAACGGCGCCCCTTTGCGCCTGGTGGTGCCCTGGAAGTACGGCTTCAAGAGCATCAAGTCGGTGGTCCGCATCCATTTCAGTGAACACCAACCGGTGACCACCTGGAATCGCCTGCAATCCGACGAATACGGCTTCTATGCCAACGTCAACCCGGAGGTGGACCATCCGCGTTGGAGCCAACGCCGGCACCGGGTCCTGGGGGCCTCGGTATTCGCCGGCAAGCAGCCCACGCAGATGTTCAACGGCTATGCGGCGGAAGTGGCGGGGCTCTACCGGGGCATGGATCTGCACAAGTTTTTCTGATGGGGCCGGGCGACAGAGGCGTGCCGCTGCCGCGCCGGCGAAGGGGCCGGGGGACGGCCGGTTCTTCGTATCCCGGGTGGTTGCTCAAGACCCCGGTCTGGCTCGTCTGTCTCGGTATCCTCGGGGGCTATCTGGCGGCCCTGGTCGGAGACCGCCTCGGCGCCAACCCGGTGGAGGCCCTGAGTCACGCCAGCGGCGCCTGGGCCCTGCGTCTGCTGCTGCTGACCCTGGCCATGACCCCGTTGCGGCGTCTCAGCGGCTGGTCCTGGCCCTTGCGGATGCGCCGCCTGCTGGGGCTCTGGGCCTTCTTCTATGCCGTACTCCACCTGTCGGTCTGGATATGGCTCGACCAGGGCCTGGACTGGCGGGCCATGGCGGAGGACCTGGCTAAGCGCCCTTACGTGATGTTGGGGATGGCGGCCTTCGGCCTGCTGGTGCCCCTGGCCGTCACCTCCACCCGCGGCTGGATGCGGCGCCTGGGGCGGCGCTGGAAGCGCCTGCACCGGGGAGTCTATCCCGCCGCCCTGTTGGCCGTGGGACATTTCCTGTGGCTCACCAAGGCCGACTATCTGGAGCCGGGGATCTATGCCGGGGTGTTGCTGGGGCTGTTGGGGTTGCGTCTGATACCCCAGGGGCCGGCACTCGGTGACTCAGGGCGTCGATTCCCCTCTCATTGACGGAGATCAAAGGCTTACGTTGCCCTCGCCGGCGTGGATGGCCATGCTTGGATGACCCCACAGCGGAGGGCCCCGGCACGATGAGCGACACCCCCACCCTGGTCACCCTCGACGGCAATCAGGCCGCGGCCCATGTGGCCCACCTGTGCAACGAGGCGATCGCCATCTATCCCATCACCCCTGCCTCGCCCATGGGCGAGTGGGCGGACGAGTGGTCGTCCCTGGGGCGCACCAACCTCTGGGGGACGGTGCCCGAAGTGGTGGAGATGCAGAGCGAAGGGGGGGCGGCCGGGGCCATCCACGGGGCGATCCAGGCCGGGGCCCTCACCACCAGCTTCACCGCCAGCCAGGGCCTGTTGCTGATGATCCCGAATCTGTACAAGATCGCGGGGGAGCTGAGCCCCCTGGTGCTGCATGTGGCCAGCCGTTCCCTGGCGGTGCAGGCGCTGTCCATCTTTGGCGACCATTCGGACGTGATGGCCTGCCGCGGCACCGGCTTTGCCATGCTCTGTTCCGGTTCGGTGCAGGAGGTGATGGACCTGGCCCTCATCGCCCAGGCCGCCACCCTGGAGGGGCGGGTGCCCTTCATCCATTTCTTCGATGGCTTCCGTACCTCCCACGAGGTGGCCAAGATCGCCGAATTGTCCGCGGACGACATGCGCGCGGTGCTCGATGCCGAGGCGATCGCCGCTCACCGGGCGCGTGCCCTGACTCCGGACCGGCCGGTGGTGCGCGGCACCTCGCAGAATCCGGACGCCTATTTCCAGGGGCGCGAGACGGTCAATCCCTGGTATCGGGCCTTGCCCGACATCGTCCAGGGGGTCATGGACCGCCTCGGGGCGCGCACCGGGCGGCGGTATCGGTTGTTCGACTACCAGGGCCATCCCGAGGCCGAGCGGGTGGTCCTGCTCATGGGATCGGGCAGCGGGGCGGTGGCGGAGACCGTGGACCACCTGGCGGCCCGGGGCGAACGGGTGGGTATGATCCGGGTGCGCCTGTACCGGCCCTTTTCCAGCACCCATTTGCTCCAGGCCCTGCCGCGGACCACCCGTGCCCTGGCGGTGCTGGACCGCACCAAGGAACCGGGCGCCGGCGGGGAGCCCCTGTTCAAGGACGTCACCACCGCCCTCGCCCAGGCCTTCATGGATGGCCGCCTGGCCCAATTGCCGCGGGTGCTGGGCGGGCGTTACGGCCTGTCGTCGAAGGAGTTCACCCCGGCCATGGTGAAGGCCGTATTCGACGAGCTGGCCGCGCCGCGGCCCCGGCAGGGCTTTACCCTGGGTATCCATGACGACCTGAGCGGTTCCAGCCTGGACTGGGATCCGACCTTCCGGGTGGATGCCAACCGCGGGGTCACCGCCTGCGTGTTCTACGGGCTGGGCTCGGACGGCACCGTATCGGCCAACAAGAACTCCATCAAGATCATCGGCGAGGCCACCGCCCACCACGCCCAGGGCTATTTTCAGTACGACTCCAAGAAGGCCGGCGCGGTCACCGTGTCCCACCTGCGCTTCGGTGCCGAGCCCATCCAATCCACCTACCTGATCGGCGACGGGGACGCCGACTTCGTGGCCTGTCATCAGGAGGTCTTCCTGGGGCGTTACGACATGTTGGCCAAGGCCCGGGCGGGCGGGGTCTTCCTGCTCAACACCCAGGCGGGGGTGGACGAGGCCTGGGGGCGGTTGCCGCGGGAGGTGCAGGAGCAGATCCAGGCCAAGGGGTTGCGTTTCTTCGTGGTGGATGCCTACGGCATCGCCTCGGACAAGGGGCTGGGGCGGCGCATCAACACCATCATGCAGCTCTGTTTCTTTGCCATCATCGGGATCCTCGATCTCGCCGAGGCGCGGGCGCGGATCGAAGAGGCGGTGCGCGAGACCTACGGGCGCAAGGGACGCGCCCTGGTGGAGCGCAACCTGGCCGCCATCGCGACCGCCCTGGAGGGCCTCCACGAGGTGGACGTGGCCGGTCTCCCGGTGACCGGGCACCGGCGTCGGCCGGTGGTGCCGGCCGAGGCTTCGGCCTTCGTGCGCGAGGTCACCGCGCCCCTGATCGCCGGTCGCGGCGACGATCTGCCGGTGAGCCGTTTCCCCGCCGACGGGACCTGGCCGCTGGGTACCGCCGCCTATGAGAAGCGCGATATCGCCCTGGAGATCCCCCGCTGGGAACCGGAGCTCTGCACCCAGTGCGGCAAGTGCCCCCTGGTCTGCCCCCATGCCGCCATCCGCGCCAAGGTGTTTCCGTCCGAGGGCCTGGAGAAGGCGCCGGCGGGTTTCATGCACGCCCCGGTGCGCGGCCGGGACTTTCCGGCCGGTTGGCGGATCGCCTACCAGGTGGCGCCCGAGGATTGCACCGGTTGCGGCCTGTGCGTGGCCGTCTGTCCCATACGCGATCGACGGGACCCCGGGCGCAAGGCCCTCAACCTGACCCCGGATCGGGCCTTTCACGACCGGCAGAAGCCGGCCTGGTCCTTCTTCCTGGGCCTGCCCGAATACGACCGGCGGGCGCTTCAGCCCTCGAAGATCAAGCACGCCATGATCCTCCAGCCCCTGTTCGAGTTCTCCGGGGCCTGTTCCGGTTGTGGCGAGACGCCCTACATCCGCCTGGCCACCCAGTTGTTCGGCGATCGCATGGTGATCGCCAACGCCACCGGCTGTTCCTCCATCTACGGCGGCAACCTGCCCACTACCCCCTATGCCACCAATCCCGACGGGCGGGGACCGGCCTGGAACAACTCCCTGTTCGAGGACAATGCCGAGTTCGCCCTGGGGATGCGCATCGCCATCGACCAGAACCGGCGGCAGGCCGAGGACCTGTTGCGCACCCTCTCGGGGGCGTTGGGCGGAGAGCGGGTGCAGGCCCTGTTGGAGGCGGCCCAGGACGACGAGGCCGGCATCCACGAGCAACGCCACCGGGTCACCGCCCTGAAACGCGATCTGGCCGGCCTCGATCGTCCCGAGGCGCGCCGGCTCGGCGGGGTCGCGGACTATCTGGTGCGCAAGTCGGTGTGGTCGATCGGTGGCGACGGCTGGGCCTACGACATCGGCTACGGCGGCCTCGACCACGTCCTGGCCTCGGGGCGGGACCTGAATATCCTGGTGCTGGACACCGAGGTCTATTCCAACACCGGCGGCCAGACCTCCAAGGCCACCCCCTTGGGGGCGGTGGCCAAGTTCTCCGCCGCCGGCAAGCCGAGGGAGAAGAAGGATCTGGCCCTGATGGCCATGGCCTACGGCGATGTCTACGTGGCCCGGGTGGCCTTCGGGGCCAAGGACGTGCAGACGTTGCGCGCCTTCCTGGAGGCCGAGTCCTATCCCGGGCCGTCCCTGATCCTGGCCTATTGCCCGTGCATCGCCCACGGCGTGGATCTGTCCAACAACCTGCGTCAGCAGGACCTGGCGGTGGCCGCGGGCCATTGGGGCCTGTTGCGTTACGATCCGCGGCGCCTGGCCCGGGGCGAGAACCCCCTGCACCTGGACAGCAAGGACCCCGCCATCCCCTACCGCGATTGGGCCCTCACCGAGACCCGTTTCAGCGTCCTCACCCGGACCCACCCCGATCTGGCCGAGCGTTATCTGCGCCAAGCCCAGGCCGACGTGGAGTCCCAGTCCTTCCTGTACCGGCAACTGGCCAGTCTGGCGGTGAAGAAGGCCGGCACACCCCCCGAAGGCGCATGACGGCCGCCATGCGCTGGAGACTCAATCTTCTCCTTCACCCCGGCCCCCCGCCTGGCGCTGGCGCGGCACAGGCAGGTCTCCCACCGGGAGAAGGGAGTTCAGAGCGCGCGAGCGCGACTTTCATTCGATGGAGCCCCCCATGGACCTCGTGACCCGCTATCTCGGCATGGACATACGCACCCCCCTGGTGCCTTCGGCCTCACCCCTGGCGCGCGACCTGGACAGCGCCCGCCGCCTGGAGGACGCCGGCGCCGGCGCCTTGATCATGCACTCCCTGTTCGAAGAGGCCGTGCGTGGCGAGGAGGAGGGCATGTCCCGGTTCCTGCACGAGCAGGAGACCGGCTTCGGCGAGGCGCAGAGCTTCCTCCCCGCCCACTGGGACTTCGAACACCCACTGGACGACTATCTCGACAACCTGCGCCGACTCAAAGAGGCCCTGGAGATTCCCGTGGTGGCCAGCCTCAACGGGGTCAGCCCCGGTGGCTGGATCAAACACGCCGAGGAGATCCAGGCCGCCGGCGCCGACGCCCTGGAACTCAATGTCTATTACGTCCCCACCGACCCCGACGAGGACTCCGCCCAGGTGGAGCGGCGCTACATCGACCTGCTGCAATTGCTCAGGGGACACCTGAACCTGCCCATCAACATGAAGCTCTCGCCCTGGTTCAGCGCCCTGCCCGCCATGGTCCGCCGCCTGGAACGGGCCGGGGCCTCCGGGGTCGCCCTGTTCAACCGCTTCTACCAGCCCGACATCAACATCGACAGTCTGCGCCTGCAACCCAGCCTGCACCCCTCCACTTCCGGCGAACTGCTCCTACCCATGCGCTGGATCGCGCTGCTGCACGGACGCACCGAACTCAGTCTGGGGGCCACCAGCGGGATCCATACCGCCACCGATGCCATCAAGCTGCTGCTCGCCGGGACCGACGTGGTACACCTGTGCAGCGCCCTGTTGGTGCACGGCCCCGGCCATCTCGAAACGGTCCTCGCAGGTATCCGCGAATGGATGGATGCCCAGGGCTTCGAATCCATAGACGAGTTCCGCGGTCGGCTCAGCTACCTGGCCTGTCCCGACCTGGGCGAACTGGTCCGCACCAGCTATATCCGGATCCTCGACAGCTACAGCTTTTCGCCCGGGGTCATGACTTGAAGTCCCTCCTTACCCTTGAAACAGAAGGGCTGAATCCCCACTTCCCGGGGTGACGCAAGGTCACCGTTCGATTCGCTCCACGAGGCCCCTCGCTCGTACAGAGGGGCCCGGGTCAGGATGATCGGCGGGGACCGAAGACCAATCGCGAAAGTGTGGATTTCACCTGCATGAGGAGGAACAGACCATGGCAACCCACATCGTTCAGAAGAAAGGTACCGCGCCTACCACCCCCACGCGGGATCTCGTGGATCCCTTCGAGGTGATGGATCGGATGATAGACAGCTTTTTCGGCCGCGGCCTGACGGCGCCCCTGAGCACCCGCTGGCCCGAACTCGGTGAACTCCAGGCGCAGATGCCCCGGGTGGATCTCATCGAGCACGAGAACGACGTCACCGTGAAGGCCGAACTGCCCGGCTACACCAAGGACGAGGTGGAGATCACCCTCGACGACGATCTGCTCACTCTGAGGGGTGAGACCAAGGAAGAAAAGAAGGAAGAGGACAAGGAAGGCCGCTATCATCGCTCCGAGATCCGCCGCGGCAGCTTCGTGCGCAGCCTGCAGTTGCCGAGCGCGGTGAAGGCCGAAGAGGCCAAGGCCAACTTCAAGGACGGGGTGCTGGAGATCGTGCTGCCCAAGGCCGAGGTGACCAAGAGGCACAAGATCGAGGTGGCCGCGGAGTGATGTAAAGGCCGCCGCCCGGCGGCGTGGAGCCGATGACGAACTGGCCCGCCTCATGGCGGGCCTTTTCTTGGTGTGCCAGGCATGGCGTGCAGTGCCGTGCCTGGCGCTATTCCCCGAGCTGTGGTGGCGAAGGGATGGCTTGGGGATGGAAGTCTCCTGCCGGCCCGGCAAGGGGAACGATTGGCCGAACGGCAAGGGTGCCCATCGCGAGGTGGGATCCGAAGGCAGCCGTCTGCTGCTACGCGGACGCATGCAACATCTACGTGCGCAGTCGACGGGCGGGGGAACGGCTGTTGGCGAGCCTGGCCCGGTTCCTGGTAGAGCGGCTCCAGCCGCGATCCGGCGTGGCCACTCCGTGCAGGAGTCGTCACGGCCGCAGCCGCTCCCTGGTCTTCGCCCTTCGGGTTGGCGCGGGCGCTGTGAATCTTGCCCTGGGTCAATGCCTCTGCTGGCGCGGGGGCTGCTCCAGGGCCACCGGTTCCTCCACCACCAGACCGCGCCTGGTGCGTTTGCCCAGCAACACGCAGGCCTTGTCGAATACCCGCTCGGCCTCGCGTGCGCACCATTCCCAGTCGAGCGGCGGGGCCGAGGCGAGGATCTGCCAGTGGCCGATCACATAGATCTGGCCGAGGCGCAGTTCCACGCCCCAGTCGTGCCAGACCCGATCCTCCTCCCCTTCCTCGGCGAATTCCTGTTCCACCAGGCGGCAATGGAGGGTGCCGCGGTCGTCCAGGGTGAGCAGGTCGGAGATCACCAGGGTCTCGTCCACGCAACTGGTCCAGCCGGTATGGACGTTGTTGGCGGTGGCGAACAGGGCATGGATCAGGGCCGCGGGGGTGAGCCGGATGTCGAGCGGGGTATCCCAATCGGGGTCGGCAGTGGACTCTTCGTTCTGGTACATGGGCACCCTCTGGAAGACAATGAAAACGGTGAGCTGGTCTGGTGCGGTGACCCGGACCGGTCAGGGAGGGGTGGGCCGGGCCTCCTCCGCCGGGGGCCGGTATTCGAACCGGAACCCATGGATCTCCACCCAGGGGCGCCAGCGGCCGAAGGTGGTGGCACGGATCCGGCGGGCGATCTCCGCCGCGTCCATGTCCGGTTCGATGCGGGCCAGGGCGTCGAGCTGGCGGCGGGTGAAGGGGGGGCGGCGCCAGCGCTCTGCGCTCGCGGGTAGGGGCCGGCCGTCGGCGAGGCCACCGACGATCTCCTGAAACAGGGCCAGGAGTTGGTCGTGGCTACGCTCCAGGAGGCTGCCGAGGTCGTCGCCCGGGAGCACGGGGAAGCGGCGTACCGCCACCAGGGCGCCGCTGTCCACCTGTGCGGCCATGTGGTGGCAGGTGACGCCGAACCGGGTGGCAGCCTCATAGAGGGCGAAGTTGATGCAGCCGGTGCCCGGGTACTCGGGCGGGGCCGGGTGAAAGTTGAGGGCGGCCATCCGCGCCCGGGCGAGCAGGTCACCGGGCACCACCCAGCGGGAGAGATAGCTGAGCAGGAGGTCACCCCGCCACTCCCGCGCCCTCCGGGGCAGCGGATCCCCCCAGTCTCCGAGGCAGGCATCCACCTGGGTCCAGGCGCGCCGGCAGAGGTCCAGGGCACGTCCGCAGCGTGCATCGCCGGCCTTGCCCAGGAACAGGACCTTCATTCCGCGCTCCGGCCCTTGCCGCGGATGCCGTCCCACAGGAGCAGGGCGACGCCGACAGTGATGGCGGAATCGGCCAGGTTGAAGGCGGGCCAGTGCCAGTGCCCCCAGTGGGCGTCGATGAAGTCCACCACCTCGCCGCTGGCGATGCGGTCCACGAGGTTGCCCAGGGCGCCGCCGATCACCAGGGCGAGGCCGATGGCGGCGAGGCGCTCGGCGGTCTGGAGACGGCCCAGCCAGTGGATCAGAAAGGCCACCACCGCCACGGTGAGGACGATGAAGAAGCCCCGCTGCCAGCCGCCGGCGTCGGCCAGGAGGCTGAAGGCCGCCCCCCGGTTGTGGGTCAGGTGCAGGGCGAGCACCGGCAGCAGATCGACGGGGCGTGCCGGGTCCAGGAACCACTCGGCCAGGGCCTTGGTGGCCTGGTCGAGGACCACCACCAGGGCCGAGAGCCAGAGCCAGCGGCGCCCGCCCACGGGCCGTTCAGGCATGGCGGCGGGTCTCTCCCGGGCCTTCGATGTTGTCCAGGCAGCGCGCGCAGAGGTCGGGGTGGCCGGCCAGGGTCCCCACCTCCGGGCGGTGGTGCCAGCAGCGTGCGCACTTGGCGTGAGGGCTGCGCGCAACGGCGACCCGGAGGTCCTCCAGGGCGGTGCGGGCGGCCTCGGGTGGGGCCTCCGCGAGGGGATGCAGGCGGGCCTCGGAGGTGATGAGCAGGAAGCGCAGTTCCTCACCCAGAGGCGCCAGCGCGGCCAGGCGCCCGGGGCCGGCGTAGAGGTCCACCTCGGCGTCCAGGGAGCCGCCGATGACCCCGGCCTTGCGCGCCGCCTCGATCTCCCTGCCCACGGCCGCGCGGACCTCCCGTATCCCTTCCCACCAGGCGCGATCACGGGGGGCGTCGTGGTCGAGCCCGAACAGATCGCCGTACCAGGTGGCCAGGAACACCGAAGCCGGGCGATCCCCCGGCAGGTGGCCCCAGATCTCCTCGGCGGTGAAGCTGAGGATGGGGGCGAGCCAGCGCACCAGGGCCTCGGCCACGTGGTACATGGCGGTCTGCGCCGAGCGGCGGGGCAGGCTGTCGGCGCCGGTGGTGTAGAGGCGGTCCTTGAGCACGTCCAGGTAGAAACCGCCCAGGTCCACCACGCAGAAGTTGTGGATGCGCTGGTAGATGAGGTGGAACTGGTATTCGGCATAGGCCTGGACGATCTCCTCCTGGAGGCGCAGGGCGCGGTCCACCGCCCAGCGGTCCAGGGCGATCATGGCCTGGCGGGGCACGGCGTTCGCGGCGGGGTCGAAGCCGTGCAGGTTGCCGAGCAGGAAGCGGGCGGTGTTGCGGATGCGCCGGTAGGCGTCGGCGGTGCGCTTGAGGATCTCGTCGGAGACGCCCATCTCGGCGCGGTAGTCGGTGGCCGCCACCCACAGGCGCAGGATGTCCGCCCCCAGGGACTGGATGACCCGCTGCGGGGCCACCACGTTGCCCAGGGATTTGGACATCTTGCGGCCCTCGGCGTCCACGGTGAAGCCATGGGTGAGGACCTCGCGGTAGGGGGCGCGGCCGTACATGGCCACCGAACTGAGCAGGGCGGACTGGAACCAGCCGCGGTGCTGGTCGGAGCCCTCCAGGTAGAGATCGGCCGGGGCGCGCAGTTCCGGGCGGCCCTCCAGCACCGCATAGTGACTGACCCCGGAGTCGAACCAGACGTCCAGGGTGTCGGTCACCTTTTCGTATTGGCCGGCCTCCGCGCCCAGCAGGTCGGCGGGATCCAGGTCGTACCAGGCCTGCACGCCCTCCGCCTCGATCCGCCGCGCCACCTCCTCGATCAGGCGCGGGGTGTCGGGGTGGGGCGTGCCGTCCTGGCGGTGGACGAACAGGGTGATGGGGACCCCCCAGGTGCGCTGGCGGGAGATGCACCAGTCCGGGCGGTCCGCCACCATGCCCTGGATGCGCGCCTGGCCCCAATCCGGCAGCCAGCGTACCCGTCCGATCTCCTGCAGGGCCTGGTCGCGCAGGCCGTTGCGGTCCATGGAGACGAACCACTGGGGGGTGGCGCGGAAGATGACGGGGGTCTTGTGCCGCCAGCAATGGGGGTAGGCGTGGCTGAGGCGTTCCACCTTGAGCAGCCGGCCACGGGCCTTGAGCACCTCCAGGACCTCGTCGTCGGCCTGGAACACGTGCCGGCCGGCGAACAGGGGGGTGTCCCCCAGGAAGCGGCCGTCGTCCCCCACCGGGTTGTCCACCGGCAGGTCGTAACGCCGACCCACCACGTAGTCCTCCAGGCCGTGACCGGGGGCGGTGTGGACCGCGCCGGTGCCGGCCTCCAGGGTCACGTGCTCACCCAGGATCAGGGGCACCTCGCGGTCGTAGAAGGGGTGCTCCAGCATCAGCCCCTCCAGGGCGTCGCCGCGGGCGTAGGCCACTACCTGATAGCGCTCGATGCCCCAGCGGTCCATGCAGTCCTTGAGCAGGGCCTCGGCCACCAGCAGGCGCTCCGGGCCCTGCGGGCCCTGCACCTGGACCAGGGCATATTCCAGGGTCGGGTTGAGGGCCACCGCGCGGTTGGCGGGCAGGGTCCAGGGGGTGGTGGTCCAGATCACCACCGAGACGGGCCCCTCGCCCTCGCCGTTGGGGACGTGGTGGGCGCGCCCGAACAGGGCGGCCTCGTCCGGGAGCCGGAAGCGCACGTCGATGGCGTAGGAGTCCTTGTCGGCGTATTCCACCTCGGCCTCGGCCAGGGCCGAGCCGCAGTCGGTACACCAGTGCACCGGCTTGTAGCCCTTGTGCACGTGGCCCCGCTCGAGGATCCGGCCGAAGGCGCGCACGATGTCGGCCTCGAAGCGGTGGTCCATGGTCAGGTAGGGCCGTTCCCAGTCCCCGAGCACGCCCAGGCGCTGGAAGTCCCGGCTCTGGCGGGCCACCTGTTCGGCGGCGTAGTCGCGGCAGGCGCGGCGGAAGGCGGCGGCCGTGACTCTGCGTCCCGGCTTGCCCACCCGCTTCTCCACCTGGAGTTCGATGGGCAGGCCATGGCAGTCCCAGCCGGGTACATAGGGGGCATCGAGGCCGTCCAGGCCGCGGCTCTTGACGATGATGTCCTTGAGGATCTTGTTCACCGCATGGCCGATGTGGATCTCGCCGTTGGCATAGGGGGGGCCGTCGTGGAGCACGAACTTGGGGCGTTCCCGGCGCGCCGCGCGCAGGCGTCCGTAGAGATCCAGCTCCCGCCAGCGGGCCAGGGTCTCGGGTTCCCGTTGGGCCAGGCCGGCCTTCATGGGGAAGGCGGTCTTGGGGAGATTCAGGGTGGCTTTGTAGTCGGTCACGGCGGATGCCTTAGGTTGAGAGCGGAAGGGATGCGGACGCGGCGCCGAGCCGGGCCCGGGCCTCGGCGGCGTCCAGCTCGATCTGGCGGCGCAGACTCTCGAAGGAGTCGAAAGGGCGCTCGTCGCGCAGGCGTTGCACCAGCTCCACCTGGAGATGGCGGCCATAGAGGTCGCCTGCGAAGTCGAACAGGTGGACCTCCAGGAGGAAGCGGGCGTCGCCCTTCAGGACCGGCCGGTCACCCACGTTCGCCACCCCGGGCCAGGGGGTCTCGCCGAGGCCGTGGACCCGCACCGCAAACACCCCGCGCACCGGGCTGACCCGGCGGCGCAGATCCAGGTTGGCGGTGGGAAAGCCGATGCGGCGCCCGCGCTTGTGGCCGTGACCCACCCGCCCGGCGATGCGGTAGGGGCGGCCGAGGAGGGCGTGGGCGGTGTCCAGGTCGCCGTCCGCCAGGGCACGGCGGATGCGCGTGCTGCTCACCCGGTCCTGGGCGTGGCGGATGGTGTGCAGGTCCGAGACCCCGAAGCCCAGTTCCCCGCCGAGGCGTCGCAACAGGGCGAAGTCGCCCCGCCGGCCGCGGCCGAAGCGGAAGTCGTCACCCACCAGGAGATGGCGCACCCCCAGGTCCCGGGCGAGGATCCGGCGGGTGAAGGCCTCCGCCTCCATGGCCGCCAGTTGCGGATTGAATTCCAGCACCAGCACCTGATCCATGCCGCAGGCGCCGATGGCCTCCAGCTTCTCGCGCAGGCGGGTGATGCGGGCCGGAGCGGACTCGGGAGCGAACCACTCCTGGGGTTGGGGCTCGAAGGTGACCACGGTGGCAGGCAGCCCCTGGCTGCGCGCCCGCCGGATGAGTTCGCGAAAGACCGCCTGATGACCCAGATGTACCCCGTCGAAGTTGCCGATGGTGGCCAGGGTGCCGCGGTGTTCCGGGCGCAGGTTGTGGTAGCCTCGGATCAGGCGCATGGGTGTTTGGAAAAGGGATATAAACGGCCCTTTATATCATGGAGGGGCGATTCTGGCGAGACGGCGCGCGTGCCTACCCGGGCCCTGCCCGAACGCGGCGGGCAGGCCGTCCGGGGCGGTGGCCTCAATCCCGTTCCGCCTTCAGTGCCCGCTCCAACAGCGCCCTGGCCGCGATCCGTGGATCGAGCCCGTGGAACAGGACCCGATGCACCTGTTCGCTGATGGGCATGGGGATCCCGAGGGTCTCGGCCTTGTGCCACACCACCCCGGCGGTGTGCATGCCCTCCACCTCCTGGCCGATTCCGGCCCGCGCTCGGTCCACGCTCAGGCCGCGCGCCAGGGCGAGGCCCAGACGCCGGTTGCGTGACTGGTCGTCGGTACAGGTGAGGGCAAGGTCACCGAGGCCGGCGAGGCCCATGAAGGTCTCGGCCTGGGCGCCCAGGGCGAGACCGAGGCGGGTGATCTCGGCCAGGCCGCGGGTGATGAGGGCGGCGCGGGTGTTGGCGCCGAAGCCGAGACCGTCGGCGATGCCGGCGGCGATGGCGAGGACGTTCTTGGCCGCACCCCCCACCTGGACCCCGACGATGTCGTCGCTGGTGTAGGCACGGAAGGCCTCGCCATGGAGATAGGCCGCGATCCGGCGCGCGTGCTCGCGCCGGGTGGCGGCCACGGTGATGGCCGTCGGGAGGCCCCGGGCCACCTCTTTGGCGAAGGTGGGGCCGGAGATCATGCTGAGGTCCTCGCGCCCCAGGCAGTCCCGGGCCACCTCGTGGAGCAGGCGTCCGTCGGTGGGCTCGAAGCCTTTGGTGGCCCAGCACAGGCCGGTGTCCCGGGCCAGGATGGGGGCGAGGCGTTCGAGGGTCTCGGTGAAGGCGTGGCTCGGCACCGCCACCAGGACCTCGCGCGCCCCGGTCAAGGCCGTGGCCAGGTCACCTTCGAGCTCCAGCCCTGCGGGGAAGGGGATGCCCGGGAGATAGCGCCGGTTCTGGCGTTCTGCCCTGAGGATACCGATCTCTCCCTCGTGGTGCCCCCACAACCGGGTGGCGACGCCGTTGCGGGCCAGCAGGATGGCCAGGGCGGTCCCCCAGGAACCGGCCCCGAGAACGGTGACAAGGCCGCGGTCGGTCATGGCCTCAGTGGGGGGCGGCGCCCGTTTCCTGGGCCTGTCGCGCCAGTTCCTGTTGGTGTTGCATGAAAAGGGCGTCGAAATTCACCGGTTGCAACACCAGCTGCGGGAAACTGCCCTTGCTCACCAGATCGGCCACCACCTCGCGCACGAAGGGGAACAACTGTGCTGGTACATAGGCGCCCATCAGGGGGGCCATCTCCTCCGCCGCGAAACCGGCGACGCCGACGATGGCGGCCTGTTGCACCTCTACGATGAAGGCGGTCTTGTCGCCGATCCGGGAGCTGACGGTGACGGTCAGCACCACTTCGTAGGCATTGTCACCCAGCTGTTCCACCTGGGTGTTCAGATTCATCTCGTTTTGGGGTTGCCACTCCCCCTGAAAGATCGCCGGGGCGTTGGGGGCCTCGAAGGAGAGGTCCTTGAGGTAGATACGTTGCAGCATGAGCTGCTTTTCATTGCCTTGGTCCTGGCCCTGGGCCTCGGGGTTGGGTGCCTGTTCGTTCATGAAGGGGTCTCTGCATATGTGGGGTGGATGGATTGGGACAGGTCAGGCCTTTTTCTTCTTGCCCTTGCGGGTCACGGGCAGATTGGCGTTCTGCCAGGCGAGGATGCCGCCGCGCAGATTGTATACCTTCTCGAAGCCGGCCTTGCGCAGTTGTTTGGCGGCTGTCGCGGACTGGGCGCCGGACCGGCAGCTGACGATGATGGGGCGGTCCTTGTACCTCTCCAGGGTCTTGATCTGCTGGGCGAAGCCGTTTGCGGGGAGGTTGATGGCGTTGATGATGTGGCCCTTGTTGAAATCCGCCAGGGGGCGTACGTCCACCACCACGGCGTCGTCGTGATTGATGAGCTGGGTCGCCTCCAGGGGGGGCACTTGGCCCTTGTCGCCGGTGATCAGGTTGTGGATCAGCAGGCCCAGTATGGCGAACAGGGCGACGAACAGGGGCCAGTGGTTGCCGACGAACTCGATGAGCCGCGCCATGGGATTCCTCTTGCGAAGTGGGCGGCGCGGTCCGCGGGGATTCGGATACCGACCGCGCCCGGGGTTACGAAAAAAGGGGTGCCGACGGCACCCCGTAGCGAGGGAACCCGGCAGGTTCCAAGGCCTTCTCGTCAGTGTCCATGATGGCAGAAGACCTCGCGCATCATACCAATAAGCATCAGGGTGCGGGAATCGCCGACCCGGTAGAACACCCGGTTGGCGTCCTTGCGCGAGGCCAAGATGCCCTTGTCCCTGAGGATCGCCAGGTGTTGGGATATGTTGCTCTGGGAGGTGCCCACCTGTTCCACGATGTCCTGCACGCTCACCTCCTGGTCGCCCAGAGTACACAGGATCTTGAGGCGTAGAGGGTGGGACATGGCCTTCAGGGAACGCGAGGCGCGTTCGATGTCGTCCTCGTCCGCGAGCAGATCCAGGTGCGCATCCGCGGCGGGTTGGTTGAGCATCCGCTGGATCGACGGGTGTTGTTTGTGCTCCATGGTTCTCCCAGTCACCAATTTAACCGATTAACGATACAATGATACGCTTCCTTTCCCCCTCTTGAGAAGGGGGTAACCAGGGGAAAACCACTATTGATCTGGAGGTTGGCTCCGGGTTCATCCTCCCGGCAATTTCATTCGCCCCAGCGTATAATGCATCCATTGCAGGCTCGCGGAATTCACCGCGAGCCGGACCGACGAGATCCTGCGACCTAGCCTATGGGAATCCACCCTCTGCCCGTGGCGTTGGTCATCCTCGATGGCTGGGGCTATCGGGAGGAGGCCGACGCCAATGCCATTGCTCACGCCGATACGCCTGTGTGGGACCGCCTCTGGCGCACCCGGCCCCATACGCTCATCAAGGCCTCCGGGTCGGCGGTGGGGTTGCCGAGCGGGCAGATGGGCAACTCCGAGGTGGGACACCTCAATCTGGGGGCCGGGCGGGTGGTGTACCAGGAGTTCACCCGGGTCAGCCGGGCGATCCGTACCGGTTCCTTCTTCCGCAACCAGACCCTCACCGGCGCGGTGGAACTGGCGCGGACGCGCGGCGCCCGTCTGCATATCATGGGCCTGCTCTCTCCGGGTGGGGTGCACAGTCACGAGGAGCACATCCAGGCCATGGTGCGTCTGGCGGTGGAAGGCGGGGTCGGCGATGTCTGCGTACATGCCTTTCTCGACGGCCGCGACACCCCCCCGAAGAGCGCCGAGGCCAGCCTGCGACGCATCCAGGGGTTGTTCGGGGAATTGGGCGCCGGTCGCATCGCCACCCTGATCGGGCGTTTCTACGCCATGGACCGGGACAATCGCTGGCCGCGCATCCGGCGCGCCTACGACCTCATGACCCTGGGCGAGGCCGCCTATCATGCACCGAATCCCCTGCAGGCCCTGGCCATGGCCTATGCCCGCGACGAGAGCGACGAGTTCGTCCAGCCCACCGTCATCGATGCTCCGGGCGGTGACTCCGGCCGGATACGCGATGGCGATGTGCTGGTGTTCATGAACTATCGCTCGGACCGCGCGCGTCAGCTCACGCGGGCCTTCATCGAACCCGGATTCGACGGCTTCGAGCGCCGCCACTGGCCGCGCCTGGCGCGCTTCATCAGCCTGACCGAATACAATGCGGAGTTCCGGGTGCCGGTGGCCTTTCCTCCGGAGCGGCTCAAGAACACCTTCGGTGAGTTCCTCGCGCGGCGTGGCCTCACCCAACTGCGTCTCGCGGAGACCGAGAAATACGCCCACGTCACCTTCTTCTTCAACGGCGGGCGCGAGGCGCCCTTCGAGGCGGAGGAGCGTATCCTGGTCCCCTCTCCGCAGGTGGCCACCTACGATCAGAAGCCGGAGATGAGCGCCGACCAGGTGGCCCATCGGCTCATCGAGGGCATTCGCAGTGGGCGCTTCGATGCCATCGTCTGTAACTTCGCCAATCCCGACATGGTGGGGCACACCGGTGATTTCGCGGCGGCGGTCAAGGCCATCGAGGCCGTGGACCGTTGTCTCGGGCGAGTGTTGCACGCCCTGATCGGGATGGGGGGGGCGATGCTGGTGACCGCGGACCACGGCAATGCCGATCTCATGCGCGATCCCGGGACCGGCCAGCCGCATACCGCCCATACCGCCAACCCCGTACCGCTGATCTACGTGGGCGAGCGTCCGGCGCGGTTCCTGCCAGGCGGTGGGGCCCTGTGCGATGTCGCCCCCACCCTGCTCTCGATCCTGGGCCTGGAGCCGCCGGGGGAGATGACCGGCCAGTCCTTGCTCCGTTTCGACGGGTCCGGGGAGGCCGACCCAGGCCGTTGAACCTGTACCTCCTTCGGCGGGGGCTCCTTCTCGGCCTCCTTCCCTGCCTGGCCTGCGGCGCGCCGGCCTCGCCCTCTCCCGAACGACGCCTCCACGTCCTGGAGCGCGGCATCGACGAGATGCGCCAGAGCCGCGCTCGGGAACAGGCGGAAAGGGACCGGATCCTGGCTGCGCTCGAGACCGCCGAGCGACGCATCGGCGAGCTGAGCGCCGGGATCCAGGGCCTGCGCGGGCGTGTGGCGGCCATCCGCCAGCATCTCCAGGCCCTGGACGATGAACGGGATCGGCGACACAAACGCCTGCAGACGGAGCGCCGGGCCCTGGGGGCGGACCTGCGCGCGGCCTATCTCTTGGGGCGCGAGCCGCGCCTGCGCCTGCTGTTGAACCTGGACGCCGCCGCGCGGGTGGAGCGCCTGCTGACCTACGCCGGCTATCTGGCCCGTGAACGGGGGCGTCGGGTCGAGGCCATCCGGGGGGAGCTGAAGGCCTTGGCCCGGATCACCGCCCGCCAACAGGCCTTGCAGGCACGCCTCCAAGTGCGCCAGGAGCGCCTCGACACGGACCTGCGGGCGTTACGACAGGTCCAGGCCGGGCGGCGCGCCCTGGCCGCCGACCTTGCCCGGGCATTGCAGGAGAAGGATGCGCGGCTGAAGGCCATGCAGCGGGATGCCGCCGCTTTGCGCGATCTCCTCCGGCACCTGCAACAGGAGACCTTGGAGATGGAGGCGCGAGAACGCCCTTTCAGCCGTCTCCGGGGCCGCCTGCCCTGGCCCCTGAAAGGGCGTATCGCAGTGCGCTACGGCACGCCCCGGGCCGGGGGCATCCCTTGGGACGGCACCCTGATCCGCGCCCCCCTGGGCAGCGAGGTGCGGGCCGTGCATCATGGGCGCGTGGTCTATGCGGATTGGTTGCGGGGCTTCGGTCTCCTCTTGATTCTCGACCATGGGGAGGGGTATATGACCCTCTACGGTTTCAACCAGGCCCTTCTCAAAGAGACCGGGGAGTGGGTGGACGCCGGAGAGCCGGTGGCCTTGCTCGGTGACAGTGGCGGGCGTCAGGCGGCGGGCCTCTATTTCGGTATCCGCCACGACGGCAAGCCGCTGGATCCCCAACATTGGTGCCGGCAGGTCCGGCACGGCCGCATCCGCTGACCCGCCCTGGTCCCAACCGGCGTAGATCCCATTCGATCAATCAGCTACGGAATTCAGATGAAACATACCCTGTCGGCTGTCGTGGCCCTGAGTCTTACCCTGGTGGCCCCCGTGGTCAGTGCGAAGAAGTCCGAGTCCGATCTGCCCCTGCAGCAGTTGCGGACCTTCGCCGAGGTCTACGAACGGGTCGAGGAGGACTATGTGGAGCCGGTGGACCCGGCCAAGTTGGTCGAATATGCCATCCGCGGCATGTTGAACGGCCTCGATCCCCATTCGTCCTACCTGGGGCCCGACGAATTCCGTGATCTGCGCGTGGGCACCCAGGGCCGATTCGGCGGGCTGGGTATCGAGGTGGGCATGGAGAACGGGTTCATCAAGGTCATCGCCCCCATCGACGACACCCCGGCCCAGCGCGCCGGTATCCGCGCGGGCGATCTCATCGTGCGCATCGATGACAAGCCCGTGAAAGGCATGAGCCTGGACGATGCGGTGAAGCTCATGCGCGGCAAGGTGGGCTCCAAGATCCATCTGTTGGTCGTGCGCGAGGGCCAGGACAAGCCCCTGGAGATCACTCTGGAGCGGGCCGTGATCCATGTCGCCAGCGTCAAGTCACGCCTGCTGGAGCCCGGCTATGGTTATCTGCGTATCTCCCAGTTCCAGTCCCACACCGGAGAGGAGCTGCGCAAGGCCTTCAATGGGCTCGTGAGCGATAACGCAGGCCCCCTGCGGGGCCTGATCCTCGACCTGCGCAACAATCCCGGCGGGGTCCTCAATGCCGCGGTGGCGGTGAGCGACGCCTTCCTCAAGCACGGCCTGATCGTATACACCCAGGGTCGGCGCAAGGATTCGCGGATGGAGTTCTCCGCCGGCCCTGACGACCTCCTCGCCGGCCGTCCGTTGGTGGTCTTGGTGAATGCCGGTTCCGCCTCGGCCTCGGAGATCGTGGCCGGGGCCCTCCAGGACCAGGGGCGGGCCCTCATCGTGGGTCAGCGCACCTTCGGAAAGGGTTCGGTGCAGACCATCATCCCTCTGAGTCAGGATACCGCGGTGAAGATCACCACCGCCCGCTACTACACCCCCAAGGGCCGTTCCATCCAGGCCGAGGGCATCGTCCCCGACATCGAACTCGCCCAGCTCGACGTGGCCAGCAAGGACAAACACTTCAAGCCGGTGAAGGAGGCCGATCTCAAGGGCCACCTCGCCAACGGCAACGGCCATCCAGATCACAAAGAGGGGGAGAAGAGGGCGCCCCTCGCCCAGCGGGACTTTCAGTTGAGCGAGGCCCTCAACCTGCTCAAGGGCCTGGCCATCCTCGGCCGGCGCGGTGGCTGACCCACGGGTGGCTGGCCGATTCCTGCTCTGCTGCGGCCTGCTGTTGCCGGCCCTGGCCGCGGGCGGACCGCGTATTGCCGTCATCATCGACGATCTGGGCAATGCCTGGGCCCTGGGCGAACAGGTCCTCGCCCTGCCCGCGGCGGTGACCTGCGCCATCCTGCCGCGCACCCCCTATGCGCGACGCCTGGCCGAGCGCGCTGCGGCCCGTGGGCACGAGGTCATGGTGCACCTGCCCATGCAGGCGGAACGCCCGGGCCCGCTCGGCCCCGGCGCCCTCCTGCTGGCTCAAGACGAAGCGGAGTTCAAGGCCCAGGTCCGGCGCGACCTGGCCAGCGTCCCCCATGCCCGCGGGGTCAACAACCACATGGGCAGCCTGCTCACCCGCCACCCCGGGGCCATGGACTGGCTCATGGACATTCTCGCTCCGGGCGGCTATTACTTCATCGACAGTCGCACCACCGCCCTGAGCGTGGCCGAACGGGTGGCGGCCAAGCGTGGGGTGCCCAGCGCCCGCCGGCATGTCTTTCTCGACCCCGCCCCGGGGGAGACCGAGGCGCGTAGTCAGTACCGGCGTCTGCTCGCCATCGCCCGCAGGCAGGGCCGGGCCATTGCCATCGGCCATCCCCATCCGGCCACCCTGCGCCTGTTACGCCGGGAGCTGCCCCTCCTCGCCGCCCGGGGGATCGAACTGGTGCCGGCGTCCCGGCTGACCCGAAGATCCCGCCCCCTCCCAGGTGCAGGGGCCGGGGGGGGTATCCTCATTCACCCATCCAGGAGATCGCCATGGCCCGTGTCCTCGTCCCCCTCGCCCCAGGTTGCGAAGAACTCGAAGCCGTCACCGTCGTCGACCTGCTGCGTCGCGCCGAGATAGAAGTGGTCACCGCCGGGCTCGAGCCCGGCGTGGTGCGGGCCAGCCGGGGCGTGCGCCTGGTGCCCGACGCCCTGCTGGAGGACGTGTTGGATCAGGACTTCGACATGATCGTGTTGCCCGGCGGCCTGCCTGGTGCCGATCATCTGGATTACGACCCCCGGATCCAGGAGCTGCTGGAACGGATTCCCGCGGCCGGGGGCTATGCCGCGGCCATCTGTGCCGCCCCCAAGGTATTGGCCCACGCCGGCCTGCTGGATGGGCGCGAGGCCACCGCCTATCCCGGCGTCCTGGCGGACTTCACCCAGGTGCGGGCCGTGGACGCCCCGGTGGTGGAGGCCGGACGGGTGATCACTTCGCGTGGTCCCGGTACCGCCATGGATTTCGCCCTGACGCTGGTGGAACGGTTGGCCGGCCCGGCCCGCCGGGAGGCCGTGGAGGCTGGTCTGGTGAGGTCTTGATCCGGAGGACCGGTTACCGGTGAATATGACCAGGGAGCCGATCCCCCTGTTGGTGGTGGACGACGATTCCATGGTCTGGGAGGTGATCCGCACCTTTCTGGAGGGGGACGGCTATCGTCTGGAGTTCGCGGGCGACGGGCACGCGGCCTGGATGCGTCTGCAGGCGGCTCCCGATCTCTTCGATGCGGTCATCCTCGACGTGATGATGCCCCACATGGACGGCCTGGAGCTGCTGCGCCGGATCAAGGCGCATCCCCGCCTCCAGACCCTGCCGGTGATCCTGGGCACCGTCCTCAACGATTCCCGGCAGGTCCTCGCGGGCCTGCGCGCCGGGGCCTACTACTACCTCAGCAAACCCTTCGAATCGGGTATGTTGCGCTCGGTGGTGGCCACTGCGGTGACCGATCATCGGCGTTACCGGCGGTTGCAGCGGGAACTCGATGACAACACCCACCTCTACGCGCTGTTGGACGAGGCGCGTTTCAGCATTCGTACCCCGGAAGAGGCGCATCACCTGGCGCGCGCCCTGGCCTCGGCCTGCCCCAGACCACGCAAGGCGGTGATCGCGATCGCCGAGATCCTCGTCAACGCCGTCGAGCACGGCAACCTGGAGTTGGGCTATGACCTCAAAGGACGCCTCAAGGATCAGGGCCAGGCGCGCCTGGACGAGGAGATCGCCCGCCGCCTGGCCGACTCCCCCTATAGGGACCGTCGGGTCAGGGTCCATTTTCACAAGGCTGGTGACGGTATCCGCATTCGTATCCGCGATCAGGGCCCGGGGTTCGATTGGTCCCGTTATGAATATCCCGATCCGGAGCGGCTCTTCGACAGCCATGGCCGCGGCATCCTGGTGGCCCGCCTGATGGGCTTCGACCGGCTCCGTTACTTCGGTCGCGGAAACGAGGTGGAGGGCTTCATCCGTAATCCGGGATGAAGGATGCGTTTTCAGGCCCCTGTGGCGGCGCGGATCTCAGGGGGCCGGCCGCAGCCACCCCAGGAGGCGATCCACGAGCCCCTCCAGGGGCAGATAGCGGTTTTCGGTCCCGGTGCGGGCGCGATACTCCACCTCCCCCCGGTCCAAGGCCTTTTCCCCCACCACCAGGCGATGGGGGATACCGATCAGTTCCATGTCCGCGAACATCACCCCCGGGCGGGCGTCGCGGTCGTCCAGGAGGACCTCGATCCCCGCCGCGCCCAGTTCGGCATAGAGCCGCTCGGTGGCCTCGCGCACCCGGTAGGACTTGTGCAGCTTCATGGGCACCAGGGCCACCTGGAAGGGCGCCAGGGGCAGCGGCCAGCAGATGCCGCGGTCGTCGTGGTGCTGCTCGATGGCCGCGGCCACCACCCGCGACACCCCGATACCGTAACAGCCCATGGTGAGCACCCGGGCGCGGCCCGATTCGTCCAGGACCGTGGCCTTCATGGCCTCGCTGTATTTGCGCCCGAGCTGAAAGATATGGCCCACCTCGATGCCGCGCAGGATGTGCAGGCGGCCCCGGCCGTCGGGGCTGGGGTCGCCCTCGCGGACGTTGCGCAGGTCGGCGCTCTCCGGCAGCGCCAGGTCGCGTCCCCAGTTCACCCCGAACCAGTGATGGCCGTCACGGTTGGCGCCACAGGTGAAGTCGGCCATCACCGTCACCGCCCGGTCGGCGATGGCGGGAATGGGCAGATCGAGAGGGCCCAGGGAGCCGGGCCCCGCACCTATCGCGGCGCGGATCTCGGCCTCCGAGGCGAAGCGCAAGGGACGGGCCACCTGGGGCAGTTTCTCTGCCTTGACCGCGTTGAGTTCGTGGTCGCCCCGCAGCAACAGGGCCACCAGGCCGCCGCCGGCCGCCTCGGAGGCCGCCACCACTAGGGTCTTGAGGGTGCGCTCCACGGGCACTCCGAAGGCCTCCACCAGGTCCTGGATGCTGTGCGCCCCCGGGGTCTCCACCAGGTGCCGCTCCTCCCCGGGCGCAGGCCGCTCCCCGGACGGCGGCAGGGCCTCGGCCAGCTCCACGTTGGCGGCATAGTCGCTCTGGTCCGAGAAGGCGATGGCATCCTCGCCCGAGTCGGCCAGGACATGGAACTCGTGGGAGGTATTGCCGCCGATTGCCCCCGTGTCCGCCGCCACTGCCCGGAACTCCAGGCCGCAGCGTGTGAAGATACGGCTGTAGGTGGCATGCATGAGGTCGTAGGTCTGTTGCAGCGAGGCCTCGTCCAGATGAAACGAATAGGCGTCCTTCATCAGGAATTCCCGTGCCCTCATCACCCCGAAGCGGGGACGGATCTCGTCGCGGAACTTGGTCTGGATCTGATAGAAGTTCACCGGCAACTGCTTGTAGCTGCGCAGCTCGTTGCGGGCCAGATCGGTGATGATCTCTTCGTGGGTGGGGCCGAGACAGAACCCACGCCCGTGGCGGTCCTCGAAGCGCAGCAGTTCCGGGCCATATTGGTCCCAGCGTCCCGACTCCTGCCACAATTCCGCCGGCTGCACCACCGGCATGGAGACCTCCAGGGCACCGCTGCGATCCATCTCTTCGCGGACGATGCGTTCCACGCGGCGCAGCACGCGCAGGCCCAGGGGCAGCCAGGTATAGAGCCCTGCGGCCAGGCGCCGGATCAGGCCTGCCCGCAGCATCAGCCGGTGGCTGGCCACCTCGGCCTCGGCCGGGGTCTCCTTGAGGGTGTTGAGGGGGAACTGAGAGGTACGCATGGCGGTTCCTGCTGCTTGGGGTAACCGCTTATGTTAGCCAGGGCATGCATGGGTGGCAAACGGGGGGTCCCGCCGCCGACCCTGAACCACGAACCATCGTCCCGGAGGCCATGCCGCAGCGGTGACTTGGTGACTTGGCCGGCGGGACGCGCGCCCCTGTGAAGGGCCGGACACTTGTTATAGGATGAACCCCCGGATTATGGCGTCCGCGCTGCCTTGGCGGCGGACACGAATGCAATGGGAGTGAAACGACAATGCAAGTGAAAGAGATCATGAGCTGTTCGGTGAAGACCGTGGCGCCGGATACCAAGCTGATCGAGGTGGCCTCGCTCATGTGCCTGTACAGATTCAGCGGACTGCCGGTGGTGGAGGATGGCAGACTGGTGGGCATCATCGCGGAGAAGGATGTCCTGCACCGTCTGTTCCCTAGTCTCGAAGACCTCATGGAAGGGATGGCGGCCATTGATCTGGACAAGATGATGGGGCAATACAAGGACGTGTTGCGTCTCCAGGTCAAGGACCTGATGACTCCGAATCCGGCCACGGTGCCTCCCGATATGCACATCCTGCGCGCGGCCACGGTCATGGTGCGCCACCGGTTCCGCCGTATTCCCGTGGCCGATGATGGCCGGGTCCTGGGTATGCTCAGTCTCGGCGACGTCCACAAGGCCATCTTCCATGCCAACATTTCCAACAACCTGACCGTCCAGTGACCGCCCCTGGCGGGGAGCGAGGAGGGGAGTGATGACAACAATGAATGGCCCGAGGTCGGTGGCCTCGGCGTTGATCCTGGTCATGGCCTTGAACCTGCCGGCCCTGGCCACCACCCCGGGCGAAAAGATCGCCCACGAGGAATACCGGCGAGCCCTTTCCGCCGAGCCCAACCTCGAAGACGGCCGCGTGCTGTATCTGACATGCGCCGTATGCCATGGTCCCGAAGGTTGGGGCACTTGGGATGGAGAGTATCCCCAGATCGCCGGGCAATTGCCTACGGTGATCATCAAGCAGTTGGCCGATATCCGCGCGGGCAATCGCGGTAATCCCATGATGTATCCCTTCGCCGTGCCGAGGATCCTCGGTGGCGCCCAGGAGATCGCCGACGTGGCGGCCTATATCGCCCGCCTGCCCATGACCCCGGGCAACGGCGTGGGTCCGGGGCGGGACCTGGAGTTAGGCGCGCGCCTCTACAAGGACAACTGCGCCAAGTGCCACGGTGACCGGGGCGAAGGGGACGTCAAGGAACATATCCCGGCCCTTGCCGGTCAGCACTACCGCTACTTGGTGCGCCAGTTCGAATGGATCAAGATCGGTCGCAGGCGCAACGCCGATCCGAAGATGGTGAAGCAGATCCGCCGGTTCAGTCAACGGGATCTTCATGCAGTGCTCGACTATGCCTCGCGCCTGCGCCCGCCGAAGGAGAAGTTGGCGCCAAGCTCTGGTTGGCGCAACCCCGATTTCCCCGATTTCGTGCGTCGCCCGATGATGCCGGAACCACCACGCTGAGGCGGGGTCTGGCAGGCGGTTGTCCAGGGCGCCTCTCTTCCTGAGGGAGGAGAGGCGCGGTCTCCCAGGGTCATCCCTTCTGCAACAGCTTCAGGATCTCCGCATTGCCCTTCTTGCGGGCGATGTCGAGGGCGGTGCGCCCTTTGCGATCCTTGAGGTCCAGTCGCGCGCCATGCTTCAACAGGAGACGGACCATATCCGGATCCTGGGACGACACCGCCTCCATGAGTGCAGTCACCCCGTCCCGATCCTGGAGGTTCGGATCGGCCCCCTTTTCCAGCAGGAGCTTGGCTACCGCCAGACGGCCTTCACCGGCGGCCCAGATCAGGGCGGTGGCGCCGTCCTGGTCGCGGGCGTTCAGGTCGGCGCCTTTGGCGATCAAGGTCTTCACGGCCTCGCTCTGGCCCTTGTCGGCAGCGAGGATCAAGGCCGTCTCACCGTTCTTGTCCCGCGCCTCCAGCGGTGCGCCTGCGTCGGCCAGCAGGGCCACGACCCGGGCGTGGCCCTTCTCCGCCGCCATCATCAAGGCGGTACGCCCGCGCTTGTCGGAGGCCTTGAGGTCGGCCCCCTTGAAGATCAATTGCTTGACCATCTCCACGATGCCATAGCGCGAGGCGATCATCAGCGCGTCCCAACCCGGGCGGGTCCGGTCATAGAGATTGGCCCCACGTTCCAGGAGCAACGCGGACACCCCGATGTGACCGTTCTCTGCGGCAAAGGTCAGGGCCGTGCAGCCGGCCACGGTGCGGGCGTTCACATTGGCCCCGCGCGACAACAACAGGGCCACGGTGTCCATGTTGCCGTTCTCCACCGCCATCATCAGGGCGGTCTTGCCGAACTTGTTGGCGGCGTTCACGTCGGCGCCCTTGGCCAGGAGTTGGACGATGGCCTCGTTGTCACCCACGCCGGCGGCGAGGCGCAGGTCTCGATCCAGTTCCGGATGGCCGGCCAGGGCGCCCCAGGCGGCGAGCAGGAGTCCGAAGGCCAGGACGGTGCGGATGATGACGTTCATCGGTATTCCTCGTTGATGCGGCGGTTCCGGAGTGCGCCGGGTATGACTCAGTCTGTGTCCTCATCCTCTTCGTCCGGCTCGTCCGGCTCTTCGTGGGCGATGCCCTTGTGGCAGTCGATGCAGGTCTTGCCTTCGTCCACCGCCCGGGCGTGGCGCTTGCGCGCCGAGCGGCTCTGTTCCGCCAGATCCATCTGATCGAAGGCGTGGCAGGAGCGGCAGGTGACCGAGTCCGTCCGTTCGAGCATATCCCACACGTCGTTGGCCATCTCCCAGCGATGCGCCTCGTACTTCTCCGGGGTGTCGATCTTGCCTGTGATCTCGCCCCAGACGTCCTTGGCCGCCATGACCTTGGCGATCATCTTGGGGAGGAAGGCCTTGGGTACGTGGCAGTCGGCGCAGGTGGCGCGCACGCCCGAGGCGCTCTTGTAGTGGACGGTCTCCTTGTATTCGTTGAAGTTGGTCTGCATGGAGTGGCAGGAGATGCAGAATTCCAGGCGGTTGGTGTAGTGTAGGCCCACGTTGAACAGGCCGGCAAAGGCCACCCCGGCAAAGAAGATCAGGGCGAGCAGAAACCAGGAGGTCTTGCGTGGTGCACCACCGGCATTGAGAGATTTTCCCATGTTCCATCCTCAAGAATGATCGAATCGTTATTATGCTGTACTGGCCGCGCGGGATCGCCAAGGTCAGACGGAATCATCATCAGAGCAGGTCTCGGTCCGCAACCGTTGGCTCTCCCCCTCTCTTACCCTTCGTTCTTCATCTCCCGAGGGGGAGGGTGATGTGGGGGGATGCGCAATAATCCAGGCGCGGATATAGTAGATGAGCCTCGACGTCTTTTCCAGGTCCTCAGTCCCGCCGCGCAAGGCCGGGCTTTGCTCCGTTCAATGCCTGTTTGCGCTTGACCCTGTGGAGGGTCCGCGTGATGGTCTGATTGAGGATGCGGAAGGCGCGTACCTGGGCCTGCTGATTGGTCGATGCCGGGTGTCCCACCAGTGCCAGGCGGGCCTCGAAGTAGGCCAGGTCGGCCTCCAGGGCGCTCACGCGGACACGCTCGATCGGGCTTGCGGTCGCTCTGGGGGGGGCGTTCTGCGCGGCCGACACTTCGACGTCTCCCCTCATGCTTCTTCCGCCCCGGGGACCAGGTCCTGGGGGAACCTTGTGCTATAGTGCCCTGACCAGGACTTGGTCTTCACTCAGAAACGCTCCGGGGCTGGGAGGCCGCGGCATGGCTCAGCCGTTGTGATCGGTTGAAAAATTAGGCGGCAGCGGCGAACCGTGCCTGCCTCTTCCGCCGGGGGTAGTATACCCTGCCCACATGGATTTCTTGTCTGCGGCGAAAAATCCGCGAGGACCTCTCCGAAGTCAACCAGCCAGGGTCAGCGCCCATGCCCCCGTCTTTGGAACGGCTACGTGCTCTGTCGGCCTTCTCCGGGGCCAATGCGCCCTTCATCGAGGACCTGTACGAACGCTATCTGGATGCCCCCGGCAGCGTCCCCAGGGACTGGCGGGAGCGCTTCGACGCCCTTCACCGGGAGGCCCCGGAGGAGGTCCCCCACCTCCCCATCCGCCGGCATTTCCAGGATCTGGCCCACGAGCGGCCCCACGGCGGGGCCGTCTGGTCGGCGGCCGAGGCGGGGAAACAGGCGGCGGTCCTGCGTTTGATCAATGCCTACCGCTTTCGCGGCCATCAGCAGGCCGACCTCGACCCCATTCGCCTGCGTGAACCCACGCCTGTATCCGAGCTGGATCCCGCCTTCCACCACCTTGGCGTGGAGGATATGGAGCGCCGCTTCGATACCGGCTCCCTGTATGCCCCGAAACGCCTGTCCCTGGGCGAGATCATCAACCTCCTGAAGGCGAGCTATTGCGGGCATGTGGGCTCCGAGTACATGCACATCACGGATACCCGGGAGAAGCGCTGGATCCAGAAGCGTCTGGAGGGTTACCGGGGACGCCCCGAGCTGAGCGACGACGACCGCCGCTGGCTGTTGCGCCTGCTCACCGCCGCGGAGGGCATCGAACACTACCTGCACACCCGCTACGTGGGCCAGAAGCGCTTCTCTCTGGAGGGCGCCGAGGCCCTGATCCCACTCCTGGACGAGTTGATCCAGCGCGCCGGGCGCAGTGGGATGGACGAGATCGTCCTGGGCATGGCCCACCGCGGGCGGATCAACGTCCTCACCAACATCCTCGGCAAGCCACCGCGGGAGATCTTCGACGAGTTCGAGGGGCGGGTGAACCTTGAGACCCTGGAGCGTTCCGGCGATGTCAAGTATCACCTCGGCTTTTCCACCGACATCGACACCCCCGGCGGCCCGGTGCACCTGGCCCTGGGCTTCAATCCCTCTCACCTGGAGATCATCTCCCCGGTGATCGAGGGTTCGGTACGGGCGCGCCAGCAGCGGCGCCGGGACCGCCATGGGGAGCGGGTGCTGCCGGTCCTGGTCCATGGCGATTCGGCCTTTGCCGGCCAGGGGGTGGTGATGGAGACCTTCAATCTCTCCCAGACCCGCGGCCACGCCACCGGCGGCAGCGTCCACATCGTCGTCAACAACCAGATCGGCTTCACCACCAGCAACCCCCTGGACACCCGCTCCACCCTGTACTGCACCGATGTCGCCAAGATGGTCCAGGCGCCCATCTTCCACGTCAACGGCGACGATCCCGAGGCAGTGATATTCGCCGTGCGCCTGGCCCTGGACTTCCGCAACACCTTTCACAAGGACGTGGTCCTGGATCTGGTCTGCTATCGCCGGCACGGCCACAACGAGGCCGATGAGCCGGCCGTGACCCAGCCCCTCATGTACCGCCGGATCCGCGCCCACCCCCCGGTCCGCCAGGTCTATGCCGAGCGTCTCGCCGCCCAAGGGGTGGTCAGCGCCGAGCAGGCCGCCGCCATGGTGGACGAATACCGCGATGCCATGGATGCCGGCAGCGTGGTGGCCCGGCCGGTGCTCTGCGCCCTGGACCATCCCTACCGGGCCGACTGGGGGCCCTATCAGGGCGTTCCCTGGGACCAGCCCTGCGATACACGTCTGCCGCAGGAGCGCCTGCGCGCCCTCGGCCTGGAGCTGTTGGGACTCCCCGAGGGCTTCGAGCTGCATCCCCGGGTGCGCCGGATCTGGTCTGAACGGCGGCGCATGGCCGAGGGCGATCAGCTCGCCGACTGGGGCTTCGCCGAGACCCTGGCCTACGCCACCCTGGTCACCGAGGGGTGGCCGGTGCGCTTGTGCGGGCAGGATTGCTCGCGCGGCACCTTCTTCCACCGCCACGCCACCGTCCATGACCAGGCCCGGGGCGAGTCCTATACCCCCCTGCAACACCTCGCCCCAGACCAGGCCCCCTTCGTGGCCATCGACTCCATCCTCTCCGAGGAGGCGGTACTGGCCTACGAATACGGCTATGCCAGCGCCGAACCCGAGGCCCTCACCCTCTGGGAGGCCCAGTTCGGCGACTTCGCCAACGGCGCCCAGGTGGTCATAGACCAGTTCATCAGCTCCGCCGGCAGCAAATGGGGCCTGTACTGCGGCCTGGTGCTGCTCCTGCCCCATGGCCAGGAGGGGCAGGGGCCTGAACATTCCTCGGGGCGCCTGGAGCGCTTCCTGCAACTGTGCGCCCGGCACAACATGCAGATCTGTATCCCCACCACCCCGGCGCAGATCTACCATCTCCTGCGCCGCCAGCAGTTGCGACCCTATCGCAAGCCCCTGGTCGCCTTCACCCCCAAGAGCCTGCTCCGCCACCGCCTCGCCACTTCGCGCCTGGAGGAGCTGGCCGAAGGCCGCTTCCAGGAGGTGATCCCGGAGATCGACCCCATCGACCCGCAGCGGGTACTGCGGGTGGTGCTCTGTTCCGGCAAGGTCTATTACGATCTCCTGGAGGCGCGCCGCGCCCGCGGCATGGAAGAGGTGGCCATCCTCCGCCTCGAACAGATCTATCCCTTCCCCAAGGCCGCCTTCAGCGCGGCCCTGGCCCCCTATGCCGGGGTGCGCGAGATCATCTGGTGTCAGGAGGAGCCTCAGAATCAGGGGGCCTGGGATCAGCTCAAGCACCGTCTGGTCGGCTTCCTGGGCGAGGATCAGCGCCTCTATTACACCGGCCGCCCGGTCGCCGCGGCACCCGCGCCCGGCTACTATCCCCTCTATCTCAAGCAACAGAAGCAGTTGGTGGACGCCGCCCTCGACGGCCGTATCGACCCCGCCATGAACCGGAGGATGCCCTGCAAATGAGCACCGAAGTGCGCGTACCCCCCCTGCCCGAGTCGGTGGCCGACGCCACCGTGCTGGATTGGCACAAGGCCCCCGGCGATCCGGTCCGGCGGGACGAGACCCTGGTGGACCTGGAGACCGACAAGGTGGTGCTGGAGGTCCCCGCCCCCGCCGATGGAACGCTGGAGGCCATCCGCGCCGCCAGCGGCGAGGTGGTCCAGGCCGGGCAGGTGCTCGCCACCCTGGCGGAAGGGGCGGCGGTGCCCGCGCCCACCCCGGGCGAGGGCCTGTCCGCGGCGCCCAGCAGCGAGCCGGCCGCCGCCCTGAGCGAGGCCCCGCCCGTGGCCCCCGAGGCCGAGGCCCCGCCCATGGCCCCCGCCGCCCGCCGCCTGGTGAAGGAACTGAGGCTGGATCCCGCCGCCATCCAGGGCAGCGGCAAGCATGGGCGCATCCTCAAATCGGACGTCATGCGCCATCTGGACCAGCGCGAAGAGGGCCTCCCCGAACGCGATCTGGAGGTCCCGGTGGGGGCCGTCGAGGACCGTCCCGAGCGGCGGGTGCCCATGACCCGGCTGCGCGCCAGCATCGCCCGTCACCTGATGCAGGCCCAGCACGAGGCCGCCCTCCTCACCACCTTCAACGAGGTGGACATGCAGCCGGTGATGGACCTGCGCAAACGCCACCAGGCCGCCTTCCAGGAACGTCACGGCATCAAGCTGGGCTTCATGTCCTTCTTCGTCAAGGCGGCGGTCGAAGCGCTGAAGGCCTTTCCCGCGCTCAACGCCAGCGTCGACGGCGAGACCATCGTCTATCATGGCTACTACGACATCGGCATCGCCATCGCCGCGCCACGCGGCCTGGTGGTACCGGTCCTGCGCGACGCCGACCGCCTCGGATTCGCGGCCATCGAACAGGCCATCGCCGACTATGCCGCCAGGGCGCGGGAGGGGCGTCTGGCCCTGGCCGATCTCCAGGGCGGGACCTTCTCCATCACCAATGGCGGGGTCTTCGGCTCCCTGCTCTCCACCCCCATCGTCAACCCCCCCCAGAGCGCCATCCTGGGGATGCACGCCATCAAGGAACGCCCGGTGGCCGAGGACGGCGAGGTGGTGATCCGGCCCATGATGTATCTCGCCCTCACCTACGACCACCGTCTGGTGGATGGCGCCGAGGCGGTGCGTTTTCTGGTGCACATCAAGGAGACCCTGGAAGATCCCAGCCGCCTGCTCCTGGAGCTGTGAGCCATGCCTGTCTCGAAGGCGCTCTGCCTGCTCCTGCCGGTGCCCGTCGGGCCCGGCACGGCCGCCGGGGAACGGGTCGGCACGGCGCGGAGTGGGTCGAGGGCGAAGCCACCCTGATTCGCGGGGATGAGGCCGCCCGTCCCCTCGGACAGGGCGAGAAACTGCTGACCGGGGACGGGATACGTGTCACCCAGGGGTACGGGCGGCCATCGCCCTGCCCGGTGGTGGCCGACTCGGACGCGGCGGGAACGGCCGCCTGACCCTCACGCCCTGCCTCGCCGAACCCTGGCCCGAGGGCCTGTCCGACCTCTGGCAGGACCACCTGCAGGCGCTGGCGGGCGACCTGTTCTCGCGCCAGGAGAAATCCTTCAGGGTGGGTATGCCCAATCTGCCGTGTTGGGCGTTCAGGGCATCGATTTCGAGGGACAGCGTCACTTCCGCCGGTGCAAGCGGTTCATTGCCACCTGAAAGCGCCCGCCGAGGATGGCGGGCAAGGCCGCCTCGACCTCGTCCAGGGCCTGGTCGATGGCCTCCTGCTCGGCCCGGGAGGGCCGGCTGAGGACGTAGTCCACCACCTGCGTTCTGTCCCCAGGGTGACCGATCCCGATGCGCAACCGCCAGAAATCGCGCGCCCCCAGGGCGTTGATGATATCGCGAAGGCCGTTGTGGCCGGCGTGACCCCCGCCTTGCTTGAGACGCACCTGGCCGGGGGGGAGATCCAACTCGTCATGGGCCACCAGGATCTGCTCCACCGGGATCCGGTAGTAGCGGCAGAAGGCCCCCACCGAGAGCCCACTGCGGTTCATGTAGGTCTGCGGCTTGAGCAGCCAGAGATCCTGGCCACCGGGTTGGATACGCGCCACCTCGCCGTGGAACTTGGACTCCAGGCGGAAGCGGCCTCCCTGGGCGGTCAGGATACGATCCAGGAGCCAGAAACCGACGTTGTGCCGGTGTTCCCGGTAGTCGGGTCCGGGGTTGCCGAGGCCGATCAGAAGGCGCATGGGGTAAATCGCAAGGGAGAGGTAGGTCGTCGGCCTCCCTGCCGACGGATCGAGGGGGACGGCCGGAGAGGGCCGTCCGCCCCCTCGGGGCCGGTCATTCCTCCTCGGATGCCTCCTCTTCCTCGTCTCCGGGCTCGGCCGCGGCCTTGCCATGGACGGAGACCACGGTGGCCTCTGTATCCGGTACATAGGCGAGTTCCACGCCTTCGGGCAGCACCAGATCCGACAGATGCAGGGAATCGCCGATCCCCAGGCCGGAGACATCCACATCGATGTACTCGGGCAGGTCCTTGGGGTAACAGAGGATCTCCACCTCGGTCAGGGCATGAGAGACCTGCCCGCCACGCTGGATACCGGGGCTTGCGGCCTCGTTGACGAAGTGCAGCGGCACCAACATACGCAGCTTCTCCCCCTCCGCCACGCGCTGAAAGTCCACATGCAGGAGGATGGGCTTGGCCGGATGGCGCTGAAGGTCCTTGAGCACCACCCGTTCGACGGCCCTTTCGCCCACCTTGAGGGTGAGCACATGGGAGTAGAAGGCCTCGTTCTCGAGATGATGAAAGAGTTCGTTGTGGGCCAGAGAGATCATGGCGGGCTCTTTGCCCCCGCCATAGACGATGCCGGGCACCCGATGGGTCCGGCGCAGGCGGCGGCTCGCACCTTTCCCCGCGTCGGTCCTGGGTTCGGCCTCGATTTCGAAGGTCGATAGGGTCATTCGCTTGTCCTCGTGATTGTGAAACCCGGTGAGACCCGCGACCAGGCCCCCACCGGGACGAAAAAGGCGGGACGCAGCCCGCCGCCGGCTCAGACCGCCCCACGGGGCGATCAGTCTACGAACAAGGAACTCACGGATTCCTCGTTGGAGATCCTGCGCATGGTCTCGGCCAGGAGTTCGGCGATGCTCAACTGGCGGATCTTCTCACAGGCGCGTGCCTCGGGGCGCAGCGGGATACTGTTGCTCACCACCAGGGCGTCCAGGCGCGAGGCCTCGATGTTGGCCACCGCAGGCCCTGAGAGCACCGGGTGGGTGCAGTAGGCCACCACCCTTTCCGCGCCGTGCTCCTTGAGGGCGGCCGCGGCCTGGCAGAGGGTTCCGGCGGTGTCCACCAGATCGTCCAGCAGAATACAGCTGCGCCCCTCCACCTTACCGATGATGTTCATCACCCGCGCCTCGTTGGGCCTTGGCCGGCGTTTGTCGATGATGGCGAGGTCGGCATCGTCGAGACGCTTGGCCAGGGCCCGCGCCCGCACCACCCCACCCACGTCGGGCGAGACCACGATCAGATTGGGATAGTGGCCGCGCCAGATATCACCCAACAGGATCGGGGACGCATAGACGTTGTCCACCGGGATGTCGAAGAAGCCCTGGATCTGATCGGCGTGCAGGTCTACGGTGAGTATCCGGTCGGCCCCGGCCACCCCGAGCATCTTGGCCGCGAGGCGGGCGGTGATGGGTACCCGCGCCGAACGTGGGCGGCGATCCTGACGGGCATAGCCGAAATAGGGGATCACCGCGGTGATGCGCCCGGCCGAGGACCAGCGCAGGGCGTCGATCATCACCAGGAGTTCCATCAGGTTGTCGTTGGTGGGCGCGGAGGTGGGCTGCACCACGAAGACGTCGCGCCCGCGCACGTTCTCCTGGATCTCCACCATCACTTCGCCGTCGCTGAACTGGCCCACCAGTGCCTTGCCCAGGGGCATGGCGAGGTGGGAAACGATCTCGGAGGACAACTCGGGGTTGGCGTTGCCGGAGAACACCATCATCTGGCTGGAAGACACGCTGGCCCGCCTCTGAGTGGATCAGGAACTCGAAAGGCCGGAGACAGGATCTGCACCGGCCTATACAGTATCTGGCAGAGAGGTCCTTTGCGGACGCCTCTGCCGTGGAAAGAGGGCCTATGCCCCAATTGTTCAATCAGTCGCCGCTGACAAAACAGGTCCGGACCTCGCTGCCCCGGAACCTGCCCAAACGCAAACGGGGTGTCCGTTCGGACACGGGTCTATGACTGGGGCGGCAGGATTCGAACCTGCGCATGCCGGGATCAAAACCCGGTGCCTTACCGCTTGGCTACGCCCCAATGAAATCTACCGGAAACTCGCGCGCCAGGGCCCGATGCAGGGGCGACCGGTTCCGTCCACGTGCCACGAAACCACGCCAAGGCGCCTCCGCGAGCCGCGCCTCGGCCTCGGCACGATCCTCAAAGGGCGCGAACACACAGGCCCCGGTGCCCGTCAGATGGCCCCCGCCCCGCGCCTGTAACCAGTCCAGGGCCCGTGCCACCTCGGGATAGGCGCGCCGTACCACACCGGTACAATCGTTGCCTTGGGTTCCCGCGACGAAGTCGGCTATTTTGAGCGGCGGGGAGTCCCGTGTCAATCCGGCATCATCGAATACCGCCGCCGTGGAGACCTGACATGAGGGGATCAGGACCAGATACCAGGGCTCGGCCGCCGCCACAGGAGTCAGACGTTCGCCCACGCCCTCTCCCCAGGCCGCCCGGCCGCGCACGAAGAAGGGGACATCGGCGCCCAACCCCAGAGCGATCTCCGCCAGCCTGTCCAGGCCCAGGTGCAGGCCCCACAAGCGGTCGAGCACCAGGAGCACCGTCGCGGCGTCGGAACTCCCGCCACCGAGGCCGCCGCCCAGGGGCAGGCGTTTGTCCAAGGCGATGTCCACCCCCAGGGCGGTGCCACTCTCGCCTTGCAGGGCGCGGGCGGCACGTACCGTGAGGTCCTGCCCTTCCGTGACGCCGGGGAGGGCGGAGCGGCGCCGCACACGCCCGTCCGCACGTGGCCGCAACCACAGGCGATCGCCGTGGTCGAGGAACTGGAACACCGTCTGCAGGAGGTGATAGCCATCGGCCCGCCGGCCGAGGATCCGCAACATCAGGTTGAGCTTGGCGGGCGCCGGCCAGGGACCGCTGAAGCCTTCCCCCGGGGCGGTCAAGCGCCGCCCCCCCGGCGGGAGATCCCCAGCAGTCCGCGCAGGCGCTTCAGATGCGTGCTCTTGGGATGGCGCTTCCAGGCCTCGCGCCAGATCCTGCGCGCCTGCCGGTGCCGGTCCAGTTTCCATAGCACCTCCACCAGATGAGCGGTGATCTCGGGGTCGTCGTCCTGGGCATGGGCACGCCGGAGGTATGGGAGCGCCTCGTGGAGCCGGCCCAGGCGGTATTGCACCCAGCCCATGCTGTCCAACACCGCCGCCGAATCGGGTTTGAGCGCCAGTGCGCGCTGGATGTAACCCAGGGCCTCCTGGAGACGATCGGTCTGATCGGCCAGGGTGTAGCCCAGGGCGTTGAGGGCGTCGGCGTGGTCGGGATGGGCCTTCAGGATACGGCGCAGATCCCGCTCCATCGCGTCCACCCGGCCGAGCTGAACCGCGGTGAGGGCCCGGGCGTAGAGCAGGTCGGGGTTGTCCGGGTGGCCCTCGAGCGCCCGGTCGTAGAGAGTCAGGGCCTGTTTCAGATGGCCGGCGTCACGCAACAGATCACCTTCGACCAGGACCAGGTCCAGCGCCCGTTCAGGGATCCTGGTGGCGAGGGCGTGGAGGGTCTCCAGGGCCTCCGCGAGACGTCCTTGTTTGGCATAGAGGTCCGCGAGGCGTACCCGGGCATCGAACAGGATCGGGCCGTCCGCCTTGAGGAACCAGTCCACCGCCTCAGCCTCATGTCCCCGGAGTTCCGCGATCTGGCCGAGATAGAAGGCCGCCTGATCGGCCTTTTCATCCGTGCGATAGAGGACCTCGAAATGCCGCTGGGCGGCCTTGAGATCCTTGAGTTCCAGCGCCAACACCCCAAGGGCGAAACGGGTGTCGGGGTCGTCCGGATGGCCCTTCAGCAGGCGCGCAAACTGGCGGCGCGCCCCACGGTAGTCCTTCAGATCCAGCAACAGGCGGGCATAGGCGGTGCGCAGGGGGCGGCTGTCGGGAGCGCTCTCCAGGGCCCGTTCCAACTCCCTGCGCGCCGCCTTCTTCTTGCCCTCCAGGCCCAGCACCCGTACCAGCAGGGTACGCGCCTCCTGCCATTGGGGACGCTTGGCCAGTACCTGACGGCAATGGGCCTCGGCGGCCGGATAGAGGCGCAGGCTGGCCTCCAGCATGGCCAGGGCGTAAAGGCCCTCGGGCGGATCGCCGGCGCCCCCCACCAGGGCGCGCATGAGGTCCAGGCGTACCCGCGAGTCCTCCACCAGAGAGAGCAGCCGGACCACTTCGATATAGACGTTCTCCTTGCCCTCGCCGGTCTGGGCCAGGGCCAGCACCCGCCGCAGCGCCTTCAGGGCGGCCCGGCGATCACCCTTGCGGGCCTTGAGCACGGCGTCGATACGCAAGGCCGCGACTGAATCCGGGGCGAGTTCCAGCCACAGATCCACGGCCTCGCGCAATCTGCTGTCGTCCTTCAGATGCAGTGCCTGCTGTACCGCCCACTGGGCCAGACGCGGGTCCCTGCCCAGGCGGGCCGCCGCCAGGTAGCGTTCGAAGGCCTGGGCGTGGTCGCCCTCGCGCCCGGCCAACTCCGCCGCCAACACCGTAAACACCAGATCCGAGGTGGGGCCGGGCCGGGCCGGCGCGGCCAGCACCGGCGGGTGGGCCCCGGGGCGACCGGGCAGCCCCTCGCAACCATTCACCAGGAGCAGGACGACGAACAGAATGGCACCAATATATAAGGAGTTCTTCATAATATGCTGGTGGCTCGAAGCGGTTGGAATCTCCCGAGTATACGGGGAACCCCTTCCCCTTTGAATTCAAGCTGATGACATTTAAACTGCACCAACGTTCCAAAGGGCTTCGCCAGATGACCATCCTTGCCCTCGGCCTCAACCACAAGACCGCCCCGGTGGAGATGCGGGAGCGCCTGACCTTCGGGCCGGACGTGCTCGCCGCCGCCCTGCGCCGCCTGCGGGACCTGCCCGGCCTGGACGAGGCCCTGATCCTCTCTACCTGCAACCGCACCGAACTCTATTGCGTGCTCGACGCCCGCCCCGACGACGAGCCCGTGTCGCGCTGGCTGTGCGAATTCCATGGCCTCGACCTGGACCGGGTCGCCCCGTACCTGTACGCCCACTTCGACCGGGAGGCCGTGCGTCACCTGCTGCGCGTGGCCAGCGGGCTCGACTCCCTGGTCCTGGGTGAGCCCCAGATCCTCGGTCAGGTCAAGGCCGCCTATCAGGGGGCGCTCCAGTGCGGGACCACCGGCAAGCTCCTGGGGCGTCTGTTTCAACACTGCTTCGCCGCGGCCAAGCAGATCCGCACCGACACCGCCATCGGCAACAATCCGGTGTCGGTGGCCTTCGCCGCGGTGAGCCTGGCCCACCAGATCTTCGCCGATCTCTCCCAACAGACCGCCCTGCTGATCGGCGCCGGCGAGACCATCGAACTGGCCGCCCGCCACCTGCATCAACACGGCGTGGGGCACATCATCGTCGCCAACCGCACCGTGGAACGCGCCCACGCCCTGGCCGCCCCGTTCGACGGCTACGCCATCGCCCTCACCGAGATCCCGGCGCATCTCCCCGATGCCGACATCGTCATCTCCTCCACCGCCAGTCCCCTGCCGGTGCTGGGCAAGGGCACCGTGGAGAGCGCCCTCAGGAAACGCCGCCACCGTCCCGTCTTCATGGTGGACATCGCCGTGCCGCGTGATATCGAGGTGGAGGTGGGCGAACTGGCCGACGTCTATCTCTACACCGTGGACGACCTGGAACAGGTGGTGGAGGAGAACAGGCGCTCCCGCGCCGAGGCGGCCGGACAGGCCGAGGAGATCGTGGATCTGCTCACCGAGGAATTCATGTCCTGGCTGCGCTCCCTGGACGCCGTGGGCCTGATCCAGGACTTCCGCCGCCAGGCCGAGGGTGTCCGCGACCAGGTCCTCGCCCGTGCCCGCCAGCGGCTCGCAAACGGCCAACCGCCCGCCGAGGTCCTGGAACGCCTCGCCTACGAACTCACCAACAAGCTCTTGCACAACCCCAGCACCGGGCTGCGCCGCGCCGGCATGGACGGCCGCTCCGAGCTGCTGGATGCGGCCAACGAGCTGTTCGGCCTGGCGCGTACCGACGAGGCCTCATGAGGGCCAGTATCCGTGCCCGCCTGGAGCGGCTGAGCGAGCGTTTCGAGGAGATCTCCGGCCTCCTGGCCGATCCCGGGGTGCAGGCCGACCAGGACAGATACCGCCGCCTGGGCCGGGAATACGCCCAACTGCAACCCCTGGCCGCGGCCTGGGCCCGCTACCGCAGCGGCGCCGAGGCCATGGCCGCCGCCGAGGAGATGCTCGCCGACCCCGAGATGGCCGCGCTGGCGCGTGAGGAGCTGGCTGTCCGCAAACAGGAGCTGGCCGCCCTCGAACCCGAGCTGGAACGCCTGTTGGTCCCCCCGGATCCCGACGACCAGAGCAACGCCTACCTGGAGATCCGTGCCGGCACCGGCGGCGCGGAGGCCGCCCTGTTCGCCGGCGACCTGTTGCGCATGTACCTGCGTTACGCCGAACGCCAGGGCTGGCGCAGCGAGATCCTCAGCGAGAGCCCGGGGGAACAGGGCGGCTACAAGGAGGTGGTGGCGCATATCCGCGGCCGCGGGGTCTATGCGCGCCTCAAGTTCGAACCGGGCGCCCACCGGGTGCAACGGGTCCCGGCGACCGAGTCCCAGGGGCGCATCCACACCTCCGCCTGCACCGTGGCCGTGCTGCCCGAGGTGGAGGCGGTCACCGAGGTGAACCTCGACCCCGGCGAGCTGCGGGTGGACACCTTCCGCGCCTCGGGTGCCGGCGGCCAGCACGTCAACAAGACCGACTCCGCGGTGCGCATCACCCACCTGCCCAGCGGCATCGTGGTGGAATGTCAGGAAGAGCGGTCGCAACACAAGAACCGGGCCAAGGCCCTGGCCCTGCTGCGCGCCCGCCTGCTGGCCCGGGCCCGCGCCGAGCGCGAGGGGGCGCGGGCCGAGTCACGCCGCCTGCAGGTGGGCAGCGGCGACCGTTCCGAACGCATCCGCACCTACAACTTCCCCCAGAACCGGGTCACCGATCACCGCATCGACCTGACCCTGTACAAACTGGACGCCGTCATGGAGGGCGATCTGGATCAGGTCATCGACCCCCTGCTCCGCGAATACCAGGCCGAACGCCTCACCGAACTCGAAGACCAATGAACGTGGGCGAGGCCCTGGCCTGGGGGCGGGAGCGCCTCGCCCGGCTGGAGGATGCGCACCCGGGCGCCGAGGCGGAACACCTCCTCGCCGCCCTCCTCGGCCGTCCCCGGGCCTGGCTGTACGCCTGGCCCGAGGCCCCCCTCGACGCCACGGTGGCGGCCCGCTTCCAGGCCTGGGTGGCGCGCCGCGCCCAAGGCGAGCCCCTGGCCTATCTCCTCGGCCGCTGGTCGTTCCGGGACCTGGACCTGGAGGTGGGCCCCGGCGTCCTGGTGCCCCGCCCCGAGACCGAGACCCTGGTGGAACACGCCCTCGCGGCCTTCCCCGCCGAGGCCCCCGTGCGCGTCCTGGACCTGGGCACCGGCAGCGGCGCCATCGCCGCCGCCATCGCCCGGGAGCGCCCCGGCTGGCGGGGG
>JALSSC010000054.1 GCA_026984455.1 Chromatiaceae bacterium
ACGAGCCGGGGAAGGGTCGCCGGAGATACCATCCGGGAGAGGAACTGAAGGCCCCTGGGGTGCTGAAGAACCCGGTGCCGGTGGAGGCCCTGTACGACGCGGACGCGGCGCACCGTGTGGCCCTGCGCAACCTATTGCAGAGGCAGGGTTATGAGGATCTGGACGCGGTGCGCGAGGAAGGCCGCGAGGAAGGGTTGGCCCCCATTCTGCGCCTTGCCCGGCGCCTGTTTCCGGGGCTGGATGCGGCGGACGAGGCGCGTATCCGCGGGCTCGCTGGGGGACGTCTCGCCGCCCTGGGCGATGTCCTGTTGGACCTGGGGGGTCTCGATGGGCTGCGGGCGTGGCTGGACGGGGATGAGGGAGCGGCATCTCCCTCTGGGAGAGGGATGGGCTGAGGGAACCTTCAAGGCGCCCGCTGCTTTCATCTATCGGGGTGGCGCGGGCGTCCTGGTGGCGCGCCTCAACCTGCCCAACATGAGCCATCCGCCGGAGCGCAGACTGGAGGTCTACGCGGCCGCGATCCGGGATCTGACTACCTTGGAGCCGGATCCCGCGCGACGGGTATACCTGGATTTCATCGACATCTACAGTGCCCCCGACGATAATTGAGACGGCGCGTTATCGCCGGGCCTGTCCCGAGGAGGGGGAGACCATGAGCCATTTTGCCGGGAGATTCCGGGAGCAGGGGATTCGGCAGGGGTTGACACAAAGAGGCGGAGGGACTGAACGGTTACCCCCAGTGATCGACGTGGATTCCTTGTGGTTGATTTCAAGACCTGAGCCAGCACCGTACACGAGTAGTGATTGCCATGCCGGACGATACGGCTCAGACGCAAAGAGAGGATAGGCGCATCGCCCTGCTCGGTCCCGTTCTCCCGTTCCGCGGGGGGATCGCCCAACACACGACCCGACTCAGGCAGGCATTGGACCCACTCGTCGCCCTGCGCACCTATTCCTTCAGCCGCCAATACCCGCGCTGGCTCTTCCCCGGAGAGAACGACCGGGACCCCGACCTGGAAGGCTATGCGGAACCCGGCGTCGATTACTGCCTGGACTCCCTGAATCCCCTGACCTGGTCCCGGACGGCCAGGAAGATCCGGGCCTTCGGCCCGCAGGCCCTGGTGCTCCCCTGGTGGACCGTCTATTGGGCGCCCCTGTACCTCTATCTCTGCTCCTTCATGCAGCGCACCGGGATCCCGGTCCTGTTCATGTGCCACAACGTCTGCGACCACGAGGCGGCCGGATGGAAGACCCGCCTCACCCGCAAGGTGCTCTCCACGGCCTCGGGTTATCTGGTTCACAGCCGTGCCGAAAGTGACCGCCTGCGTCACCTCGGGCTCCAGGCCCCGGTGTGGATCCACCCCCATCCCATCTACGACCAGTTCCCCCCGGCGCAGGGGCGCTTGCCTCGTCGTGCCGGCCTGGAACTGCTCTTTTTCGGCTTCGTCCGCCCGTACAAGGGCCTGGACGTGCTCTTCCAGGCCCTGGCCCGGCTTCCCTCGGGGAAGGACTACCGCTTGAGCGTCGTTGGAGAGATATGGAAAGGGGGCGACGACTACCGGGCCATGGCCGCCAGACTCGGCATCGCCGACCGGGTGGAGTTCGTGTCGCGCTACGTGAGCGACCGAGAGGCGGCCGAGTATTTTCAGCGCGCCGACGCGGTGGTTCTGCCTTACCGCAACGCCACCGGCAGTGGCGTGGTGCCCGTGGCCTACCACTACGGCAAGCCGGTGGTCGTCACCCGGGTCGGAGGACTGCCCGACGTGGTCAGAGCGGGGGAAACGGGATTCATCGTCGAACCCGACGATCCCCGGGCCCTGGCCGATGTCCTGGCCGGGCTGACTCCCGAAGGCTGCCGGGGGATGCGCGAGGCCATCGGTGAACTGAAACGGGAATTCACATGGCAACGGCTGGCCGAGGTCTTGCTGAGCGGGCGGGCGGAACTGAGACCTTGACCCAGATCACCTACATCGTTCTGGTCAACTGGAACGGCTGGAAGGACACCCTAGAGTGTCTTGAAAGCCTCTTTCGCCTGGAGGGTGCGGACCATCGTGTCGTGGTCTGCGACAATGGCTCAGAGGACGGCTCGCTCGATCGGATCAGGGCCTGGGCCGCTGGGCGGCAGGAGGCGCCGCCAGCCCCCGCGGAGATGGCCGGCCACAGCCGCCCCCCGTGCGCCAAGCCGGTCGCCTGTCAGTCCCTGACCCGTGAACAGGCGGAGCAGGGCAGGGAAGTGGCCGAGGCGCCGCTCATTCTGATCGATTGTGGCGCGAATCTCGGCTTTGCCGGGGGCAACAATGTCGGGTTGCGCTACGCCCTGCGGCAACCCGACATGGCCTGGGCCTGGCTCCTGAACAACGATACCGTGGCCGACCGGCACGCCCTGCGGGCGCTGCTGGACAAGGCCCGAGCCACCCCAGGCGCCGGGATCATCGGTTCCACGGTCGTCTACTATCACCGGCCGCAACGGGTACAGGCCTTTGGTGGCGCGCGCTATTTCCACTGCATCGGCCTGTCGATGCACATCGGGCGCCTGCGCAACCGGCTGCGGCCGGTCCACGAACGGCGCATCGAGTCGCAGATGGATTACGTCCTGGGCGCGTCGATGTTCGTCTCCCGCGCCTTCGTGGAGGCCGTGGGCCCGATGTCCGAAGACTATTTTCTCTACTACGAAGAACTCGACTGGGCCTTGCGCGCGCGTGGCCGCTTTACCCTGGCCTATGCGCAACACAGCCGTGTCTACCACAAGGCCGGCGCCACCATCGGCTCGTCCAACCGCTCCAGCGAGCGCAGCCTGCTGTCGGACCGCCACCTGATGGCCAACCGCCTGAGGATCACCCGCCGCTTCCGCCCCCACTGTCTGCCGACCGTGCGCGGTTTTCTCCTGGTGGAGTGGCTGATCCGGCGGTTACGGGGCCGCAAGGCCCATGCCGGCATGATCTGGCGCCTGATCACGGAGGGGCCGTCCGCGGAACAGGGGCGTCCTCGGCGATGAACCGGCCGCTGGGCACCATTCTCAGGAACACCGGCTACCTGATCGGCGCACGGGGCATGACCGTGATCCGGCGAGCACTCCACACCTGCGGGCTCTCGCTTGGCTGGTCCACGATATTCTGGCCACCGGAAGCTGTCGTTGGCCTTTTCCCTGGCCCGGTCGGGTGTCATTTGCCGTATGATGTACCCTACGCGGCGCTGTCCTCTGTGCCGGGTCAGAGAGAACCGGGCGGCCTTTTCTCGGAGTTCCCAGCGGAAGCGACTACGAGGGGATCATTGCATGTTGGTTGAGGACGTAGCATGGAATCCACGCCGTTTGTGAGCATAATTCTTCCGGTATACAATCGCGCCGCGACGCTCCCCCGGGCAGTGGAAAGCGTATTGATCCAGACCTTCGATGATTACGAATTGATCATCGTAGACGATGGATCCCAGGACGACACGGCTTCGGTAGCGAGGGGATATCTGCAGAATGCCAAGGTGCGGTACATCCATCAAGAGAATGCCGGAGCGGGGGCCGCAAGAAACCAGGGTATAGCGGTCGCCCGCGGCCAGTGGGTGGCATTTCAAGACAGCGATGACGAATGGTGCCAAGAGAAGCTTCAGGCGCAGGTCGATCTGGCGAAGAACAGTGCAGCAGAGGTCGCAGTAATCTACTCCGATATGGTGCGGGTGACACAGGCTGGGAAGCGAATCCCATGGCTGAGTCCGGATGTGCGTATGGGGGTCCTCATAGATGCCGATACATTGGACTACCAGGTCAAAAATATTGGCTTGCAATCTGCCTTGATTCGCCGCTCTGTCCTGTTACGAGAGGGTAAATTCGATCAGCATCTCCCACGCTTCATCGACTTGGATCTCTTTGCCCGTCTGGCCCTGCGGTACCGATTCGCCAAGGTGGACAGGCCACTGGTCACCTATTACGAGACACGGGGGATCAGTAGTGACCCAGAGGCACGGGCGCGGGCACGGATTGCCTTGATCGATAAACATCGCAATTTCTTCGAGAGGAATGCCCGCTATCTGGCCCATCAATATATACGGGTGGCGACCGCCTATTGGATGGGTGGCCACATGGAGGAAAAAGACAGATATTGCCGGCTGGCGCTGGCAACCTATTGGAGAGATGGCCATGTCCTTGCCAAGGCGGCGGTGGTGAACTTCTTTCCTCGTCGTCTTCTCCCGGGACGGTGGTGCGGATGAACCGGCATCCGAGACATGACCGGCGTACGGCCATCCACTCGGGGCCGGGCGATACGCCCCGCCGGGATGCGGCGCGATATGCGACCAGGCCTTGCGCGGTCGCCGGAGGGAATCCCGTTGTCCGAGGGTGTTTCCCGGCGATGACCGATGGCCAGGGAGGCGGGCGATTCCCGTGGTGCGTAGGGGGCGGCGGACACAGAGTGGGGTGCGGCCTTGCCGGAGGCGCACTGAGACTCGCTGGAAGGCAGCGGCTGAGCGCAGCCGGGAATAGGGAAAGGTTGTGAAGAAGATAAGAGAACGGCGGGATCTGGCGATCCATGGGGCGCCTCCGGCCTTCGCGGCACCACTGCACGTGGGGCGGCCGAACATCGGAGATCGGGAGGCGTTTCTTTCCCTGGTCTCGGAGATTCTCGAGCGCCGCTGGTTGACCAACAACGGCCCGCTCGTCCGTCGTCTGGAGGAGCGGATCGCGGCCCTTCACGGGGTGAGGCATTGTGTCGCCATGTGCAACGGGACGATCGCGCTGGAGATTGCGATCCGTGCACTTGGGCTCAAGGGGGAGGTCATCGTGCCTTCCTTCACTTTTATCGCGACGGCCCACGCCCTTCACTGGCAAGAGATCGTCCCCGTGTTCGCGGATATCCGGGGAGACACCCACACCCTGGATCCGGATGCGGTGGAGTCCATGATCACCCCCAGGACGAGCGGGATCATCGGGGTGCATACCTGGGGACGTTGCTGTGACGTGGAAGGGCTTCAGGCCGTGGCGGACCGGCATGGCTTACGCCTGCTGTTCGACGCGGCCCACGCCTTTGGCTGTGCGTACGGGGGGACCCGGGTCGGGAACTTCGGGGCTTGTGAGGTCTTGAGCTTTCACGCCACCAAGTTCTTCAATACCTTCGAGGGAGGGGCGGTGCTCACCAACGATGACGCGCTCGCCGAACAGATGCGCCTGATGCGCAATTTCGGTTTCGCCGGCCTCGACAACGTCATCCATCCGGGAACGAACGGCAAGATGACCGAGGTCGCCGCAGCGATGGGCCTGGTGAACCTGGATGCGGTCGACGGGATCGTGCAGGCCAACCGGCGGAACCATACCCTCTACAAGGCGCTTCTCGATCCGCTTCCGGGGGTCCGTGTCCTGGACTACGATCCGGCGCAAGATCCCAACTATCAATACGTCGTGGCCGAGATCGGCAGGGATTGCCCGGTGGGACGGGACCGCTTGCTGGAGGCACTGCGCGCCGAAAACGTCCTGGCCCGGCGTTATTTCTGGCCCGGCTGCCACCGCATGCAACCCTATCGGGACCTATATCCCCATGCCGGCCTCCTGTTACCGGTCACGGAGCGTATCGCTGGGGAAGTCCTGGTGTTGCCGACTGGTACGGGCCTGCCGGAACAGGACATCCGGACCCTCTGTGCGGTGGTGTCCACAGTCGTGGGGGCCTCGGTGTGAAACTCGCCCTGATGCAGCCCTACTTCCTCCCGTATATCGGTTACTGGCAGTTGCTCCATGCCGTGGACCGGTTCGTGGTCTACGACGACGTGAACTACATAAAGGGCGGCTGGATCAACCGCAATCGCATCCTGGTGGATGGCAGACCCGCCTATCTCACGGTGCCGGTGCGCAAGGCCTCATCGAATCGCAAGATCAACGAGCACCTGCTCCAGCCGGGGAGGGGCTGGCGTGAGAAGATGTGCAAGACCCTCGAACACAATTACCGGAAGGCACCCTACTTCGAGGAAACCTTCGCCTTGTTCGTGGATCTGATCGCTTCCGAGACGGAATCCCTGGCCCCGTTCCTGGTGAGGCAGATCCATCTGTTGAGCGCGCATCTCGGGATAGACACCGAGATCGTGACGAGTAGTGAACGTGGTTATGGGAATACCCACCTCCGTGGCCAGGAGCGGGTCCTCGACATCTGTGTGCAGGAGGGGTGCGAGGTCTATGTCAACGCGATCGGTGGGCGGGAATTGTATTCCTCCGATCGATTCCAGGCCCTGGGCCTGGAGTTGCGCTTTCTCGAATCCGGGATGGCGCCCTATGCACAACCGGGGGTTCAGGGCTTCGTCCCCTTTCTGTCCATCCTCGATGTGCTGATGAATCTGGGACGGGCCGGCGCCCGAAAGCGCCTGCCAGAGTTCACACTGATCTGAATCCGGAATCGCTCATGGAATCTGCTTCGGCGACACCGCCCGTGGCCCCGGGCATCCCCCGCAAGATGATGATTTTCGGCGTTCCCCGCTCCGGGACCTCCTGGATCGGGGAGATCGTCAACAGTTCGCCCCATGTGCTGTACTGCTATCAGCCGCTCTTCGCCTACGCCTTGAAGGACTTCCTGACCCCCGCCTCCAGCCGGGACGACATCGAGGCATTCTTTGCCGAGCTGGCCGTCACGGACGATCCATTCATTCGCCAGGCGGATCGCCGCAGGGGGGCCGATTTTCCCTCCTTTGCCAAGCAGGAGATCACCCATATCGCGTTCAAGGAGGTGCGCTACATCAATATCCTGAACAACCTGATGCGACGCGCTCCGGATGTGTTTCTCTGCGCGGTGATCCGCAATCCCCTCTCGGTCATCCATTCCTGGCTCCGGGCGCCCCGGGAGTTTCGCCGGGATTTGGGCTGGAGTGAGATGGAGGAATGGCGTTATGCCCTGCGTAAGAATCTCAACAGGCCCGAGGAATTCCATGGCTATGAGAAGTGGAAGGAGGCCGCGAACCTCTTCCTGTCCCTGCGGGAGCGTTATCCCGACCGGGTGTTCATTGCCCGCTATGGGCGCTTTCTCGCGGATCCTCATGGAGAGGCGCAGGCCCTGTTTCACGCGGCCGGTCTGCCCCTGACCCGTCAGACGGAGGACTTTCTCGACGCCAGCACCACCCGGGAGAACGACGACCCCTACTCGGTGTATCGCTCCGGGCAACGTGACGACAAATGGAGAGAGGGCCTCGATCGGCGCATCGTCACCGAGGTGCGGCGTGATCTGCGGGACAGCGCGTTGGAGACCTATCTCGACGGCATGGAAGGGGCCTCATGAACGGGTCCTTCCGTACCGCCGAGGATGCTACCAGCGGTCGGCTGCGGTCGCGTCGATGTCGGACCTGAAACGCAAGGGCCTGGCGGCCTTGCTCTGGGAGGTGCTCGGGAAGTTCTCCGGGCAGAGCGTGTCCTTCGTGGTGACGCTGGTGCTCGCCCGGCTCCTGGAACCGGAGGATTTCGGGCTCATCGCCCTGGTCATGGTGGTGGTGGGTATCGCCGAGATCTTCTCCGACGCCGGTCTCGGCAGCGCCCTGATCCAGCGCAGGCACGTGCGTCCGGTCCATTTCAGCTCGGTCTTCTATTTCAATGTCACTGCGGGCTTGTTCCTCACCCTGGTGACCGTGGCGGCCGCGCCCTGGATCGCCCGCTTCTATGGCGCGGAGTCCCTGTCGCCACTGCTGCAGGCGGCCGCGCCGCTGTTCATCGTCCAGTCCCTGGCCACCACGCAGCGGGTGCGTCTGCGCAAGGGGTTGCGTTACCGTCTCATCGCCGTATCCGATTTCTCCGGGGCGCTGGCCGGGGGAGGCGCAGGCATTGCCCTGGCATACATGGGGTATGGACCCTGGGCGCTCGTTGCGCAGGTCATGGTGACGTCGCTCGTGGCCGCTCTCGCCTTGTGGACGGGATCGGACTGGCGTCCGCGGAGGGCCTTCTCGGTCAAGGCGTTGCGTCAGCTGTGGGGGTTCGGAGGGCGGATGTTTCTGGCCGGGCTCATCGATCGGGTCTATACACGGCTCGACTACGTGGTGATCGGAAGACTTTTTCCGATGGACGTCCTCGGCTTCTTTCAGCGCGCCAAGGCCGTCACGCTGTTGGCCAACAACTACATGGCCGGGAGTCTGATATCCGTGCTCTTCCCCGTGTTGAGCACAGTGCAGAGATCGCCGCAGCGGTTTCGTGACATCGTGGAGAAGATGCTGGGGTTGGTCGCATTCGTCTCATTCGCGGCATTCTCGCTGATCCACATATTCGCCGCTGAGGTGATCCGGATCCTCTATTCCGCGAAGTGGCTGCCGGCGGCGGACTACTTGGCGTTGTTGGCCTTGAGCGCCTTGCTCTTTCCCGTCAACGCCGTCCTCGTGAGCGTCCTGAGCAGCCGTGGCCGTTCACGGGCGTTCTTGCGCCTGGACGTATACAAGAAGATCTTCGGCCTCGGCAATCTCCTGCTGGGATTCCACTTCGGTATCAGGGGATACCTCATGGGACTGATCATCGTCTCGGTGATCGCCACCCTGATCAACGGCGCCGCCGCCACCCGGGAACTGGGGGGATCGTTGTGGGGTTTGCTGTCCCCGGTCCTGGAGCTGGCCCTCTATGCCCTGGCGGCGATCGGGGCGGTGAGGCTGTTCGTGTATCTGTCCCCAGCGCATGCCCCCTGGGTGCTGGCGGGAAAGTTGCTGGTGCTGGCGGGCGTCTATCTGCTCTTGAACGCGCTGTTCAAGACGCGCGCCTTTTTCACCGCGCGGCAAGAGCTTCTCGCCCTGTGGGGAAAGGGCTGGGGGATCCGTGCCTGATCGGAGGCCTGGCCCGGGGGGGAGGGATCTCAGACTGGTTGGGACCCGACCGGGGCCTCGAGGGCCAGGGCCCGTCGGTGAGGTTGTCTATCTTCGACTGGAGACGCGATTGTCATGGGGACGGCGACGAGCAATCCGTTGGTGACCATATGCTGCACCACCTATAACCATGCGCCTTTCATTGCCCAGACGATCGAGGGGTTCCTGGCCCAGGAAACGGATTTTCCGGTCGAGATCCTCGTGCGTGACGACTGCTCCACGGACGGCACGCGCGAAATCGTGCAGGGTCTCGCCCAGCGCTATTCGGAGAGGGTTCACGCGGTCCTGGAACCGGAGAACACCTTTCGTAAGGGAGTGAAACCCCTGCCACAAATCCTCCCCCGCGCGCGAGGCCGGTATCTGGCCCTTTGCGAGGGGGACGACCAATGGACCGACCGGACCAAGCTGGCCCGGCAGGTGCAGGTCTTCGAACGGGATCCGCAGGTGAGTCTTTGTTTTCACAGTGCGAGGAAATTGGACCTGCTGACCGGCCGGGAAGAGATCATCTGTCGTCATTACAGGGCGGATCGCGAGGTGCCCTTTTCGGCCCTGGTGCTCGGCGGCGGGCATTTCGTCCCGACGGCCTCCATGATGTTCCGGAACGAGGCCATTGGCGAACTGACCGCCTCTTACGCACAGGCCCCGGTGGGCGACTATTTCATTCAGGTATTCATGGGTGCACGGGGCAAGAGTTATTACATCGACCGGCCCATGGCCCTCTATCGGCGGCACGCGTCGGGCTCCTGGTCCCAGGGATTTCGCTCCATCGAGGCGCAGGTCCGGCATCGGCGGGAGATGTGCCGGGCCATCGACCGCTTCTATCCCTTCCTGTCGGGGCACCCCCAGGCCGGGCTCCTGGCCGACGCCTATATGGATCAGGCAACGCTGGCATTGCTGCCGCTGGGCGATCCCGTAAAGATCCTCACCGGGCAGTGGGCAGCGGCGCGCCAGGCACGCCATCTGCCCAGGGCGCGCCTGGCCTCGGCCCTGATCCGGCTGGATCTCGCCCGGATGGGTAGGCGGTTATCCCGGCTCGGGAAAGGGGCCAGGGGCGGGATCCGCCGCCTCCTGTCCCGGCGTCTGGGTATCGGAGACGGAGACTGAACATGGCAAGAACGATCGCGCGTACTCCCGCGCCGCCGGCAACCCTGCAAAAGGTGTTCGTCATCAATCTGGACCGGCACCGGGAGCGGCGGAGGCACATGGAGGACCTGTGTTCCCGCCACGGCCTGCCCTGCGAGATCGTGGAGGCCGTGGATGGCCGCCGCCTCGATCGGGCGGTGCGTGAGCGGGTGTACCGGGAATCCGGGGCCTTGGCCACCCTCGGGCGGCCGCTGACGGATGGAGAGATCGGCTGTGCGCTGAGCCACCTGCACGTCTATCGCCGGATGGTGGATCAGGGGATCGAGACGGCGTTGGTGCTCGAGGACGATGTCCGTTTCTCGGATGCTCTGATGGATGTATTGGGGGCGATGGAAGGTCTCCCCGGGGACTGGGAGGTGGTGTTGCTGGGTCATCACCGGCGTAGCAGCCGGGCACGGGTCACCCAGGCCAGCCTCTGGTTCCGGCGCCCCCTGACGGAGGGGATCCGCATCGCGCGCTTCTCGGAGATGGGGGCAGGGACCTACGGCTATCTGGTCAACCGGGCCGGGGCCGCCCGGTTGCTCATCGAAGCCTCTCCGTTGTGCAAGCCTATCGACCACTACACGGGTGATGGCCGGCACGTAAACGTGTATGGGGTGGTGCCTCCGTGCGTCCTGATACATGACGATCTGTCGGCGGGCAGCGGCGTGGGTGAGGAGCGGTTCCGGCTCGACCGTGGCCGCTCGGGGGGACGGCGCTTTGGACGTCTCCTGGGATGGGGCTTGCGCAGGACCGGACTGCGCGGGCTGGCCCATGCGATACGCGAAGCATTCCGGGACCTGTGGTACCGGTTCCGGCCCTGTCCATCCTATGGTCCGCGCCACGACCCGGAGACTCGGAAGAGGTCGGGATAGGCGGCCCGCGCTGTTGCCCCCTCCATGGCGAGGTGAGCGGGGGACTTTGGGCCAAGGTCGCCAAAACGGAAAGTCGAACCCGTTTCGCCACGGGTGGGGAAAACGCAATCGGGTCCATGGGGTCACGATGCGCCGAGGGTGTCGACGGATTTTACACATGCAGTTTCCCATTGCCTGAAGTGAGCCTGTAGTGAACAGGTAAGTGCATGTAATACTTAAGTAAATATTTATTTTTTCTCTTGTTGGCATGATGTCTGCTTAGGATGAGGCGCGAATGTCTCGGCCGCAGTCTTGGAAAAACGTCCCGATTTGTCGGCCATTCTTCAATCGTGAAGCAACAGGAGTAGTCACACCATGCGTAGATCCTTTTCCCGAGGCCTTCTGGCCCTGGGCCTCGCCGGAACCGTGTTGTCGGCCCAGGCCGGTTTGATCACCTTCGAGGACCAGCCGGCGATCGGTACCACCATCACTGACCAGTACAAGGTCTCCGACGGCGTTATTTTCACTATGGACCCGAACGGGAACCTGCCCAAAATCGGTAAGTTCGGGGGTGCGACCGAAGGCTTCGTCTACAATCCCGATCCCACCGGGGCCCCGAATGCGCCGGATACCCTGCTGCCCGGCGAGGGGGCGAGCAACGGCGAGACGTTCATTACGGACGTCATCGGTATCAAGCCCACCACGGCCTACCTACGGGTGGAGTACGTCGATCCGGTCTCAGCCCTCTCCTTCGACCTGATGGACATCGATGGCTACCAGACGTTTCTGCCTCCGGGGAGCGTCGAGGTCTATGACATCGCTATCTACAATGCCGCCCACGTGCTCCTGGACTCGATTCATGTAGAGGCCGGTGTTGCGGGTTCCGGGGTTCCGACGGGCGTCGATTCCTTCGGCAAACTCGTCGGTGATGGTGTCGTCAGCCGCTTCGGGTTCTCCAGGGCGGCAAACGAGATCAAGTACCTCGAGATCGACGGCAGCCGTCCCGCGGGGAACTTCGGCCTGGCATTCGATAACTTCGATACCAACCGCTTCGCTCAGGTCCCCGCGCCTGCCCCGATTCTGCTCATGGGTCTTGGTCTGGCGGGTCTCGCGCTGCGGCGTAAGACGGCCTGATCTCCGGCTCAAGCCACACCACACACCGGCCCGGCGTCTTTCTACGGGCCGGTGTGTAGCATGCGCAAGCCCGCCGGCGTATGAAAAACAAGAGTGCGGGTACAGGATGCGAGATGGGTCCAGCCCCATCGCGGTAGGTGTTCCGTACTTTTCCCACCGGGGCCACCTGGCGGGGTCACACTGTGCAGCAACAGCAAACGCCAGCTCTTGCCGTGTCTTTACAGTCCTTCGCTCCGCTTGTCGATCAAGGCCCGCTCTGTTCTCCCATCGAACGTCCCGGCTCCGGGGCCCCATGATTCCTCACCCCTTTGAGTGCGAGAAGGTCCCGTCTCAAGGAAGGGATTCCTCTCTCCTCCCGATGTTCCATGAACGGCGCCTCTTGCCGCGCACCTCGGTCTTCGAGGAAATCTGGCGTATCCCGACACATGTTGTTGCCTAAGCGGGTCAAAGGGAGGGTTACGTAGAATTGATACAACGCAGCCCAGGGGTGTTGTTGATCGGCGGCCGCGGCAGCGCGCGCTATCAAGCGGAGTATGGCGTGGCTGAGGCCTTCCTGGGAATCAATAGATCCGAAGTTTCTGCGTATCGAACGTATATCCCCCGTTGACGTTCACCTGGGAGAAGGCGGTATAGGCGGCGTCGGTTGTGGTGACCGTTGCCAGGGGCGTGGCGGAGGCGGGATCCACACGGCCGGCATAGGCCTCGGCGGTGAGGGTGTTCCCCTGGCGGGTGAGGCGCAGGGTGTACCAGGGGCCGACGGCCAGTCCGCCGGGTACGGCGGTGGCGCTCTGGAGTGTGGTTCCGGTCCAGGCATCCCGGCGTTCCAGGATCAGGGCGCCGGTATCCTGAATGAGGGCGATGCCGTAGCCGTTGCCGGAGGGGTCGGTGAGGCTGTAGCGCAGCCAGGCCCAGGAGGGATCGGTCGTGACCTTGCGGGAATAGAGGACCAGTTCGAAGTCGCTGACCGGTGCAGAGAGGGGGGCGAAGCCCCCGTTGGGATCCGCGTGGGCGGTCTTGCGCAGCACCCAACCGTCCGCGGGGTCGTTTACCAGGCCGATCTCTCCGGACTGGAGCGGTTGCCAGGGATCAAGGGTCCCGTCGGAGAAGTCGTCGGCGAAGGTGGCGGCCACGAGGGTGAGTGTCTGGGTGGCGGTATCGCCGTTGTCGTCGGTGACCTGGACCTCGAACGGGAAGGTGCCGGTGGCGGTGGGCGATCCGGTGATCGCGCCGCTGGCCGAGAGGACGAGTCCCGGGGGCAGGGAGCCGCTGAGGAGGCTCCAGGTATAGGGTGGGGTTCCGCCCGAAGCGGCGAGGGGCTGGTCATAGGGCGTGCCGAGGACTGCGTCGGGCAGTTGGGTGGTGGTGACCGTCAGGGGCGGGGGGGTGCCGCCGCCGAGATCGGTGAGGCGGACGTTCTGCGTATCGAACGTATATCCCCCGTTGACGTTCACCTGGGAGAAGGCGGTATAGGCGGCGTCGGTTGTGGTGACCGTTGCCAGGGGCGTGGCGGAGGCGGGATCCACACGGCCGGCATAGGCCTCGGCGGTGAGGGTGTTCCCCTGGCGGGTGAGGCGCAGGGTGTACCAGGGGCCGACGGCCAGTCCGCCGGGTACGGCGGTGGCGCTCTGGAGTGTGGTTCCGGTCCAGGCATCCCGGCGTTCCAGGATCAGGGCGCCGGTATCCTGAATGAGGGCGATGCCGTAGCCGTTGCCGGAGGGGTCGGTGAGGCTGTAGCGCAGCCAGGCCCAGGAGGGATCGGTCGTGACCTTGCGGGAATAGAGGACCAGTTCGAAGTCGCTGACCGGTGCAGAGAGGGGGGCGAAGCCCCCGTTGGGATCCGCGTGGGCGGTCTTGCGCAGCACCCAACCGTCCGCGGGGTCGTTTACCAGGCCGATCTCTCCGGACTGGAGCGGTTGCCAGGGATCAAGGGTCCCGTCGGAGAAGTCGTCGGCGAAGGCGAATGCGTCTTGGGAGTCCACCCGCAGCTCGTAGATCCGCTGGTCGGTCTGCCCATCGGCGCCAGCGACCTGGATCCCGAAGCTGAAGGTTCCGGTTTGGCCTGGGATCCCATCGAGTCGGCCGGATGCTGAATCCAACGAGAGGCCGGGCGGTAGTTGCCCGGATGTCGTGGACCAAGTGTAGGGTAGGACGCTTCCCGACGCGACGATCTGGGCCTCGTAGGGTGACCCGAGGATAGCGGACGGCAGGGATGCCGTCTCGAGTGCGAGTGGCGTAGGTTGAACCGGTCCTCGCAATCTGAGCGCATCCACGATCAGGTCGCCGCTTCCCGCCTCGGTGAACTCGACCGCGGCGCTGCCGTCGGCATTGAAGTAATAGGTCCCCAGATCGTTCCAGCGGCCCCCGGCGGTGGTCTGGTCGATGGCCTGGCTGGCCGTGCCGCCGCTGTGGGTGATGTCCACCTGGGTCTGGGCGCTGTTTGCGGCGCTCGCCGGCCACCAGGCCTGGACGTCGTAATAGCCCGCCTGGGGCAGGGTCGGGCTGAACCTGAAGCGGTCCACGCCCGCCCCCGTGCCGCGCCTGGCCAGGCCGCGGTAGGCCTGGGAGCTGGAGAAGCCGCTGAAGCTCCCGCCGGTGACGGCGCCGTCGTAGTCGCTGTCGAGGATGATCTCGGTGGGAAGGATCTGGGCGGGATCCAGGCGGTTGGCGGCGGCGTCCACCTGGATACGCGGGAAGGTCATGCCGTTGCCGCTGTCGGTGACGGGCACTCCGGTCTCGGTGAGGGCGGCGATGATGTTGTCGATGCCCGGGCTCAGGCCCTGATCGGCGGCGCGGTCCTCCAGGGCGGCGATGGCGCCGGTGACCTGGGGGGTGGCCATGGAGGTGCCGCTCTTGTTGCCGTAGCTGTTGCCGGGCACGGAGGAATCCACCGATACCCCGGGGGCGAAGACCACCATCCAGGAGGCGGCGTTGGTGAACCAGGCGGGGTTGTCGCCGTCGTCGGTGGCGCCCACGCTGACCGCGCTGGAGATACAGCCGGGCCAGGACAGGCCGGTGGCGTTGCCGTCGTTGCCGGCGGCGATGACGGTGGCGATGCCGAGGTTGCGCAGGTCGTCGATGGCGGTCTTCATGGCGGAGGGGGTCCAGCCGCCGCCGAAGGTCTGGACGAAGTCGCAGGACCAGGCGTCGGAGGCGACGCCGCCGCCGAGGCTGAGGTTGACCGCGACGATGGGCTGGCTGGCGGCCAGACTCTGGACATGGCTCATGGCCGAGAGGATGTCGGAGTCGTAGGCGAGGATGCAGGGGTTGGAGCTGCCGCAGGCGGCCGGGTCGTCTACTTTGGAGAAGACCTGGATGGCCAGGAGGTCGGCGTCCTTGGCCACACCGGAGGGACGGCCGAGGCCGTCGCCGTTACCGGTGGCGATGCCGGCCACGTGGGTGCCGTGGTCGCAGCCGGACAGGCCGGAACAGGGGGCGGCGGCCCCGACCCCGGTCTGGCTGGTGCCGCCGCCGGGGCAGAGGGGGGTGACGCCGTTGGCGGGGTCACTGGTGGAGTAGCAGGCCTCCAGGGTGGTCTTGCCGAAGAAGTATTCGTGGTTGACGTCGACCCCGGTATCGAGGATGGCGACCATCTGTCCGGCGCCGGTGGCGCCCAGGGTCCAGGCGCTGGGGGCGCCGATGACCGGTCCCGTGGAACCGAGGCTGGGGCGCAGCAGGCGGTCTTCCTCGATGGCGGTGATGTCCGGGTCCTGGCGCAGTTGTTCGAGCTGGGCGGCGTCCGCCGTCAGGGCGAGGAAGGGGCGGTCGGGGATGCGTTTGATGCGGGCGATGCCGAGCGGGGCGAGGTGGGCGAGGACGGTCTCCTGGGCCTGAGCGGCGTTGGCGGCGCCGGGGCCGCGGGTACGCAGGTGGAGGATGATCCGGGCCTTGCCGAAGGAGGCGATCTGGCCGGCGACGGCCGGCGGGAGGGCGGCACCGTTGGCGGCGGGCAACGGCGCGGCGGCGAAGACGGCCAGCAGGCCGAGGATCAGGGTGAGCAGGCGGGCCTGGGTTTTGAACCGGGCGGTCTGCAACGCTGGGGACTTGGGCATCTTGGGGATCTCCTCCGGCCTTTGAGCATACGACCGGCGGCCCATAGGTTCAGGATCGGGTTTCCTGGACCGGCCTTATCGCCGGTCCAGCGATCTTAGGGGCCGAAGCAGCACGAATTATCGAAGCAAAATAGAAGAAACGGCGCAGATTTTCCACTGAGGTGGGGCGGGAGGTCGTGGATGGGTGACGGTCGGTGCCTGTGGGAGCGGCTTCAGCCGTGATCGGCGTGGCCACTCCGTGCGGGAGTCGTCGCGGCTGAAGCCGTTCCTTCTATCTGCCGGGCTCGGTTGGCGGTGAACAGGGTATCTACAGCGGAATCTCGGTCAATGCAGCAGGGCATCCAGGGTGTCGGCGCTGAGGATGCGCTCGGACCAGCGCAACAGGGTGTCGGAGTCGGCATCGGCGATGCGCCGGCGGATCGCCTCGCTCGGCGGGCCGAACTTGCGCTCGATCAGACGCAGTAGGACGATGGCTTCTCCTTCCTGTCTTCCCTCCTGTCTCCCCTGCTCTATGTAGCGGTCGATGAAGGTCTGCATGAGCGGCGTGGTCTCTTCTTTTGATTCTAAAGCTCGAGCTTCCCGGAAAGTGGACCGTGCTCCCGCGCAGCAGGAGCTTGGGGACGAGCACGATGCGTCTTTCACGGTAGTGGCGGGATGCGCTATCGCTTTCCCGCCCTACGGGGTAAAGGCCGTGCGGGAAGCCCATGCGGCACGGTAGATTCAGGTCAGTGCGAGCGTTTCTCACGGCAACGGCGGGATGCGCTGTCGCTTTCCCGCCCTACGGGCGAGGTCACCGGGTTACGCGGTTGCGCAGGTACACCGGCAGGGCCGCTTCCGCACTCACCGCCCGCCCCTTGGCGAAGGCGATGGCCGCCAGTTCGGCGATGTCCCGGGCGCGGCACAGGCGCCCGGGCTCGCTTCCCCCGAGGCGTGCCCCCAGGCGTTCGCCCAGGGCCTCTCCGGCGACACCCCAGCCGGCACCCGTGCCCCACCACGTATCCTCCGCGGGGATCTCCACCCGGGTCGGCGGCGCGACCTGTTCCGGGACCACAGGGCAGGCGTCGCCTTCCGCATCCAGACGCCAGGCGCCCCAGTAGATCTCTCCCATGCGCGCATCCAGGGCGGTCAGAAGCCGGGTCTCGCCCCGTTCGCGCCAGACCCCGTGGGCGAGGGCGGCCAGGTTGGAGATGGGGACCACCGGCAGGCCGGCGCCGAAGGCGGCACCCTGGACCACGGCAGTGGCGATGCGCACCCCGGTGAAGGCGCCGGGACCGCGGCCGAAGGCGAGGGCGTCCAGGTCCCCCAGGGTCGCCCTGGCCGTGCTCAGGAGGTCTTCGAGCATGCCCAGGATCAAGTGGCCGTGGCCGCGCGCCCGCACCTGGAAACGTTCGGCGATCCCGCCGTCGAGGTAGAGGGCCGCCGAGCAGGCCTCGGTGGCGGTGTCCAGGGCCAGGATCTTCATGCGGCCTCCAAGGCGAAGAAGCGTCTGACCACGTCCAGTTCCCGGGTGCGGGCCATCGGTGGCAGGCTGTCGAGGAACACCCGGCCATAGGACTTGGTGAGCAGACGGGGGTCGCAGATCACGAGCAGGCCGCGATCGGTCTCGTCGCGGATCAGACGTCCGGCCCCCTGCTTGAGGGTGATGACCGCCTGGGGCAGCTGGAAATCGGCGAAGGGGTTGCCGCCGCTGCGACGCACTGCCTCGATCCGCGCCTTGAGCACGGGGTCACCGGGGGCGGCAAAGGGCAGCTTGTCGATGATGACGCAGGACAGGGCCTCGCCGCGCACGTCCACGCCTTCCCAGAAGCTGGCGGTGCCCAGGAGTACGGCATTGCCCTGTCGGCGGAAGCGTTCGAGCAGCTCGGCGCGGGGGGCGTCGCCCTGGACCAGGAGGGGAAAGGGCAGGCGGGGGGCGAGCAGGGAGCGTGCCTCCTGGAGGGCCCGGTGACTGGTGTAGAGGAGAAAGGCACGCCCCCGGCTCAGCTCCAGGATCCCGCTCGCCAGCTCCGCCACCCGGCGGTTGTAGTCGGCCTGGGCGGGCAGGGGCAGCTCGCGGGGTACGTAGAGGAGGGCCTGTCGGGCATAGTCGAAGGGGCTGTCCCATATCCCCGTGGCCGGATCTTCCAGTCCCAGTTGGTGGGAGAAGTGGGCAAAGCTCCCGCCCACGGCGAGGGTGGCCGAGGTGAACACCCAGGCCCCGGGGTGACCCTCCAGGGCCGGGCCCAGGACCTTGGAGATGTCCATGGGGGTCCGGTTGAGGCGGAAGCCCTGGCGGCCGGTCTCGAACCAACGCACCGCTTCCTGTTCGTCCTCGCCGCGCAGCAGGTCCAGGGTATCCAGCAGATCGGTGGCACGCCCCAGACAGTTGTCCAGGCCCTTGCCCCGGCCCGCCACCCCCTCCAGCGCCCCGATGAGACCGCTGAGCGCGGCCTCCAGGCGGTCGAGCCCCTCCTGGATGGCCTCGCTGGCCTCCATCTCCCCCCAGGTGCCACGCCTGGGCTCCACCCCGAAGGCCAGACGGAATGCCCGCGCGGCGGTGGTGAGGTGGTCCAGGGCCGGCCCCAGATCGGGCTGGTCGGCGGCCTCCTGGTGGTGGGCGGCGGTGGTGTCACGCACCAGGTCCAGCAACTGGCGCGAGGACAGGGTCATACCGAAGAAGGCCCCGGCCACCTCGGGGAGCTGGTGGGCCTCGTCCACCACGAAGGCGTCGGCATCGGGCAGGAGTTCGCCGAAGCCGCCGTCCTTGAGGGCCAGATCGGCGCACAGGAGGTGGTGGTTGACCACCACCAGGTCGGCCTCCTGGGCCTGGCGGCGGGCCTCCACCAGGAAACAGGCGTCGAAGTCGGGGCAGTCCGCGCCCAGGCAGTTGTCGCTGGTGGAGGTGACCCAGGGCCAGATGGCGGCGTCCTCGGGCAGGCCTGCCTCGGCGATGTCCCCCGACCGGGTACGTCCGGCCCAGGCACGGATGCGCTGGAGGTCGCGCGCCTGGGCCGGGGGGAGTTGCCCGCCGGCGACCGCGAGGCCCAGGCGTTGGGGGCAGAGATAGTTGGCCCGGCCCTTGAGCAGGGCGATGCGTCCGCCCAGGCCCAGGGCCTCGCGCACCAGGGGAAGGTCACGGTGGAAGAGCTGGTCCTGGAGGTTGCGGGTTCCGGTGGAGACGATGGTCTTGCGCCCCGAGGCCAGGGCCGGGGCCAGGTAGGCGAAGGTCTTGCCGGTGCCGGTACCCGCCTCGCACACCAGGCTGCCGGCCTCTTCGAAGACCTCGGCCACCGCCTGGGCCATGGCCACCTGCTGGGGGCGGTGGCGGAAGCCCGGGATCGCCCGGGCGATGGGCCCGCCGGGTCCGAGCAGGGCCTCCATATCCGGGATGGTCATGACGCCTGGTTGTCCCATACCTCGGGGTCGAGGCCGTCCTCGCGGCTCCACACCAGGCGGCCGATGATCTTGAAGCGGGCCACCGAAAGGGCCCCCCGCTTGCTGCGCGAAGGGCTCGACCGGCCGACGTAGTCGAGGATGTCCTCGCGCTCGGCCTCATAGATCTCGAAGGGTTCGTAGTCGGCGTCCATGAGCACCAGGACGACGCTGTCCCAGGCCTTGTCCAGGGCGAGCTGGCCGATGCGCTGGCCGCCCTTGTTGTCGTCGAAGATGACGCGGCTCTTGATCTGGATGCGCAGGCCGTCGCGGGCCGGGTCGATGGCATCGTAGCCGCCGGGGGCGTCGGCCTGGCGGGGTTCGAGTCCGAGCAGGCGGATGGCGTCGTGCAGGGCGATCTCCGCACCCACCCCGGGCAGGGGTTTCCCAAGGCTGCGGCGGTAGTCGGCGGCCAGCCGGCGGGCCTGGGAGATCAGGACGTCTGGGGAGTAGACCTGGACCATGGAGGCGTTCGGCGTGGGCTGAAAACACCATATTATCACTCTCAGTCGGATCCGCCCTTGTATTCCCGGGAAAACCGGCTAAACCCATTGCATGGCCTATGCGAGGATAGGCCAGATTTATGAGGAGGAGTGCCAACCCATGACAAGACAAGCGATTCACGCCGCCTCCGGGCCGCGCGTGCCCCCCCTGCTGTTCGATGAAGACGGGTTCCTGCAAGACCCCCACAGTTGGACCCGGGCGGCGGCCCGCGGTATCGCCGAGCTGGATGGCATCGGTGACCTGGGTCCCGATCATTGGGCGATCCTGTTCTACCTGCGCGAGCACCATCTCACCTACGGCAGCCTGCCGCCCATGTCCCAGGTGTGCCGTACCCACGGTCTCGATCGCGGCGCGGTGAAGCGCCTGTTCGGCGGTTGCCGCGAGGCCTGGCGCATCGCCGGGCTGCCCAACCCCGGCCCCGAGGCCCTGTCCTACATGGAGGCCGTCAGCGATGACCTGGAGCCTGGTGCGTGCACCGACAGTACCTTGGAAACTGAATTGCGGCGGTTGTTGCGTGAGCATCCCGAGTGGTGCGTCCAGGGCCGGCATCTGCACCGGGAATACCGTTTCGGCGACTTCCGCCAGGCCCTGGCCTTCATGAACGCCGCCGGCGAAGAGGCCGAACGGCTGAACCATCACCCCGACTGGAGCAACAGCTACGGCCGGGTGAGCGTGGACCTCTGGAGCCATGAGCGCAAGGCCATCACCCACGAGGATATCGTCCTGGCGCGGCGCATGGAGGCGCTGGCCCGGAGGTGATCGCCGGGCCGTAACCCCGGAGGTCTCCACGGAGGCTCCGGGGTTGGGCCGGGCGGCCTCGCCCGACAGGCCACCTTTGTGGGCGCGCCTGAGGCCGCTTCTACGGGTACGGGAAGGTGTGTCGGGCAGGGAAAGTAGGATGGGCAAAGCGCAGCGTGGCCATCCGACCGGCTGAGGCCGCTGCTGCGCGCGCGGGGAGGCGCCCGGTCTGGGCGAGTACCACGGGGCGGCGCTATCTGTCGGGCCCTGGGCCTCCGCCCCGCCGGAATCGGGCGAGCCCACCCTCCACCAGCGAATACACCGCCGGCACCACCACCAGGGTGAGGAGGGTGGAGCTGGCCATGCCGCCGATCACCGCCACCGCCAGGGGGCCGTTGGTGTCGGCCCCGGCGCCCAGGCCCAGGGCCGCGGGGAGCATGGTGACTATGACCGTGAGGGAGGTCATGAGCACCGGGCGCAGGCGGATGGGACAGGCCTCCAGCAGGGCCTCGCGGATACCCCGGCCCTGGGCGCGCATCTGGTTGGTGAGGTCCACCAGGAGGATGGAGTTCTTGGCCACCAGGCCCATGAGCAGGACCAGGCCGATCATGGAGAAGATGTTGAGGCCCATGTCCATGAGCCAGAGGCCGGCGACGCCGCCGATGATGGCCAGGGGCTGGGCCACCATGACGATCAGGGGTTGGATGAAGGAGTCGAACTGGCTGGCCAGGACCATGTACACCAGGATCAGGGCGGTGATCAGGGCGAACAGCATGTAGCGGGCGGTCTTGCCGAATTCCTCGGCGCGGCCGATCATCTTCACCGTGTAACCGGGGGGCAGGAGGTCCGCGGCGGCCTGCCGCACCCGCTCCACCGCCCGCCCCAGGGAGATCGTCGGGGTGCTGAAGAAATTCCCCGAATAGCGCAGATCGAAGCGGGTCACCACCGCCGGCCCGAGGCCCTCCCGGAAACGGGCCACGGTGTCCAGACGCACCCGCTCCCCGCCGCGCCCGCGCAGGTAGATGCGGCGCAGGTCGTCGGGTGAGCGCAGGTCCCCCTCGCGGGCCTTCAGGCGGACGTCGTAGCGTTGCCCGTCACCGGGATCGTCGTTGTATTTGGCCACGTCCAGGCCACCCGCCAGGACGTTCACCGCGAGGGCGATATCGCGGCTGGACAGGCCCAGATCGGCGGCCCGGGTGCGGTCGATGCTCAGCCGCAGTTGGGGGAGTTCCAGTTGCAGATCCAGGTCCACCCGGCCCAGCGCCGGGAGGTGTTCCAGGCGTGCCGCGAGGCGGTGGCTGGCCTCCGCCACCCCCTGGACGTCGGGGCCGAGGAGGACGAACTGCAAGGGCTCGCCCCGCTGCCCGCCGATGGGGGTCGCGGGGGCGGGAAAGGCCTCGACCCCCGGGATCCGGGCCAGGCGTCCGCGCAGCCGGTCGATGACCCGGTACATATGGGCCGTGCGTTGCGCGCGGGGCTTCAGGCGCACGAACACCGTCCCCCGGTTGGCCTGGCCGGTGGCCCCGCTGCCGATGGTGGAGAACACCCCGGCGATGGCCGGGTCGGCCCGCAACACGGCCTCGATCCGGCGCAGGCGGCCGTCGGTATAGGCGAGACTGGAGCCCAGCGGGGTCTTGAAGGAGACCATGAAGCGGCCCTCGTCTTCCTTGGGCAGGAAGCCCTTGCCGATGCCCTGGAAGAAGAAGCCGCTGGACCAGACCGCCAGCACGGTCAGCGCCACCACGCTCCAGCGGAAGCGCAGGGCGCCCCGCAACAGCGCCCGGTAGCCCCGGTCGAGGGCGCGGAAGGGGGCCTCCAGCCAGCGGTACAGGCGGCCGTGCGTGCGGCTGACGCGCAGATGCCGTGAACAGAGCATGGGGGTGAGGGTCATCGAGACGAACAGGGAGGCCAGTACCCCGAAGGTGACTACCACCGCGAAGGAGCGGAAGAAACGGCCGATGATCCCCTCCATGAAGATCACCGGGGCGAAGATGGAGACCAGGGTCAGGCTCGCCGCGACGACCGCGAAGACCACCTGGCGGGTACCGTTCAGGGCGGCGCTGCGGGGGTCGGGGTCGAGGTGTTCACGGTGGCGGTGGATGTTCTCCAGGACCACGATGGCGTCGTCCACCACCACCCCGATGAGCAGCAGCAGGCCCAGCAGGGTCATGGTATTGAAGGTGTAGCCGCCGAAGTACATCACCGTCACCGCGCCCAGCAGGGACACGGGGATCGCCAGGGCGATGATGAGGGTGGCACGCAGACTCTTGAGAAACAGCCACACCACCAAGGCGGTGAGCAGGACCCCCAGGATCAGGTGTTCCTGCAGGGCCCCCACCAGTTCCAGGATCAGGTCTGAGTCGTCGGTGGCGATGGCCAGGTGCATCCCCGGCGGCAGGTGGGGCCGGATCTCCTCGTCGAGCCGGCGTTTCACCGCCTCGATGACTGCCACCGCGTTGGCCCCGGTGACCTTGACGATACCCAGTCCCACCGCCGGTTTGCCCTGGTAGCGGGCCAGGCGGCGGTCGTCCTCCAGGCCGTCCCGCACCCGGGCGATGTCGCCGATGCGGATGGGCGCCCCGTCCCGGTAGGCGACGATCAGGGCCTGGATGTCCGCCGGCCGGTGGAACTCCAGGTCCAACTTGATGAGGTACTCGCGGCTGTCCCCCACCAGGAAGCCGCCCGGCAACTGGAAGTGTTGCGCGCGAAAGGCGCGCACGAGGTCCTGGGTGGTGATGCCGTAGGCGCTCATCCGGTCGAGGTCCACGTCCACGCGGATGACGCGCTCGCGCTCGCCACCCAGGCGCACCGCTCCCACCCCGTCGATGTTCTCCAGGCGCTTCTTGATCTGGTTGCGGGCGTACTGGTTGAGCTGCTGGAGGGTGCGGTCGCCCTGTAGGCTGAGCCAGAGGATGGGGATGGCGCCGAACTCCACCTTGGCCACCACCGGCGGGTCGGCGTCGTCGGGCAGGTCGCGCAGGACCTGGTTCACCTTGGCCTGGACCTCGTTGAAGGCCACGTCCACGTCCTTGGTGAGTTGGAAGGTGATACGCACCACCGAGGCCCCGGGAGAGGAGGCGGACTGCACGTGTTCGATCCCGGGCACGCTGTTGACCGCGGTCTCGATGAGGTTGGTGATACTGGCATCCACGATCTCGGGATTGGCCCCCGGCAGGGTGGTGGTCACCGAGATCATGGGGAATTCGATGTAGGGGTAGCGGTCCACCCCGAGGCGCTGAAAGCCGATGATCCCGAACAACACCAGCACGGCGCTCAGCATCCAGGCCAGGACGTGGCGTTCGATGGCGAGTTCCGGGAGGGTCACGGCGGGCCGATCTCCACCGCCGCCCCGTCGCTGAGGAAGCCGGCCCCATCCACCGCCACCGGCTCCCCCGCCGCGAGACCCTCCACGACCTCCACCTCGCCGTTCCGGCGCAGGCCGGTGCGTATCTTCCGTTGCCTGGCCCGCCGCTCCCGGATCACATACACCACGTTCCCCGCGGGCCGGCGTACCACGGCCGCTTCCGGCACCACCACGGCGTTCTCGTGGAGCGCCAGGCGCACCGCCCCGTCGATGCTCGCCCCCGGTTCCCAGCCGCCGGGGTTGTCCAGGTCCACCAGCACCTGGATCGCCCGGTTGCCGGGGGTGATCTCCGGACGCAGGTCACTGATCCGGCCCGCCACCCGGGTGCCGGGCGCCAGGGGGGTGCTGAGCCGCACCGGCAGGTCCCGGTGCAGGCGCCCGGCCAGGGATTCGGGGAAGGGCAGGCGGACCCGCAAGCGGTCCAGGGCGGTGACCCTGAACAGGGGCGTGCCCACCTTCACATAGTCGCCCACCGAGATGCGTCGCTCGTCCACCTTGCCGGCGATGGGGCTGGTGATATGGGCCTTGGCGATGCGGCGTTCCGCCTGTTGCAGGCGTACCCGGGCGGCCCGGAGCTGGGCGCGCAGGGCGCCCCACTGGGCCTCCGCGTCGTCCAGGGAGGAGCGCTGCGCCGACTGTTTGCGCACCAGGGCGCGCAGGCGTTTCACCTGTAGCGCCTGGGCGCGCAGCAGGGCCTGGAGACGGTCGATGTCGGCCAGGGCCAGGGCCCGGGCCAGGCGGAAGTCCTCCGGGTCGATCTCCGCCAGGGGCTGGCCGGCCGCCACCCGCCGGCCCACGTCCGCGGTCACCGCGACGATGCGGCCGCCCACCTCCGCGGCGATCAGGGGGGAGGTGAGGGCCTCCAACTGTCCCACGGAGGCCTCCCAGACCTCGATGTCGCGAGTGACGGCCGGAGTGACGGTGACCGGGATGGCGCGCGCCGACGGGGGCGCGTCGGCCGCCCTGGTCACGCCGCCGATGCTCAGGCAGAGGGAGAGGAAGATCCAGAGCCGGGGGCTCATGGGGACTCATCCGTGTGCGTGGACGCGGAGAAACCGTCCGCCAACAGCTCGAAGACCGCGTTGGCGTAACCTTCGGGGGAGGTGGCGAAGCCCGCCTCCGGGAGGTGTTCGAGGATGGGCCGGGTCTCGAAGAAGAAGACGTTGGCGCCCACCAGGAGAAAGGCCAGGAGGGCGGCGTCCAGGTCCGCACGCAGGGCGCCCTGTCGCTGGCCGGCGCGCACCAGGTCCACCAGGCGGGAGAAATCCTCCGCGAAGACCTCTTCGGCCAGGCGGCGGCCCCGCTGCGAGCCGTGTTCCAGCAGTTCCCGTTGCATGAGCCGGGTCGCCAGGGGATGGGCGAACAGGGCCTCCAGATGACGCACGAAAAAGCCCCGCAGGCGTTGCTCCGGTGGGGCGGCGAGGTCCTCTGCGGGCGCATCCAGGGCCTGGGCCGAGCGTCGGCAGGCGTGTTTCAGGACCGTCATGTAGAGGCCTTCCTTGGATCCGAAGTGATGAAAGACATTGGCCTTGCTCACCCCTGCCCCCCGGGCGATGTCGTTGATGGAGACCGCATCGAAGCCCGTCTCCGAGAACAGGCGCTCGGCCACCTCCAGGATGGACAGCGCCCTCTTGCTCGAGGGCTCGTCTGCACCGCATCTCTGTGCCATGTGGGCGCTCCGCGCAGAAAGGGAGACGGGTGTATCCTGACTGATCGGCCGGTCAGATGGCAAGTATCCTGACACCGTGGCGAGGAGGGCAGGCCGGGCTCACCGGGACGGAGTGTCGGCGGCGGACCGAAATATTTACGTGCGACGGGTATACCCAGAGAACACCCACCCGACGCGAACCAGTGGTGCTACCCTTCTGCTCGACCGCAACTAGCAGCCGAAGGCCGGCCAAGCGAAACTCGCCAGGACTGCCCCCATAACGGCCAGGGCGAACACGGCCTCTGCGGTCCAGGGGCGTTCGCCAGACCACTTGCGCATCCACCACAGAGCGCGCAAGGCCATGGCATGGCCTCCGGCGGTGAGCAGCCCAGCGGCCACCCAGGCCCCTCCGAAGGACAGGATACCGATCAAGGCACCCAGGGTGACCAGGCCCAGGCTCAGGACGCGCGAGGGATAGGGCAGAGGGGCGTGATGCCAGCGTGCCGGCAGGGCCTGTATCGCCCCGCCGGTGAAGAGGGTAGCGGTGAGGGCCAGGGCGGCGGCCGGGAAGGGCGGCGCCGACCCCAGGACCCAGGCCGTCGCCACGGCCAGGGCCTGGATGCCGGCACCGGCAACGGACAACCGCCAGGCCGAGGTGGAGAGCCAGCGCCACCAGGGGGGGGCGGCCCGGCACCGGTCATGGAGTGGAGGGGGAATGGCGATACACATGTCCGGGGCCCGGCGATCATCGGCGGGAAAGTATCTCCCTGCCCGCCCGCCAGGGCGATGACAATCGTCAATCACGGGATCGCCGCCCACCAGGGGGCGCGGCGCGCCGGCCCCTCCTCTCCGGCGGACGGGGCCATCAATTCTTGTCCAGTTCGAGAAAATTCCAGATGCGCCTACCCCAGGTGATCTGGTCCGCGTCGGGGCGGTCCGTGACCAGGGTGCCCAGGTTGCGGTTCAGGGCCAGCACCCGGGAGGCGTCCCGGGCCAGGTCCGGCTCGTCCAGTTGTTGATATGCGCGGATCATGATCTCCAGGGCCGACCGCACCGCGGTGGAGCGGGGATAGTTCTCGATCACGAAGCCGGCGCGTTGGGCCGCGGCCACGTAGGCCCCACGGCGGTAATAGTAGTCGGCCACCCCGGCCTCGTGTTTGGCCAGGTTGTTGCGCAGGTAGAGCATGCGCAGGCGGGCGTCTTCGGCGTACCTGCTCTTGGGGAAGCGACGGATGAGTTCCCCGAAGTCCTTGAAGGAGTCCAGGGCCGCCCCCGGATCGCGCTGCGAGGCATCCGTGGGGATGAAGCGGTTCATGAAGGTGATACCCTTGTTGAAGTTCACCAGGCCTTTCAGGTAGTAGGCATAGTCCACGTGGGGGTTGCGCGGGTAGAGCTTGATGAAGCGATCGGCCGCGGCCAGGGCGGCCTCGGGTTCGCCCGACTTGTAATAGGCGTAGGTCAGATCGATCTGTGCCTGTTTGGCATACCGGCCGAAGGGGTAACGGGCCTGGAGGATCTCATAGTACTTTATGGCGTCGTCGTAGTTGCCGTCGTGCAACTCCGCGGAGGCCTCGTTGTAGAGCTTCTGGGCGCTCCAGCCACGGGTCAGGTCCTCCTCGTCGGGGAACCAGGTGGAACACCCGGCCAGACCCAGGAGCAGAATCAGGGATAGAATGCGCACATTCATGGCGCCTCCGCCACCCCGCCAGATGAAGCCGCTCCCACGCCTCGTCTGGGATGAAGGCCCCTCGGCCCTCCGCGGCGAGGCCGGGGCAGGGGGGCGCCGAAGCACAGACCATGCGATTCTCACAGCAACAGTTGTCATCCGGGATGCCTGAACCTGACGTGGAAGCAGCGAGTATACCCCATCGTCCGCCGTCTCCCCCGCGCCGGATGGAGATCCCCGCCGGGTACGCGGGCCAACGCCTGGACCAGGCCCTGGCCCGCCTGCTGCCCGAGTATTCGCGGGGCCGCATCCAGGCCTGGATGCGTTCCGGAGATCTGCGCATCGACGGGCGCATGCGGCGCCCGCGCGATCCGGTCCGGGGCGGCGAACGGGTGGAGTTGGAAGCGGTCCTGCCCGTCTGCACCCGGGACCGGGCCGAGGCGATCCCGTTGCGGGTGATGTTCGAGGACGAACACCTGCTGGTGATCGACAAGCCCGCCGGTCTGGTGGTCCACCCGGCCGCGGGCAACCCCGACGGCACCCTGCTCAATGCCCTGTTGCACCTGGACCCGGCCCTGGAAGGGGTGCCGCGCAGCGGCATCGTCCATCGCCTGGACAAGGACACCAGCGGCCTGCTGTTGGTGGCGCGCTCCCTTCAGGCGCACAAGCGCCTGGTGGTGGCCCTCGCGGCGCGCGAGATCGGCCGCCGTTACCTGGCGGTGGTGCGGGGGGTGCCGGTGGCCGGGGGTACCGTCGATGCCCCCATCGGCCGCCACCCCCGCCGGCGCACCCATATGGCGGTGGTGCGCGACGGGCGGCCGGCCGTGACCCATTATCGGGTGCGGGAACGCTTCCGCGCCCATGCCGCCCTGGAGGTGCGCCTGGAGACCGGCCGTACCCATCAGATCCGGGTGCATCTGGCGCATATACGCCATCCGCTCCTGGGCGACCCGGTCTATGGCGGGCGTCCCCGCCCGCCGCCGGGGATCGGCGCCGGACTCGCCGCCGCCATCGGGGCCTTCCGGCGGCAGGCCCTGCATGCCGAGGCCCTCACCTTCACCCACCCGCTGACGGGGGAGGGCATGCGGATCGAGGCCCCGCCCCCCGCGGATCTCGCGGCCCTGTTGACGGTCCTGCGCGAGGACTGCCGGTGAGGCCCGGCTGGATTCCCGCCGACTGGCCGGCGCCGCCCGGGGTGCACGGCGGCACCACCACCCGTGCCGGAGGGGTGAGCGAGGGCCCCTACGCGAGCCTGAATCTGGGCGACCGGGTGGGGGACGACCCCGCGAGGGTCGCTGGCAACCGCGCCTTGCTGCGGGCGTCCCTCGGCCTTCCGGCGGAGCCCCTGTGGTTGCGGCAGGTGCATGGCTGTGGCCTCGGTGAGGTGGCCGGCTGCGAGGCCGACGCCTCGATCGCCCGGGGGCCTGGCCGGGTCTGCGCGGTGCTCAGCGCCGACTGCCTGCCGGTGCTATTGTGCGACCGGGCGGGGACGGTGGTGGCCGCCGCCCATGCCGGCTGGCGGGGGCTGGCCGCCGGGATCCTGGAGCGGACGGTGCGGGCCATGGGTGTCCGGCCGGACGATCTCCTGGCCTGGCTCGGCCCCGCCATCGGTCCCGATGCCTTCGAGGTGGGCCCCGAGGTGCGCGCGGCCTTCGTGGCGGCCGATCCGGACGCCGCCCCGGCCTTCCGCCACAGCCGCCGGGAGCGCTGGTGGGCGGATCTCTATGCCCTGGCGCGGCGGCGCCTGGAGCGGGCGGGCACCGGTACGGTGAGCGGCGGCGGCTTCTGCACCCATACCGACGCGCAGCGGTTCTTTTCCTATCGCCGCGCCCCTGTTTGCGGGCGTATGGCGACCTTGATCTGGCTGGACGGAGGAGAGACGAGTGAGTGACTGGTACATGCTCACCCTGGTGGGCAAGGATCGAAGCGGTATCGTGGCGCGGGTGAGCGAGGCCTTGTACGGCACCGGGGCGATCCTCGGCGAGGCCTCCATGTTGCGCCTGGGGGGCAATTTCTCCATCATGCTCATGGTCTCCGGGGGCGATGCCGAGGCCCTGGCGGGGGCGGTTCGGCCCGTGGCCGGGGCCCTGGGGCTGCATTTTCACCTGGATCCCATCACGGGTGGGCTGCACCGCCATCTGGTGCCCAACGTGCAGGTGCGGGTGTATGGCGCGGACCGGCCAGGCATCGTCGCCCGGGTGACCCGGGTCCTCGCCGATTCGGGGTTCAACATCCTGGAACTGGAATCTGACGTGGCCGGGGCGGTGGAGCGGCCCGTCTATCTGATGCAGATTCAGGGTTTCGCCGAGGCGCCGGTGGAGGATCTGGAGAAGGCCCTGGAACCCCTGCGGAGCGAAGGTATCGAGGTGGACGTGGCCCCCGTCGAGACCCTCATCGGATAGGTCCATGGCGGTACTGGACATCCTCACCCTGCCGGACGAACGCCTCAAGCGGGTCTCGGCCCCGGTGGAACGCTTCGACGGCGAACTCCATGCCTTTCTCGACGACCTGGAGGCCACCCGCCGCGCCGGCCCCGCGGCCGTGGGCATTGCCGCACCGCAGGTGAATCGGCACCAGCGCATCCTGATCGTGGATGTCTCCTCCCGGCGCAAGACCACCCACCACGGCCACCTGATCCTGATCAACCCGGAGATCGTGCACTGGGAGGGCTTCGAGACCGGGCGCGAGGGCTGTCTCTCGGTCCCGGACTATACCGGCAACGTCATCCGCGCCTCACACATACAGATCAAGGCCCGGGATCCGGACGGCAATCCGCTCGAATTCGAGATGGCCGGCTTCGAGGCGCGGGCCGTGCAACACGAGATGGATCACCTCGACGGCCTGTTGTTCATCGACCGCCTGGTGAGCCGCCGGACCGACCTGTTCCGGCGCAAGGTCTACCGGCGAGCGGGTGACGGGGAGGCCACCCCGGAGGCAGGCTAGGATGCGCCCTTGCGGAAGCCCGGCGGGGGATGGACCGGATCGACCCGATTGTCGGGCAAGAGATACCTCCGATGCCGAAAAACGGCCACCGGTACCGGGCAAGACCATATAAACACAGGCACGATGATGTCGAGGACAGCAAGGACAAACGCCCAGGGGTTTACCCTGGTGGAACTGATGGTCACCCTGGCGGTTGCGGCCATCCTCACCGTGATCGGGATACCCGCCTACCAGGATCTGGTGCGGCGCAACCGCTTGGTGACGACTGCGAATGCGGTGGCCACGGACTTGGTGACGGCCAAGAGCGAGGCGATCCGGCGGGGGCGGGCAGTGAATGTCAGCGCCCTGAGCGGAAACGGGGACTGGACCAGTGGTTGGCGTATCTGGGTGGACCAGAACGCCAATGGGACATTCGATGCGGGGACGGACCTCGAACTGGAGGCGCATCCCGCCCTGGCTCATCTGGAGATGAATGCCACCACGAACGTCTCCACCGTCGCCTTCAACGGTATGGCCGAGGCGTCCACCGGCGTCGTGTGGGAGTTGTGCGGGGAATCGGGCGAGGAGGGCCGGCGGTTGAATCTGAACGTGACAGGACGGCTGTCCGTGACCACAGTGACTTGTCCGTGACAGGGCATGCCCCGGCGGGATCATAGAGACGCAAGACCATGGCACGAATCCGACAGAGCGGTTTCTCCCTGATGGAGGTGTTGGTCACCGTGTTGGTGATCTCCATCGGTCTGTTGGGCCTGGCGGTGCTCCAGGCCCAGGCCCTCAAGAACAACAGTCAGGCCTATGTGCGTACCCAGGCGGTGTTGCGTGGCTACGACCTGGCCGAGCGCATGCGCGCCAACCCGAAGGGCTTTCGGCAGGGCGCCTATGCCACGGTCGCCGCGGGGGGAGGGGCCGGTGTGGGCGGGGCGGCCGCCGCGAGCGCACCCATGGAAGACGGGACAGACGGAGGCAGCGGGGGAGCGAAGGATTGCGCCACTGCCCAGTGCAACCCCGTCGAACTCGCCCGGTACGACCTCGACAAGTGGCGTGATGACAACGCCCGGGTGCTGCCTCTTGGAGAAGGGGTCACCTGTGTGGACAGCACCCCCTACGACGGCACCCCCGCCGCCCCCGCCTGCGACGGCGCCGGTCCGGCGGACGTGCTCGCCATCAAGATCTGGTGGGACGGCAATGGCGACGGAAAGATCATCCGGCCCGACACGCCCGGGGCCTTCGATCCCCATACGGACGACCCCCTGTACGTGTTGAGTTTCCGGCTATGAAGAAGATCGGCCTGCATCTGCGCCGTGACCAGGGAGGGCTGTCCCTGGTGGAGATCATGATCGCGCTCGCCCTGAGCCTCGTTCTGCTCATGGGGGTGATCGATATCCTGACCAGCAACCGTCAGGCCTTCCGCATTCAGACTGCCATGGCCCGCATCCAGGAATCGGGGCGTTATGCCGCCCAACGCCTCGCCTACGATCTGCGCATGGCCGGTTACCTGGGTTGCGGCAATCTCAAGAACGGGTTCTTTCAGGCCAATGTCCTCGCCAGCCCCAGGCCCATGCCCGGGATGCCCAGCGAATTGGCGGCCAAGGACATGCTCAAGGTCTACCAGGCGGATGGCGAAAGCTGGACCCCGGCCTTGCCCGCCGGGCCCAATCCCGCTCCCCTGGCAGGCACAGATGTCGTCGAGATCCACCGGGCCGGTGATCAATCCTATTCCCTGGCCAACGGGATGAGCAGCCGGACGGCACCGATACACCTCACTGCCTCGTCGGGACTCGAGAAAGACGATTGGGCCGTCATCGCCGATTGCCGGCGGGCGGACGTGTTCCGTGTCACCGGTATCGACAACGGTCACCAAGCCTCCCACGCGGCCGGAGAGAACACCAGTGGTGCCCTGTCCGGCGCCTACGGCACGGGCGCCCGGGTGGCCAAGTTCCTGAGCACCCTGTATTACGTGGGCGATACGGGGCGGGTCAGCGAGAATGGGGCGGCCATCCCCGCCCTCTACCGTTATACCCCCACCGCCGGCAGTGAGGAACTCCTGGAAGGGGTGGAGGACATGCAGGTCGTCTTGGGGGTCGACGAGGATGGGGATGGCTCGGTGGACAGATATCTGGCCTCGACCGATGCCGACAAGGCCATCAGCGTGCGTCTGGAATTTCTGATGCGCAGCCTGGAGGATCATGTGACCAGCGAACCCCGCAAGTACACCTATGGAGGCACTATCATCACGCCGACCGATCACCATCTGCGCAAGGTCTTCACGGTGCAGGTCCAGTTGCGGAACCTCGCGGGGAATCAGGCGCCATGAATCCGAGACAGGCGGATTCCCTGGCCGGTGCATCCCGGCAACGGGGCGCGGTGCTGATCGTGAGCCTCGTCATCCTGGTGGTGCTGACCCTGTTGGGACTCAACTCCATGCAGACCGCGACCCTGGAGGAGCGCATGTCCGGTCATCAACGCGACCGGGCCACCGCCCTCGCCGCCGCTGAGTTGGGGGTGAGCGAGGCCGAGGGATGGCTGCATGGTCAGGACCTCAGGGGCAGCATCCCGGAGCCGAAATCGGGGTGTGGACAGCAGGCCTGCGACATATACAAGCGCGATCAGATCGACTTCCTGGCCAAGGACGACGCCTGGTGGAGCGGGCATGCCCGGACCTACACAGGGCCGCGGGGGCAGGCCGGGACGTCGCCGGAATATTACCTCGATTCCGACCGCGAATTGATGATCCGTGGCCGCCTCAATACCGAGGGCAACAGCGTCCAGGAGACTCGTGTCGATTATTATCGTATCACCGCGCGGGGACAGGGGGCGGCACAGGAGCTGGTCGGGGATCAGGCGGTCCGGCCGTCCCGGGTCGTGCTCCAGACCACCTATGCCATCCCGAAATACGGTTTGAAGTGAGGAGGATGAACGGATGCCGAGGCAAGCGATACACAGGATCCTGTCCCGTCTCTACCCTTTGGCGCAGTGTCTTTTCTGGGCCGCCTTCACCACCCTCTCGGCCCGGGCGGGGGATCTCTCGCTCAGCCCGATACCGCTGTTGCAGACCACCAAGGTGCCACCGAATATCCTTTTGGTGTTGAATGATTCATACCACTCCCAGGGGCAGGCATTTTCATACAAGTGTACATTGGGAGCCTGCAACGAACCTGGAAGGCTGGATTACCTTAATGAACAAATAAAGGGGCCATATATTAATCTCAGTCTGTTCAATGTCGATGATGATCATTACGCGGATGTCTATCTGGATGTCGTGCCCACTGTCATCTCGGATCGTAACGTGATGCTCGCACCATCGGATGAATCCCAACCATACTGGGGGTATTGGCTGGGCCGTTACTATGAGTGGAACCAGACATATTACAACCCCAATGTCACCTATAAGCCGTGGCCGGGTTACAATGATGCGGATCCGGCGGCTGCCCGTCTCTATCCTGGAAATGTAGACGATACAACAGTGATAGATCTTACCCAGCCCGTAACCTACTACAGCAAGAATCACAACCATCGGTGTACACGAAAAGATCGCTCCGATTGCGTGAAGGTCGAGAATTATTATATCCCACGTTACTATGAGATCACCAAAGATTTCGTTTATCAGAGTCAGGATTGCAGCAATAGCAAATATCCTGCCTGTAGTCACCTACATAAGGACCGGGAGGATCAATTCTGGAATGACTGCGTAGACAGTGGAAATTGCCCTTATGATATCGATAACCGTCATGATAGTTATGACAACAAATTGCGGACAGCAAGAGGCCCGGATATCATGGATGAGTATCGCCTGGTCGAGATCAAGCCGGCCACGCCAAATTTCATCCATGGGACAGCCAAGATGCCGGCAAGGCGCGATGATTGCAGTAAATTACAGGATTACCAGTATTCTTGCAGCTATGCCCAGGAGATCCAGAATTTCGCCAATTGGTACGTCTATTACCGGGATCGCTTCAAGCTGGCCAAGGCTGGTCTGGTGGCGGCGGTGGACGCCTTGCCTCAGGGGGTGCGGGCGGGCTACTTCAGCTATTTCGACAGTCCCTATTGGTACCTCTGCGGATCGCATTGTACCGCACGTATACACAACGCCGTGCCCGTGACGGAGATCAAGGACGACGCGGATCGCGAGGCCCTCAAGGCGGCGATCCTGAAGGGGGCCTATAGGTCTGGTCAGAACTGGGAGGGCGACATGGGGGCCGTGGCCACGGCGGCGCTGTACCTCCGGGGGGATTTCGCCCAGGCGAAGGCGGCATGGGCCTCACCCATCCTGGCGGCCAATGCCGGCGGGAGCTGTCAGCAGAACTACCTCATCCTGGGTGCCGGTGTGCCGGGGTTCGGTGGGCGTCCGCGGGAAGGAGGGATGTTCGTGTCTAATGGCCACTTCAGTGGCCCGGCTTCCTGGCACGACCTGTGGTACGATCACATCGAGAGGGCGCTGTGGAACTATGGGGATTACTCGTCTCCTCAGGGCGAGGCCCCTTACATGAACTTCACCGTGCCTTGGCACAGTGGGTGGGAAGGGGACGATTATGCATGGAACGCCCTGGGCAACGCCACCCTGTGGGCCTATGCCGAGGATCTGCGGCCGGACCTGCCGGACTTGGTGCCGACCCAGTCCGGGACCGAATTCAAGGCCGCCCATCAACACCTGGAGACCTACACCATCGGCCTGGGGGCACCGATCGGGTTGGACCCCTTCGACGAGAAGACCCCCACTTGGGAAGGTGATTCAGACCCCTGGAATGCCCAGTTCGCCTGGATGCGGGACCGTATATTCAATGCCGACTCCGGCCAACTATGGCATGCCGCACTGGCCGGACGGGGCAAGTTTCTCGCCGGCGCGAACGTGGACGCCATCAAGGACGCGTTCAAGGACGTCGTCCTGGACATCAAGGCCCGTCTGGCCACCCTGGGCACGCCGAGTCTGAATCAGATCGCCGAGGGCGACCTGATCTATGTCCCCAGCTTCCGTTCCCCCGCCTGGGTGGGCGAGGTGGAGGCGCTGAAGATCCCCACCAACGCGGATGGTTCTACGGGGGCCTTGACAGACGCCGTGGTGCAGTGGAAGGCGTCGGCGAAGCTGGATGCCCAGGATTGGGACAGCGGCCGGACGATCCTGACCTTCAATGGGCAGTCCGGTCGCGGGGTGGCCTTCCGCTGGCCCGCGGACCCGGCCAACCCGGGTGTGGGGGAGATGGACAAGGCGATGGCGGATGCCCTTATCGGGGCGGGCGATGCCGATCTCGGCAGGGCGCGGTTGGAGTATCTGCGCGGCAACCGGGTCTATGAAGACGACGCCAGCGACCCCCATTTCCGCCCCCGGGATACGGTGCTCGGCGATGTGGTCCATTCCGGTCCCAGCTACGTGGCCGCCCCGGCCTTCCACTATCCCGATGCCCTGGAGCCGACGGATCTCTACTCCGCGTTCAAGACGGGCACGGCCAAGGACCGTACCCCCATGCTCTATTTCGGCGCCAACGATGGCATGTTGCACGGCCTCGACGCGCAACATGGTCCGGAGCGGTTGGCCTATATACCCCTGGCAGTGGCCCCGCGCCTCGCCTCCCTGACGGATACCGACTATGCCCACCAGTATTCGGTGGACGGCGCGCCGGTGGTGGTGGACGCCCATGGCCGGTTTCCGCGTTGCGGCGGCGGTTCCTGCTGGGGGACCATTCTGGCCGGTGGCTTGCGGGGCGGCGGCCAGGGGATCTATGCCCTGGATGTCACCGATCCCAGTCTGTTCGATGAGAACAAGGCCGACAAGGTGGTGCTCTGGGAGTTCACCGACGCCGACGATGCCGATCTGGGCTACACCTATTCCCGGCCGAACATCGTCCGCCTGCACAACGGAAAATGGGCGGCGGTCTTCGGGAACGGCTACAACAACACCGAGGACGACGATCACAAGAGCCTCAGCGGGGATGCGGTGTTGTACGTGGTGGATCTGTCGGACGGTTCGCTCATACGCAAGATCGACACGGGTTATGGGACGGCCCAGGACCCCACGGGCCTGGACCGGCCCAACGGCCTGGCCACGGTGGCCGCGGCGGACCTCGACGGCGACTACATCACCGACGTGGTCTACGCGGGCGACCTGTTCGGTAACCTGTGGAAGTTCGATCTGCGCGGTTCGGATCCAGATGGTTGGGGCAGTGGCTATGAGAAGTCGGCCAAGCCCACGCCTCTGTTCACCGCTTGCGCTGGATCGAGCTGTGGCGGGACCAATGTCCAGCCCATCACCATCCAGCCCCAGGTCGGCCCCCATCCCACGGGCCAGGGCGCCCTGGTCTATTTCGGCACCGGCAAATACCTGGAGCAGAACGACGTGGACGATCAGCACCAGGTCACCCAGAGCTTCTACGCGATCTGGGACAAGGACGACGGAACGACGGCGGGATTCGGCCGCGGCGCCCTCTTGAAGCAGGAGATCACCCAGGAGGTGACGCAGGCGTTCGGTTCCGCGTCTGGGACGGTGCGGGTGACCTCGGACCATTCCATCACCTGGCACCTGGGTCCAGGCATCCCCGCGGGCAACCCGGCCCCCGAGCAATTGGGCTGGTACATCGATCTCATCGACGCCAGGGAAGGGAAGGGCAACCAGGGTGAACGGGTGCTCACTGAGCCCGTGTTGCACGCCGGTCGCATCGTGTTCGTGACCATGCGCCCTACCGGCGGTGATCCTTGCAGTTCGGCCGCCTCTTCCTGGGTCATGGACCTGGACGCCAAGGACGGATCGCGCTGGACCCGGCCGACGCTGGACCTGAACGGCGATGGGGCCTTCGATCTGGGCGATATGGCGGATACGGACGGGGACGGCGCCGGAGACGCTGTGGTCAGCGGCCTGAAACTGGGGGTGGGGATCGCCACCACGCCCGTGTTCCGCGGGCGCGGGGGCAAGGAGAAGATGACCATCTTCGGATCCGGCAAGGCCAGCGGGGGCGGTGGGGCGACCGCTCAGGGGCAGGACATCGACCGTGTCCCGCCACCCTACGGGCGCCAATCCTGGCGTGAACTGAGGCCTTGAGAGGCCGTTTCAGAGCACAGTTTGAGAGGAGCAGCGCACGATGTGGACGATACGGAGGTATCTCGTTCCCCTTTTCCTTGGCTTGGGCATCGCGTCCGCGGTGGCCGCCGGACCCGGGGGATTCGACAAGCTCAGCCTATTGCCCGTGCGGGGCCAGGACTATCTCTACGGCTATGTCTGGTCGGTGGATTGGGCTGAGCGGAATATCACCATCAGCCAACTGACCTTCCCCCTGGCGGACGCCGTCGAGGTGTTCAGCGCGTCCGGCCGGCCGGTGGATCCCAGTACCGTGAAGCCCCACCAGGAGGCGGCCTTCAAGATGGAGGCCCAGGGCGCTGATGGGCGTGAGCGGGTGACCGAGATCCATATCGGCAAACAGCCCCCGGCATGGCTGGTGCCACCCAAGGTCAGGTATAATCCGTACTGAAATGGCCCCTGTGTGGGGCGTGACAGTATTTCGCACGGGTAATGGCGGGGCGTGCCATTTTCCGCGGTCCGTTGGATTTCAGACAGGCGGTGCCATGACAACCACAGGAGCGGCCGGGCGGAAGGGCCCGGGTTTCACGCTGATCGAATTGATGATCACGGTCGTCATCGTCTCCATCCTGGCGGCCATCGCCTATCCCAGCTATCGGGAATACGTGGCCCGCTCACGGCGGGCGGAGGCGCGCGGGGTGCTGAGTGAACTCGGCCTCTTCATGGCGCGCAGATATTCCGAGGTGGGCTGCTATCAGGACGCGGGGGCTGACGGCGACTGTGCCGCGGGAGGGGACAACGAGGACCCCACCCTGCCTTTTACGACGGTGCCCAAGGATGTGACCCAGACCACCTATTACAACCTGAGTCTGGCCTTTCCGGGCGGGAACGGTCTGACCTTCAAGTTGAGCGCCGCGCCCACGGGCCCCATGGCCGGGGACAAGTGCGGCACCCTGACCCTGGACGACCAGGGAACCTGGGGCGTGACGGGCGCCGCCGGCAAGGCCTATTGCATCAAGTGACGGCCTCCTCCGCCCGCACCTTACACCCTGGGGGATATGCGCCGGGGAATACCGCCTTCCGCCTGATCGTCTTCGACTGGGACGGCACCCTGATGGACTCGGAGGCGCGGATCGTCGATGCCATGCGGCGCGCCCTGGTGGAGACCGGCCTGGAGGTCCCCCCTCGTGAGCGGCTGCGGGCGGTCATCGGCCTCGGCCTCATGGAGGCGGTGGCCGCCCTGCTGCCCCGCGAGGACAGGACCACGCACGCGCGGGTGGCGGACCGTTACCGCACCCACTACCTGGCCGCGGACGGGGTGCCCACCCCCCTGTTCCCCGGCGCGCGGGAGGCGGTCGAGACCCTCCACCGGCGTGGTCACCGGCTCGCCGTGGCGACCGGCAAGAGCCGCCGGGGGCTGGCGCGTTCCCTGGACGAATCGGGCCTGGGCGGCCTCTTCCAGGCCACCCGCTGCGCCGACGAGACCTGCTCCAAACCCCATCCCCGGATGCTGCTGGAGTTGATGGAGGCCTGCGCCGTGGGGCCGGAAGAGACGCTGATGGTGGGGGATACCGAGTTCGATCTGGAGATGGCGTGCCGCGCCGGTGTTGCATCGGTCGGGGTGACCTGGGGGGTCCATCCCCCGGAACGCCTGCGCCGCCAGGCCCCCCTGACGATCCTGGATTCCCTGGAGGCCCTGCCGCGTTGGCTGGCGGCTCAGCGACGGGCCGCGGCCTGAGCGGGGCTGGGGAGCATGGCCGAAGGACCCGATTGGGAGCGGAAACTGTTGCGGGACCTCTTGCAGGAGGGGCTCAGGGAGAGGCGCCGCGCGCGTCGTTGGGGGATATTCTTCAAACTCTCCGGCCTGATCTACCTCACCGCGATGCTGGGGCTCCTGGCCTGGAACCGGGTTGGCGGCGATCTCGCCGGCCTGAAGGCCCACACCGCCCTGGTGGATGTGAAGGGCCTGATCTCGGCCGCCACCCCGGCGCGTGCCGACCGGATCGTGGAGGGTCTGCGCAACGCCTACGCCGACGAGCACACCAAAGGCATCCTCCTGCGTATCGACAGCCCTGGCGGCAGTCCGGTCCAGGCGGCCATGGTCTATGACGAGATCCGCCGTCTGCGCAAGCTTCACCCGAAGATCCCGGTGTACGCGGCCATCACCGACGTGGGTGCCTCGGCCGCCTACTACGTCGCCGCCGCGGCCGACCGCATCTACGTCAATCCGGCCAGCCTGGTGGGCTCCATCGGCGTGTTGGTCAACGGCTTCGGCTTCGTCGATGCGATGCACAAGCTGGGGGTGGAGCGGCGTCTGCTCACCGCCGGCGAGCACAAGGGCATCCTCGATCCCTTCTCCCCCTTGAAAGCGGACGAGAAGGCCTATGTGAAGGGCGTCCTCGGACAACTCCATGCGCAGTTCATCGCCGCGGTCAAGAAGGGCCGGGGGGAGCGCCTCGGCGACGATCCACGCCTGTTCTCCGGTCTGTTCTGGTCCGGGGAACAGGCCGTGAAACTGGGCCTGGCGGACGGCTTCGGCAGTCCCGGGTTCGTCGCCCGGGAGGTCATAGGCGCCGAGGCCATCGTGGACTACACGCCCAAGGAGGACTGGCTGAAACGTCTCTCCACCGGACTCGGGGCCGGGCTGGGCGCCAGCCTGGCGCGGTGGCTCGGCCTGAGCCCGGTCTGGCGCTGACCCCGGGCGATGACGCCCGAGCGGGGCCAGGTATACCCGTCGCAGGTCAATATTTCCGTGCTTCGGTCCGTAAACGGCACTTCCTTTTGCCACTCATCGTTTTTCGAGGGTGTTCCTCGTGCCCCTGGGCAAGGCGTGGAAGCGAGTCGTAGCAGGGCATAGCGAGCTTGCGCAACACCGCCCAGGGGTGCGAGGAGGGGCGGCAGTAGAGAAATATTCATGTGCGGTGGGTACAATGTCCGCCCTGCCTGGTGGCGATAAACCCGCGAGCCGGGGACTCGCTGGCGGGTCCATCCGACCCCCACTGGGTAAGGAGAAAACCCGTATAATCCCGGGTTCTCACAGGAGGACCCCATGCCCGACCCATCCGCCGCCCCCCTCAGCCTGCACCGCCCCCAACGCCCGAGCGAGGCCTTCGCCGACTACGCCCGCGCCGAGCGCGAGCGCCGGGTCAACGCCGGCGATCCCTTCGACGCCGAGGTCTTCGACGAGGCGGTGGATCTGGTACTGCGGCGCTTGCAAATGCTCGAAGAGGAGGGCCTGGCATGATCGTCCGATCCCTCAGGGCCGAAAATCTCCTCAAGTATCGCCACCTGGATCTGCCCGAGGTTCCGGCGCGAGGCCTGATCGGCATCACGGGTGAAAACGAATCGGGCAAGAGTTCCATCGGCGAGGCCATCTGTTTCGCCCTGTTCGGGCGGACCTTCGCCGTGACCGGGGACGAACCCGCAAAGCTCGTCCGTTGGGGCGAGTCCCGCTGTTCGGTGCGCCTGGGCTTCACCGGCAGCGACGGCCAGGACTACGAGATCCGCCGTTTCCTCGACCGCGACGGTAACCAGGGTGCGCGCCTGAGCCGCGCGGGCGAGCCGGACGCGCCCCTTGCCAAGGGGCTGGCGACGGTGGCCGAGGCCATGGAACGTCGCCTGGGTTTCGACTTCGACGAGTACATCGAGTCCTTCTACCTCGCCCAGCGGGAGATCACCGCCCCCCACCCGCACAGCGAGGCGGTACGTATCATGGCCGGGGTCGCGCCCCTGGAACGTACCCGTGCCTCCCTGGAGGCCGAAATCGGGCGCGAGGCCGACGCCATCCTGGATGTGGAGGGACGTATCGCGGATGTCGACCGGCAGATGCAGGAGCAGGGTTACGATCCGGAGCGGATGCAGCGCGACGCCACCCGCCTGGAGGGATCGCGGGCCCTCCAGGGGCGTATCGACGAGGTGGCCGAAGGGCTGCGTGATGCCGTCGAGCGCTTCACCGGAGCGCGTCGGCGGATCGCGTCCCTGAAGTCCCGCACAAGGCGAGCCGGTATCCTCGGACTGCTGTTCATCCTCCTCGGGGCCATCGGTGTGGGGGCCTGGGCCCTGTCCACCTGGACGCCGGACACCCCGGTCGCCGGGGCCTTGCGGGGCCTGTTGACGGGGATGCCCATCGATGTCCTGGGCTATGGTGGGGCGGGCGCCTTGATCCTGGGCGCCCTCTTGCTCTTGCGGCGACTGCTTCTGGGTTCCCGCTTGGCCGGTGCACGCGCGGACGACGCCGGCCTGCGCGCGGCCCTGGACGCCCTCGACGCCCTGGAGGCGGATCTGCCCGGCGAGATCCAAACGGGTCTGGCGCCCAGCGCCGACGATCCTGGCGACGATTCCGGGCGGCGTGTGCGCCTGCTCGAGGGCCTCGCCGGGGGCGATCTGGATGCATTCGTGGTGCAGCAGTTCGTCGCGCGCCAACTCGAGCGTCTGAGCGCCCTCCGCGGACTGGTGGAGGCCGCCGCCGCCGAGGTCGAGAAGGACTTGATCGGGCAGGGCGAGCGCAAGGAAGGGTATGACAAGCTCGCCGCGATGGCCGAGGCCTTCCGTCAGCAGATCGGGGATCACCGTCAGCGTATCCGGGTGCGTGAGTCGGCCCGGGAACTCCTCACGGGGGCCGCGCGCGAGGCCTCCCACCGCTTCAATCACAACCTGCGTGGACTGGTGGGCAAGACCCTGCCCCTGTTCACCCAGGGCCGATACGAGCATCTGCGTATCGACGACAACCTGGAGGTCCAGGTGTTCTCCGCCGAGAAGCGCGACTTCATGGATCTGGAAGAGGTCTCCAGTGGCACCCAGCGCCAGATCATGCTGGCCCTGCGCCTAGCGCTGTCCCAGGAACTGGTGAACCGGGTGGTGAAGGGTCCTCAGTTCCTGTTCCTCGACGAGCCCTTTGCCTTCTTCGACGAGGCACGTACGCGGAGTGCCCTGGAGGCCCTGCCCCGCTTGAGCGGCGAGATGTACCAGATCTGGTTGGTAGCGCAGGAACTCCCCGAAGACGCCGGATTCGCCCTGCGTGTCCGCTGTCGGCGCGGGGGCGCGGAATTGTCCCTGAACATCTGAGGAAGCCCCATGCGCCGGTTATACCTGCTGTTGCCCGATGAGCCGAGCCTCCGCGCCCTGGTGGAGGAACTGGAGGCGTCCGGGGTGCCCGAGCATGCCTTGCACGTTTTGGATAACCTCAGCCATGACCTGAGCGGTCTCCCCCAGGCCAGCCTGTGGCAGAAGACTGAACTCGCCCACGGCCTCGAATGGGGACTCCTGTTGGGGGCCTTCGCCGGACTGGTCGGGGGCTGGCTGGTGGTGGCCTTCCCGCCCGGCGAACTCTTGCTCGATCCGCAATGGCTGTTGGGGATCACGACCGGCGGCGGCGCCCTGGTGGGGGCCATGGTCTCGGCCCTGCTCGGGGCCCAAGAACACAATCATCTGCTCGATCACTTCAAGCGCCAGATCAAACAGGGACAGATCCTCCTCATGGTGGACCTGCCCCGGGCCCAGGTGGAGGAGACCCGCGAACTCATGCGCCGGTATCACCCTGAAGTGGAAGTGGGTGAGTTGCAGGCCAGGAAGAGCGGGTGAGCGGGCTTCCTCTGAACGTGATCCGCCCGGTTTCCGGTGCGAAGCGCGGGCAGATGTTTATAAACCATTCGAGGGCCGCTATCCTGGGCAATGCTGGCCGGCGCCTCCCATGAGGCCCTGCCCAGCACTCGTCTGCGCTTAAATCTCTACGAAGTTCAAGTCCCATGCGTCCCGTCTTGCTCCTGTGTTGCTGTCTTCTGCCCATGCCCGTGGTCTCGGCCGAGCCCGGGGCGCCCGCCTGCGATCCCTCCACTGAACTCCTGTGGTTGGATGCCCGCGGCTTCCGGCCCCCGGCCGAGGCCCTGATCACCCGTCTCGAACAGGCCACCGACAAGGGCCTGGACCCGGCCGCCTACCATGCTGCCCATTGGTCTCAACGGCTCGCCGAAGGCGGGGTCTCGCCGGACGCCTGCGCCCGTCAGGCCGAAGATAAGGCCCTCTCCGCCGACATCGAACGTTATCTCCACGATCTCCATTATGGTCGCGCCGACCTCCGTTCCCTATCCATTGGTTTCGATGTTCGGCCCAAGCCCGAGGTGGACCTGGACGCCTTGCTGCGGCGCCTGGCCGGAGGCGCGGACGCCGATGTGGAGATCGGTGCCCTGGAGCCTCCATTCGTGCGCTACCATGTCCTGCTGGAGGTGTTGCGTCACTACCGCGCTCTGGCGGCGGACCGGCGGGCCGGGGTGGTGCCCCGCAGGACCGCCAAGGTCGTGCGTCCCGGCGATGCCTATGGGGAGATTCCTGAACTTGCAACCCGCTTGAATCTGTTGGGCGATCTGACCGAAATACCGGCACCCCTGCCCGAGACCTATAAGGGCACCCTGGTGGAGGCGGTGAAGTCCTTCCAGCGCCATCACGGCCTCACAGACGACGGGGTGCTCGGTAGAGACAGCTTCGCCGCCCTAGCGGTCCCCTTGGACCAGAGGGTGCGCCAGATCGAACTGACGCTGGAGCGTTGGCGTTGGCTGCCCTCGGACCTCGGCGAGCGGCCCATCGTGGTGAACGTGCCCGAGTTCATGCTCTACGGTTTCGATGGCACGCCGGGGGAGCGCCACGTCGGCGTGAAGATGCGTGTGGTGGTGGGCAGGTCCTATCCGCGCTATCAGACCCCGCTGTTCGAGGGCAAGTTGCGTTATCTGGTATTCCATCCTTACTGGAATGTCCCCTACAGTATCCTCAAACGCGAGATCCTGCCCAAGGTGGACCAAGATCCCGGATATCTGGACGCGCACCACTACGAGATCGTCTCCAGCTTCGATCCGAAGGCGGAGGCCCTGGCGGAGACCGAGGAGAACCTCGCCGCCCTGGCTGCGGGCAATCTCAAACTACGGCAGACGCCGGGCGCGTGGAATGCCTTGGGCGAGATCAAGTTCATGTTTCCTAATAGCCATGCCGTGTATTTCCACGGTACCCCGGCCAAATCCTTGTTTCGAAAGGATCGACGTGCCTTCAGTCACGGTTGTATCCGTCTCTACGACCCGCCGCGTCTGGCCCGCTGGGTGTTGGCGGACCAGTCCGGGGTGGACGTGGACGCCTTGCTCGATGACCCTACACGGAAACGAGTGAATCTTAAGGAGCCCCTGGACGTCTACATCCTCTACGGAACAGTGCAGGTCACTCCTGGGGGCGAGGTCTTCTTCCTGCGCGATGTCTATGGGCATGACCGGCGGTTGGATGAGGCGTTGCGGAAGACGCGACCCAAGGGGTAGCCTGCGAGTGGCTGCGGAGGTGGTGTAACCAACCCTGCCGATGGCCCGACGGAGATCCCCTCCACTTCGGCGGGCACGTGCGCAGTACATGCCTGTCGGACGAAGAAATTTGTCGCTTTAAGGGAGCGGGCGGACCTCCCCGAGGGTGTCAAATTAACTGTGTATCCGGCTTATTGAGGCACCCGATCTCCGAATAGAATCACGAACTGATTGAGTGCTGTTTTCCAGTCCCGAATGGGCCGGGTCCATTTCTTGGCCACGCGACTC
>JALSSC010000055.1 GCA_026984455.1 Chromatiaceae bacterium
CGCGCCAGTGGCCTTCCCTGAAAATGTCTGCGGCAGGGATGCCGCAGTCAAGCCTACAGGGAGGTATTCACGGCGTTTTTCAGGGAAGGCCACTGGCAGAGGGGCGGTTAGATGACGGAGCCCTGGAACACACCCAGCCCGGCTATCGACGGAGCCTTCGATATGCGACACTGGGCATTGCGACGACCGGTGAGGGCCACCGGCCGCTCCACGCCAGGGCCTTGGCAGGCGCCTGCCTGGTGACGGATACCCAGACCGCCTTCCGCCGGCCGATAGCACGTGCCCCATGGCCGGCAATGGGCGTGCATGCCTTTCTCCGACGCGCCTTGCAAGGGCCTCATCGTGGCAATGTGGTATTGCCTGCCACACGCCGCTGATCACCGCCTCTCCCCCCATGGCCCGTACCGTCCCATGAGAGAGTCCCGCGTTGCATTGGCGGCCAGGGCTCGCAGAAAGGCGGGCGGCCGCGTGCAGGCAGACCGTACAGGGTCTCGCCCCGAAGCCCTCCGGTGCGAATCGATAGATGGACGGAAGATCCTGTCTGACCCCATGTCCCGATCATCATGCTGATGGAATCCAAGAGCTTTCTGCTCATTCGCCGACAGGTGGCCCAGTCACCGCTTTTTCACGATGTCCCGCAGGTCTTGCTGGACGAGCTGCTGCACGAGTTTCGCTATGAGTATTGGCGGCGAAAGGCGATACCGTCAAAAGGCAGCTGTGCCCAGTATTTCTATCTCTTGCTTTCGGGACGTCTGGAGGTCGTCCATACACATCCTGAAACGGGGCGCAGTGTCACCCTGTATCTGCTTCAACCTGGTGATGGATTCGATGTGATTGTCTTACTGGATGGTGAACCGCACGATATGGCCCTCTTGTCCGACACCGATGTCGAGGTGTTGGCGGTGCCTATCGATACCATGCGCCAATGGATCTGGAACCATCCGGAGATCAACCGGAATCTCATGCCCTATCTGGCGCGCCGCATGCGTGAACAGGAAGAGATGACGGCAAATATCGCCCTGTATGATACCGTGAGCCGCCTGAGCCGCCTGATTCTGAAACATGCGACCCTGAACCGCGATTATCGTGGTGATGACAGTGAAGCCCATAGATCGCATCTCGTAAACGGCTTTTCGGACGAAATGCTCGCACGTATGATTGGCTCTGTACGTCAGGTGGTGAACAAGCATTTGCAGCTCTGGCAACGCTCTGGTTTCCTGAAAAAACAGAGGAATTCATTGGAGATCAAGGACCTGCGCGCCATTGAGAGAGTCGCCCGAGATTTTCTCGACAGCCTGAAGAAGAGTGCGTGAGCAGCGCGCCTCCCCATGCGAGCGTTTTGTCACCTGGATGACAGACTTCCGCAACGTCTTTCCTATCATGAGCCGGCGACTTGCAGCGTTTCGCTGTTGCTCGAATCCCCTCTGAAACGATAGGAGAAACATGCCATGAAAGAAGCGGGAAGCCGCCTGTTACCCTTGGCGGCCATGCTGGCATTGGCCGGTATCGTCGCCCAGCCGCCTGTGGTCGCCGCCGCGTCCGCACCTGTGAAATCAGCGATGAAAACCGTTGCCAACCAGCAGAATGGCAACGCCACCGTCAAGCATTCCGTGGCCGCGGCGGCCAGCAAGGCCGCGGAACAGGGCCGCAGCACCGTCATCAAGGAAGCGGTCACTGCACTGGCAGATGTCGACAAGGCGCTCATACTTCTGGATAAAGGAAAGAAGAAGGAGGCCCTGGACGCCCTGGCCGAGGCTACGGGAAAGCTGGAGCTGGTGGTCGCCCGTGATCCATCCCTGACCCTGGCACCGGTTGCGGTTCATGTCACGGCAAAGGACCTGATCGCCAGCGTGGATACGATCGATGAAGCGGTTGAACGGGCGCGCAAGTATCTCTCCGACGGGGAGGTGCAGAAGGCGCGCGTGGTGCTGGCGAATCTGGCCAGCGAACTGGTCGTCACTGTCACCAACATTCCGCTGGGCACCTTCCCCGCCGCCATCAAGGCTGTCAGCCCGCTGATCGACCAAGGTAAGATCGGCGAGGCCAAGGCGGCGCTGGTGACGGCGCTGAGTACACTGGTGGATGTCGATACGGTCATTCCCCTGCCGGTGCTGCGCGCTGAACTCCTGCTGGAAAAGGCCGAGGCCCTGGCGGAGAAAAGAGACCGCAGCGATGCGCAGGACGAATCGCTGGCGATCCTGCTGTCACAGGCGCGGTACCAGCTCAAGATTGCCAAGGCATTGGGCTATGGTAAGAAGTCGGATTTTCGTGATTATTATCGCATGATCGACGAAATCCAGGAAAAGACACACAATGGTGGCTTCGGTACAGGCTTCTTCGACAAGATCAAGGCCAAGTTGAAGGCCCTGACGGAAACCAATGCCAAGGCCAGTGGATCGCCTTCGGTACAACACCCAAAGAAATGATGGCAATCGCTGCCTGATCCTGCAAGGGGGCTTGTTCACAGCCCCCTTTTTTTCGATCGGCCAGTGCCGTTGCCGGGCGGTTCCTGTCCCGGACGATGTGTCATAACAAGGGGAGAACGAAATGAATGATGTAACACTCAGTGTCTTCATGGATCGGCGCACCCGCAAACACACCCTGATTGCAGGAGGATTGATGGTGTTGATCGGTCTGGTGGGGATATTTCTACCGCAACTGATATCGCTGACCATATCCATATTGATAGGATGGGTGTTGCTCTTGGCGGGTGGAGTGGCTGGCTATCAGGTCTGGTACAACTACAGCCACAATTGGCAGAATTGGCTGAAACCGCTCTTGTTGTTGATGGCCGGCCTGCTTGTCGTCTTCAATCCGACCGCAGGCGCGGCGGCCCTGGGCCTGTTGCTGGCAGCGATATTGCTTCTGGACGGTTATGCCAATTTGACCCTGGCATTCACCCTGAAACCCTTGCCAGGTTGGGGCTGGATGTTGCTCAACGGACTGCTGACCCTATTGCTGTCGGTACTGATCCTGCTGGGTTGGCCATCCAGTTCATTGGTGGTCATCGGCATCATCGTGGGTATCAGCCTCTTCATCGATGGCGTGACGCTTCTGATGTTGGGGTGGAAGGCGGCTCATTAGCGGTAGGCTGTCTCGAGATGGCCCAGGACATCTCATGAACCGATGCTCAATCGTCCAGGGTGGAGACATAGGCGAAGATGTCCCGAATCTCCTCCTTGCTGAAATCCGCCAGCAGTTCTTCGTCCGGGTCGTCCGGGTCGTGGATGCGGCGGTGGTTCAGGAACAGCTTCACCTGACGCCAGAGGTAGGCGGTGTACTGGCCGGCCAGCGGGGGGATGGCCTTGCGGGCCTTGCCTTCACCGTGGCGGCCGTGGCAGGAGGCGCACTCGCGCCGGTAGAGGCGTCTGCCCCGGGCCGTGTCGCCGGGCGCCTGGCCGATCTGAACCACCCGCTTGGCGGCCATCAGGCGCGCATAGGCGTCGAATCCCGGGGCCTGGGTGTCCACTGGTGGCAGTGTGGTGGGGAGTTGGATGCGCGCCAGCCAGGCCGAGATGTCGGCGATGTCCTCGTCGGGCATCTGGCGTTCGTCCACGTGTTCCACCATGGCCAGGTTGGGCCGCTGGCGGGCCCGGAAAAGGCGCAACTGCTCGGCGAGGTAGGCGGCGGGCAGGCCCGCCAGACGAGGGTACTTGCCCTGTTTGCCGCCCTGGCCGAACTCGCCGTGGCAGCCGGCGCAGACCTCGTTGATCTCCTCGCCGTTTTCCAGGTCGAGGGCCAGGGCGTGGGTTCCGAGCAGGGTGGACAGCAGGAAGACAAAGATGCGCATAGTGTGGGCCAAGGGTCTCAAGGGGTGGAGAATGATTCATGGGGTGGGCCTGCCGGGCATTGACATCGGTCATGGGCGGCCCCTTTATTCTTGAGTATTATGCGCAGTTATTCCCTTCCAGGACAGACCCATGGATGCATCAGTGAACGCCCTCGCCGCCCCTGTAGCGCGTACAGGGGAGGCCCCCCATCGCTATCCCCCGGGAGACCTCGCCATCTGGGTCTTCATCCTGGCCGAGCTGCTGGTGTTCGCGGTGTTCTTCTCGGCCTATGCCTTCGCGCGTATGGGCGATCCGGCCCTGTTCAACCAATATCAGGCCACCCTCAGTCAGAACGCTGCCCTGGTCAACACCCTGACCCTCATCACCGCCAGTTATTTCGTGGTGCGCGCGGTGGCGGCCATCCGCGAGGACGACAGCCGCGGTTGTGTGCGTTGGCTGCTCGCGGCCCTGGGCATGGGCGCCCTGTTCCTGGTCATCAAGTCCGCCGAGTACGCCCACCACTTCTCCTTGGGTGTGAGCATGAGCACCAACAGGTTCTACATGTTCTACTTTTCCTTGACCTTCTTCCACTTCATGCATGTGATCCTGGGCATGGTCATCCTGGCGGCGGTGGCCCTCAAGGCCCGGCGGGGGGGGTACAGCGCCGTCGATCATCGCGGCGTGGAGACGGGGGCCTCCTATTGGCACATGGTGGATCTGGTCTGGTTGATCCTCTTCCCCCTCGTCTATGTGATGCACTAGTCGGGCTCGTCCTCGGAGGTGGGTATGGTTGAAAAGAAGGGGGCAAGGGGGCTGCGTCCCTGCACCTGGGTCTGGTTGCTCCTGATGGCGCTCACCGTCGTGACCTGGTCCCTGGGCCGGGCCGGAGTGCATGGGCTTGCGCTCAGCCTCGGGGTGCTGTTCCTGGCCCTGCTCAAGGGCCAGTTGGTGGGCGATTTCTTCATGGGCCTCAGGTCCGTGCGCGGGTTTTGGCGTTGGCCGGTGAGCCTGTGGTTGCTCATCCCGGGAGGGCTCGTCACCACCGCCTTCATATTGGCCGCCCGATGACCGTCGAACTGCCCTATTATCGCCCCCAGGGTGGTGAGATCGCCCTGTTCGAGTATGCCTATCAGAATCGTCTTCCGCTGCTCCTCAAGGGGCCCACCGGCTGCGGTAAGACCCGCTTCGTACGCCACATGGCGGCGCGCCTGGGGCGGCCCCTGTTTACCGTGGCCTGTCACGACGATCTCAGCGCGGCCGATCTGGTGGGGCGCCACCTGATCGGTGACCAGGGGACCTTCTGGGCCGACGGTCCCCTGACCCGGGCGGTGCGCGAGGGCGCCATCTGCTATCTGGACGAGGTGGTGGAGGCGCGTAAGGACACCACCGTGGTGTTGCATCCGCTCACCGACGACCGCCGCATCCTGCCCATCGAGCGGACCGGCGAGACCCTGCGCGCTCCGCCCGAATTCATGCTGGTGGTGTCGTACAATCCGGGTTATCAGAACCTGCTCAAGGGGATGAAGCCGTCCACCCGGCAACGCTTCGTGGCCACCCGTTTCGATTTTCCCCCGGCGGAGGTGGAGCACGAGATCCTGCTCGCCGAGAGCGGCATCGACGAGGTCATGGCGGGGCGTCTGGTGGACTTGGTCCAGGGCCTGCGGGTGCTCAAGGACCACGATCTGGAGGAGGCCGCCTCCACCCGCCTGCTGGTGTACGCGGCCACCCTGATCCGGGATGGGATGTCGCCTCTGGAGGCCTGCCGGGCGGCCCTGGTGGAACCCTTGAGCGACGATCTGGAGACCACTGAGGCCCTGATGGAGGTAGTCCATGCCAGCTTTGGCGACTGACAAGAATCCCGGCTTGGTGCTGGCGGTGGTGGCCGAGGGCCTGTACGTGCTCAACCTTCTGATCTTCCCGGGCCTCGCCTTTGTGATCCTGGCCTGGCTCTGGCTCAAGGGGCGCCGTGGGGCCGCGCCCCTGGCCCGGGCCCATCTGGCCCAGGCCATGGCCGGCAGCCTCTGGGCCTGGGGCCTGTTCCTCGCCGTGATCGCCGGGGTCTGGGCGACCCTGGGCCTGGACAGCGTGGGCGGGATGCTGATCCTGGAGTTCTATTTCATCCTCGGACACGGCAGTTTCGTGGTCCTGGGCATGATCGGCGCCATCAAGGCGGTAGGCGGCCTCTGCTGGCGCTTTCCATTGATCGGTCCGGCGCTTCCCCCGGGATGTCCCTGACCCCCAGGATCGGCCCCTGGCGACGGCAGGTCGGCGATCCCAGGGGGGGCGGCCGTTGCGCCGCGCCATGACCTGTCCCCATCCGCTCCCCGGGACCGCCGAGCTGCACTCGGTCCGGCCGAGGCCGAGATCCCGCCTGCGCCGCGCCCTCCAGGCCGGGTTCTTCTCGCTGTTCGTGCTCGCCCCCCTGCTGGACGTCTTTCGCTACGATCTCACCCAGGGACACTTCGTGGTCTTCGGCCGGCCCTGGGTCCTGGACATGGAACGCATCGCCCAGGGCAGTCCGGCCGAGGCCCTGGAGCTGATGTTCTGGCGCGCCCTGTTGCCGGTCCTGATCCTGGTGGGGGGCGGACTCTGGGTGGCCTGGCGTTACGGCCGCCTCTACTGCGGCTGGCTCTGTCCGCATTTCAGCGTGTTGGAGTTCATCAACGGCCTGACCCGGCGCGCCCATGGTCGGCCCACGGTCTGGGAGCGCTCCCGCGGGGACGGGGACCGCCGCTGGTGGCCCGCCGTGGCCCTGGGGGCGCTGGTCTTCGCCGTTCTCTGGGCCTGGACCCTGCTTTCCTACCTGTTGCCGCCGGCGCGCCTGTTCGACCACCTGGTCCACTGGACCTTCACCCCGGGGGAGGCCCGTTTCCTCATCGTGGCGACCGTCCTTCTGGCCCTGGAGTTTCTCTTTTTCCGCCACCTGTTCTGCCGCTACGCCTGTGCCGTGGGCCTCTTTCAGAGCCTCGCCTGGATGGGCAATCCGCGCGCCCTGGAGGTGCGCTTCGACCGCTCCCGGGCGGGCCTGTGCAAGACCTGCGCGGAGGCCTGCGACCAGGCCTGTCCCATGCGCCTCAAGCCGCGCGGGCAGAAACGCCGGATGTTCACCTGTACCCAGTGCACGGGCTGTATCGACGCCTGTGATGGGGTGCAGAATGGACGTCCCCTGTTGCACTGGAGGTCCGAACCATGGAGGAACAGGTAGGCCTGCTCTGGCACCGTCTGGTCACGCGCCTGGCCGAGCCGCGTCACCCCCAGGCGGCGGTGACCCTGGCGGAGATCGCCCCCCGTGCCGGTATCCTGTTTCGCGCCCTCGGCGGGGATGGCGGGCTCCAGGTGCAGGCGGCCGAGGCCGTGGCCCACGGGGCCCGGAGGCGCTGGTTGCAGCGCCTGGCCGGCAGCGGTCGGGTGGCGCATCTCGCCTGGCGGGATGCCGAGGCCCTGCGCCTGCCGCCGCGGATCGACCTCTTTCCCGAGCGCGGCCTGAACCGGGACCTCTACCTCTGGCTGGCCGCGCTGGCGGCCTTCTCCACTTCCGGGGGGGATTGGTTCCGGGACAGCCAGGCCCGGACCCGGGAGATCCTGGACCGCTTCCCCGGGCTCGCCGGGCGTTACCGCCGCCTGGTCGCCGCCCACCTCGCCCAGCGCCCCGACCCGGCCGGGCTGGCGGCCGACGAAGGGGAACAAGAACGCGTCCTGCGCGCCGCCCTGGGCGATCCCGGCTCCCAGTCCCGCCTGCCGCTGGCGAGTCGGCCGCCGGCCCCGGTCCCCCTGTGGTTGCATCCGACCCCCCCGACCGTCCCGCAGGCGGGCGCGGAGACCGGGGGCGACGATCCCGAGGCCCACGGTGGCGCCAGCAAGGACGCCCGCCAGCGGCGCAGGCGCAGGGCCCGACGCGCCCGGGAGCCGGGCAAGGACCGCGGGCTCATCACCATCCGCATGGAGAACATCCTCACCCTGGGGGACTATCAGCAGCTCGACCGGGGCAGCGAGGAGGAAGAGGATCTGGAGCGCGCGGCCCAGGCCGCCGATGCCCTGGACGAACTGAGCGTGGCCCGGGACGGCGGCCGCGTGGCCAGCCGTCTGCGCCTGGACCTGGACCTGCCCGGCGCGGCCGCCGACGACCTGGTGATCGGTGAGGGCATCCTCACCCCCGAGTGGGACCACCGCAGCCGACGCCTGATCCCCGACCACTGCCGCATCGTCCCCATGCTCGCCCGCGACGCCGAGCCCCGGCCGTTGCCCCAGGAATTGTCTCCCACCGCCCGCCGCCTGCGCGCCCAGTTTCAGATCCTGCTGCCCGCGCGGACCTGGCGCAGCGCCCAGCCCGATGGCGCCGAGATCGATCTGGACGCCTATCTGCGCTTCCGTACCGATCGGGCCGCCGGCCTCCACCCCGAGGGTGAGCGCCTGTACCTGGACCGGGTCCAAGGGGCGCGCGATCTCGCCTGCCTGCTGCTGGCCGACCTCTCCCTTTCGACCGATACCTGGGTGGACGACGAGCGGCGGGTGATCGACGTGATCCGCGAGAGCCTCTACCTGTTCGCCGAGGCCCTGGCCGCCACCGGTGACCGCTTCGCCGTCTACGGCTTCTCCTCACGCCGGCGCGACCCGGTCCGTGTCCATCGGATCAAGGCCTTCGACGAGGCCTACGGGGACGTGATCCGCGGGCGCATCCAGGCCATCCGGCCCGGCTACTACACGCGCATGGGCGCGGCCATTCGTCATGCCCAGGGGCTGTTGGCAGAGGAGCCGGCCGGCCGCCGCCTGCTGTTGCTGCTCAGCGACGGCAAGCCCAACGACCTGGATCGCTACGAGGGCCGCTACGGCATCGAGGACACCCGTCACGCCGTGGCCGAGGCCAGGCGCGCCGGGGTCCATCCCTTCTGTGTCACCATCGACCCCGAGGGCGGCGACTATCTGCCCTACCTGTTCGGCAGTCAGGGCTATATGGTGATCCGGCGACCGCAGGAACTGCCGCGCAAACTGCCGGGGCTGTATCTGCGTCTCACACGCTAGGGCCGGGAGCGCGAAACACACCACCGTGGGAGCGGCTCCGGCCGTGAGGCCGTTCGCACTGAGCCGGCGCGCTGGGGAATTCAATGCGGTTGCAGCCGCGCCCTCGGGTATCCCTGCCAGACGGCAAGTGGTAACGCTCGTTTCCGAGGGGTTACTGGATCGGCGGTATTGCCGCCGGCCCCTTGTGGGCCCATTGCTTGATCTCCTCCGGTACCTGGGGCATGGTCCCCGGGGTGCGTCACGGACCCATGTTACCTCGGGAGTCTGCCCATGAATCCGGAAAAGGTCGTCTTCGGCTTCTTCATCGTCCTCTCTCTGACCCTCAATTTCGGTTTCTTCGTGGGGGAGATGGACAACCCCGAGCACCATCACGTGCTGGAGTTGTTTGCGGTCATCGTGGTGAATCTGGTGGCCACCATCCTCAAGTTCGGCGACCGTACCCAGATGGGCGCGGTACTGCTCTCCACCAGCTTGGTGGCGGTGCTGCAACTGCTGGCCGCGGCCCTGGTGTGGGGCGTCGCCCTCTACGTCACCGGTACGGGTACCACCTCGGCGGTGATGGCCAGCGTGGTCTCCCTGTCGGGCGGGGCGATGCTCGCCAATGTGATCTCCGTGGTCCTGCTCATCATCGAGACGGTGATGCTGCGCCGCTGAGGCCGCCCGGTGGACAACATCGTCTTCATCGTCCTGCGGCGTATGCGTGCGCCCCTCCTGTGGCTGGTCGGGGTCTATGCCCTGGCCCTTCTCGGCCTGGTCCTGATCCCCGGCCAGGACGCCCAGGGCCGGCCCTGGCACATGGACTTCTTCCACGCCTTCTATTTCGTCAGCTTCATGTCCACCACCATCGGCTTCGGGGAGGTGCCCTATGAATTCACCGACGGCCAGCGCCTGTGGGTGACCCTGTGCATCTATGCCACCGTGGTGGTGTGGATCTATGCCATCGGCACCCTCCTCACCCTGATCCAGGACAGGGGTTTCCAGCAGGCCATCACCGAGCGCCGCTTCGCCCGCCGCATCGCCCGTCTGCGCGACCGCTTCTATCTGGTGTGCGGCTACGGCGAGACCGGCGGCGCCCTGGTTCGCGCCCTGACCGAGCGCGGCCAGCACGCGGTGGCCCTCGATATCCGCGAGGAACGGATCTCGGCCTTGCGCCTGGAACCCTTGCGCGAATACGTTCCCGGCCTCTGCGGCGATGCCTCGCGCCCGCGCCATCTGCTCGCCGCGGGGCTCGGGCACCCGCGTTGCGCCGGGGTGGTGGCCTTGACCAACGACAACCAGGCCAATCTCCGGATCGCCCTGGCCACCCGTCTCCTGCACCCGGACATCCAGCTCATCTGCCGCGCCGACTCGCGCGCGGTGGAGGCCAACATGGCGTCCTTCGGCACCCCGCACATCTACGATCCCTTCGAGACCTTCGCCGCCCACCTGGCCACCGCCCTGGAGTCTCCCTGCCTGTATCTGCTCAACCAGTGGCTCTCGGGCGAGGAGAGCGATCCCCTGGCCGAACCCCGGTTTCCGCCCCATGGCCGCCACTGGGTGGTCTGCGGTTATGGGCGTTTCGGCAAGGCCCTGGTGCGGCGCCTGACCGAGGCCGGCCTGGCGGTGGTGGTGGTGGAGGCCGATCCCGAACGCACGGGCCGGCCCACGGGCGAATGGGTGCGGGGCGTGGGGGTCGATGCCGGGACCCTGGGCCGGGCAGGCATAGAACGCGCCGCCGGTCTGGTGGCGGGAACCGACGACGATGCCGACAACCTCTCCATCGTGATGACCGCGCGCGAACTCAACCCCGATCTGTTTGTGGTGGCGCGGGCCAATCTGGAGGAGAACCAGACCCTGTTCGCCGCCCTCTCTCCACAGATGGTGATGCACCCGGCGAGCATCGTCGCCAACCGTATCCGGGTGCTCATGGCGACTCCCCTGCTGTCGGAATTCGAGCGTTTGATGATGTTTCAGGAGGAGACCCTGGCGTGCCAACTGGTGAGCCGCCTCGCTGCCCTCTCCAGCGAGCGGGTGCCGGTGGTGTGGGAGACCCCCATCGACGACGAGGCGGCCCATGCCCTGTCGGTGGGGCTGGGCGAGTCCCGGCCGGTGCGCCTGGCCGATCTGCTGCGTGATCCCCGCGGGCGCGAGCAGGCCCTGGCCTGTATCCCCTTGCTGCTGGTGCGGGGCAGGGACCGGATGCTGTTGCCTGGGGAGGAGACCCGGCTGCATCCCGGCGAACGCCTGCTGTTCTGTGGCCGTCCGGGGGTGCGTGGGCGCATGGAGTGGACGCTACAGAACCTCCATGCCCTGAACTATGTGCTTACCGGCGAGAGTCGGCCGCAGGGCTGGGTGTGGCGGCATCTGATCAAAGGGCGCTGAGACAGGAATTGTTCCGGAGGCTTGGCGGATGTATGTGCGGGGCGGGGTCTCGGCGACTGCGTCCACCCCTCCTGTCCCTGGGATCGTAGCGATTCCGGGCAGCGGCCTTGGGCCGGCAGATGCGCGAGGTGCTCATTCCCGAGGGGACCGGCGCAGGGCCTTGATCCGTGCGCGGTGGGTCTTGGCCTCGAGGCGACGCCGTTGCGCCGCCCGGGTGGGACGGGTGGGGATGCGCCGCCTGGGTACCGTGGCGGCGCTGCGGATCAAGGCCGCCAGGCGCGCCCGGGCATCGCTCAGGTTACGCGCGCGGGTGCGTTCGCTCTGGGCCTTGATCACCAGGACGCCCTGACGGTTGATACGCCGGTCACCCAGGGCGAGCAGGCGGTGCTTCACCGCCGCGGGCAGGGAAGAAGCGCGGATATCGAAGCGCAGATGCACCGCGCTGGAGACCTTGTTGACATTCTGGCCGCCGGCCCCTTGGGCGCGGATGCCCTGGACCTCGATCTCGTCTTCGCCGAGGAGCAGGCCGGGGCCGATCTCGAGCATGGCCTCAACTCGCCCCTGCGTTCAGGCCGAGCCAGTCCCGGGGTCGCAGATAGCGTTCGTAGAGGGCCGCCTCCGGACTCCCTGGCTCGGGAGTCCAGTCGTAGCGCCAAGCGGCCTCCGGGGGCAGCGACATGAGGATGGACTCGGTGCGGCCATCCGACTGGAGACCGAACAGGGTGCCGCGGTCATAGACCAGGTTGAACTCCACGTAGCGCCCGCGGCGGTAGCGTTGGAACGCCCTTTCCCGCTCCCCGTAGGGGCTGGCCTTGCGCCGCTGCACGATGGGGAGATAGGCCGGGAGATAGGCGTTGCCCACCGCCTGCACGAAGGCCAGGCAGCGGTCGAAGCCGCCCTCGTCCAGGTCGTCGAAGAAGAGCCCGCCCACGCCGCGTGTCTCGTCGCGGTGTTTGAGATAGAAATAGCGGTCGCACCAGGCCTTGAAGCGGGGGTAGACATCGCTGCCGAAGGGGGCGCAGGCGGCGTGTGCCGTACGGTGCCAGTGCACGGCATCCTCCTCGAAGGGATAATAGGGGGTCAGATCGAAACCGCCACCGAACCACCAGATGGGCGCCTCTCCCGGCCTCTCCGCCACGAACAGGCGCAGGTTGGCATGCGAGGTGGGTACATAGGGATTGCGCGGATGGATCACCAGCGACAGGCCCAGGGCCTGGAAGGCGCGTCCGGCCAGTTGCGGCCGGTGGGCGCTGGCCGAAGGCGGCAGGGCGCTGCCATGGACCTGGGAGAAGTTGATCCCCGCCTTCTCCAGCAGCGGGCCGCCCTCCAGTACCCGGGTGCGGCCCCCACCCCCGCCGCGGCGTTCCCAGCGGTCCTCACGGAAGCGGGCCTCGCCATCTTCCCGTTCAAGCGCACGGCAGATGTCTCCCTGAAGGTCCAGGAGGTAGGTACGGAAGGCGTCGATGTCCATGGGGGGCGGGCTCCGGGGGCAAGGTGACGGGTATATCTTATCACCGGGCGGGCACACGCCCGGTCCCATCGTTTCAGTCCTTGGGTCCGCAGCGGATATCCGCCTTCAACCGGCCACATACCGGTTGAACACCTTCACCAGCGGTTCGCTGAGGTAACGTAACGGCACCATGCGTCCGTTCACCCGGGTCATCACCCCTATTTGCCCAGCGCCGCCGCTGTAGACCACGAAATGGTTGGAGACTCCGCCGGGCTCGGCCCAGACGCTCTCGTCCCCCCCCAGGGGTGTGTGCCCGACGATGAAAGGGGCGTCGGCTGACAGACCCAGGCGTTCCCGCAGTCGCTTGATGTCCCTATTGGAATATCCGGCCGGGCGGTTGGGACGTTGCAGACGATTGTGGGTGAGTTCATGACGTAACTTGGGGTGCCGGCGGATGTTCACCAGGGCCTCGCGGTTCGTCTTGCGGGTGGGTGCCCCGGCGTGGCACGCGAGGAAGTCGGTAGAGACCACCAGGTACGGAAGCCGTTCGTAGACGCGTTCCATGGCCTCTACATAGGCGGGACCACGCTGTTTGCGCAAATGTTGCCGCCACAGCAGCCCCTGGGGGACGCCCTGTTTGGCATTCTCGTCGGAGAAGGTGTCGTGGTTCCCCCGCAGGTAGAAGATCCGCTCCGGAAAGTGCACCTTGAGCCGGAATATCAGGTCCATCATGGCCATAGAGGTCTCCATTTCGTCCAGGTGGCCGTCCTCTTCGGGGTGGACCGCGTCACCGAGCAACACCAGGGCGGCGCGGCCCGCGATCAGGCCATCGAGAAAACCATTCTGGGTGAGGACGACCAGGAGGTTGTCCACCTGGGCGTGGAGATCTCCGACGACGATGGGGACGATCTTCGCGGGCAGTTCGACGATCCCTCCAGGATGGCCGTCGGCGTCGGTGGGACGCAGCGGCTCGTGATCCAGCAGGTCCACCACCTGCTCGATGAGCTGCAGGGCCGGTCCTTTTTTCAAGGGTCCGATGGGGCCGGGCAGGATGCCGGCCAGGCGCTCCAGGTGTCGGCGCCGCCAGGCGCTCAACTGACCGTGGTATCTCTTCCCGACCAAAGGGGCGAGGCAGGTGCGGGCATCTGTGTCGAGTCTCTTGAACAGCAACCCATCGGTCTTGCGTCGGATGCGCAGGTGATTCCGGCTCATCCGCCGGGCCAGGCCGAGCAGGGCCTGCGCCTCGGGATCGTTGCCGCCCAGGTCCAGGGTCTCTCCAGGATGCAGGCGGATGAAGCCGGCGATCTCGTCGAAATAGTGTTTGGGATCGAAGATCAGGTAGTCGCCACTGGCCCGCGTCGTCCCGTCGGCGCGGAATCGCGGTTCGGGGGCCAGTTGGAGGACTTGCGGCGGCCGGCCGAGCATCAGTTGCAAGGGGATGTCCGCCAGGGGCAGGCGGACCTTCCGGGCGGTCAACTCGTAGGCGTGGTCCAGATTGATGGATTCGCAGGCCGAGAGGTCTTCGAGGGCCGATCTGAGTTTCTTGAGCAGGCCTTTGACGGATTTCTGATTGTATTCCACCATTTCAGAGGGCCTCCCCAGCGATGCGGTTGGGCGGTGCCGCCAGGTCCCGGCGCACGAAGACCCGCATGTGGTTGCGATGAAGATGCGAGGCCACCTGTTCGAATACCCGGATCTGCGCGCGTATCCGCTCCAGGGCCAGGCCCTGGTCCACCCAATGGGTACCCTCGGCGGCACGTTTCTGACGGTGTTCCAGCACCGTCTCGGGGTCGGGCAGGAGGAAATCGAAGACAAACCGTCGCCGCCAGTCCACCGACAGAAAGAAACGCTTGGGTGGTGGCAACAGCAGGCGACCGCTGTCCAGTTCCAGGGGCGGTTCGGCCTCCAGCCACTCGGCGTCGAACAGGGCGAGGGCCCCTTCGGCGCCATGGAAGGGCAGCCCCAGGTGGATCTCGCGGGGACGCAAGGCGAGGTTGGGGGCCGCCCACCAGCGCGGGCGGGTGAGGTCGATGTAGCCCTCTTCGTGCCAGCCGCCGATGCGCCGCACCAGGGTGGTCTTGCCGACCCCGGGGGGGCCGGTGATGAGCACGTGGCTGAGGCGTACCCCCGGGGGGAAGAGGACCCCCCGGATCTCCTGGCCGTCGGGGACGGGCTCCAGGTTCAGACCCTGCCGGCCGTCCCCGCCGGCCGCCATCAGCCGAAGATCCCCTTCAGCATGAAGAAGAAGACCGCCGCGAGGATCCCGCCCGCGGGCAGGGTGACCAGCCAGGAGACCACGATGTTGCCGATCACCCGCCCATCCAGGGCGCCCACTCCGCGCGCCAGTCCGACCCCGATCACCGCCCCCACGGCGATGTGGGTGGTGGATACCGGCAGGCCGGTCTTGGAGGCCAGGACCACGGTGGTGGCGGCGGCCAGGGTGGCGCAGTAGCCGCGGGTGGGGGTCAGCTCGGTGATCTTGTGGCCGATGGTCTGCATCACCCGGTAACCCAGGGTGGCCAGGCCCACGACGATGCCGGCGCCGCCGAGGACGAGGATCCACAGGGGCAGGGCCGATTTCTGGGCCACCTCGCCGCCGCTCTGGATGATGGAGACGATGGCCGCCAGGGGACCGATGCCGTTGGCCACGTCGTTGGAGCCGTGGGCGAAGGCCATGGCGCAGGCGGTGAAGACCATCATCGGGGTGAAGACCTTCTCCACGCTGGCGAAGTGAAAGTCGCGGTCGGCCTGCTCGTCCACCTGGACACGGGCGATCATGGCCTTGCCGATGAAGGCCACCACCAGGCCGATGGCCGTGGCCACGGCGAAGCTCTCACCGGTCGAGAGGGCGAGATGGAGGTGATGGAGGCCCTTGAACAGGGTCACCAGGCTGACGATCCAGCCGACGAGAAAGACGTAGACCGGTCCCCAGGCCTTGGCCTTGTGGAAGGGGTTGTCGGTATCGAAGATCAGCTTGCGGATACTGACCATCAGGAGCAGGGCGATGAGACCACCGAGCACCGGCGAGACCACCCAGGAGGCCACGACCTGGCCGATCTTGCCCCAGTTGACCGCATCCATGCCGATGCCGGCCACGGCGAAGCCGACCAGGGCGCCGACGATGGAGTGGGTGGTGGAGACCGGCCAGCCACGCGCCGAGGCGATCATCAGCCAGATGGCGGCGGCGAGGAGGGCGGCGAGCATGCCATAGATCAGGAGTTCAGGGTTGTGGACCAGGGGAGCCGGGTCGATGATCCCCTTGCGGATGGTCTTGGTGACGTTGCCGCCGGCGATGAAGGCGCCGGCGAATTCGAAGATGGCGGCGATGAGGATGGCCTGTTTGACCGTGATGGCGCCGGAACCCACCGACGTGCCCATGGCGTTGGCCACGTCGTTGGCGCCGATGCCCCAGGTCATGTAGGCACCGAAGAGGATGGCGAGGACGAGGAGTACGGTACCCCATTCAGAGATGATTTCCATGGTCGGTTCCTTAATGCAAAGTGGATGGACACGCCCGGAGGCACCTTGCCCGATAGGGCCGGTATACGGGCGAGCGAGGTGATGGGAGAGCGGTGTTCAGCGCGCGATCATCAAGCGCAGCCGGTCCCCCACCTTCTCCGCGTAATCCGCGATATCCCCGATCCACTGGAATATCTGATACCAAAACATCACCGAGACCGGCTTCATGCGGTCTTCGTTGGCGAACAACTGACGCGCCAGGTTCATGCCCAGGCGGTCGGTCTCGTCCTCGATCTGGTTTAGGGCATTGGCCATCTCCTCCACCCTCGATGCCTCGCGCCCGCGGAAGCCCGTCTCCAGCAATTCGTCCAGTTCGTCCACGATGCCGCCGGCCTGGCGGGCGGTCTCCACGCAGCGGGCGACGAACTCGCGCAGCGGCTCGGCCATGTCCGCCTCCACCTCCATGCGCCGCTCCAGCAACAGGCCGGCAATGTCCTGGGCGGTGTCTGCCATGGAATCCTGCATCTCCAGCAGTTCGAGGAGATCGCGCCGGTCCACGGCCATGAACAGCCCCCGTGGCAGGTGCACGCGCAGTTGGTTCTCCAGGTCGTCGGCGGTCTGTTCCTTGGCGAAGATCGCCTCCTTGGCCTGGGTCAGCGCTGCCTCGTCCCCGGCGATCAGGGCATCGAACAGCCTGGGGACCTCGGAGACGCAGTCCAGCACCAGGTGCATGTGTTGTTGGACCGGCTTGAAGGGGGAATGCCCGAATAGCGCGGCTATCGGGTTGGTGGTTTTCATTTATTTCTCCTCCGTTCGATCTTTGTGAGTGGAACAGGGGCCGCCGGACCGCACCTTCCATGGTTCGCCAAGTGGCCTGTGTGCGTATTGCCCGGTTCGTATTATCTTCCGCTCTGTAACCTTATCGTAACGATTTCGTCACTTTGCTTGATTGGGGTCACTAACCTGTCTCCTCTCCCCACGGATTGACGGCCTGGCGGTTTCGGGTTAATCTCGCACGCTTATGTCGGGTTCCACTGCTCCCCTTGATCCCTGGACTGCGGCCGCACATCGGCGGTGTTTGGAAGGATGCCTCGCGTTGGTGGAAATGCCTCGCCTGGCACCGCTGTTGGCCGGGGGAGGCGAAGTGGGGTACCGTCTGCTCTTTACCATGGAGGGGCGGGCGCCGGTCGTTCATCTGGCGCTGGCCACGACCCTCCGGCTCAGGTGTCAGCGGTGTCTGGAGCCCTTCGGGTGGCCAGTGGACACCGATGTCCGCTTGAAATGGGTGGGTGGCCCGCTGGAGGCGGAGCGCCTGGATCCCGGGTTCGAGCCCCTGTTGTTGCCAGAGGGAGGGCTGGTGAATCCACGGGATCTGATCGAAGACGAATTGTTGTTGGCGGTGCCGCAGGTGCCCAGACATCCGTTCGGGACCTGTCGCGCGGACTGGGCTTCGTCCCTGGAGGACGACGCTCCGCGGCCACAAGAAAACCCCTTTGCGGTGCTCGCACGTTGTAAGAGGTGACGTCGGTTTCTGTTGGAGGCCGCCGCACCGAACCGTTTTATTGCCGGCGAGATGCCGAGCCGGTTTATTGCTGGAGATCTCTAATGGCCGTTCAACAGAACCGCAAGACCCCTTCCCGGCGTGGTATGCGCCGTTCCCACGACGCCCTGAAGCGCCCCGCCCTGTCCATCGATCCCACTTCGGGTGAGACCCATCGCCGGCATCACATCACCGCCGATGGGTTCTACAAGGGACGCAAGGTCCTCGATCTGGGCGAAGGCTGACCGCGGCGCACATCTCCAGGATCTGAGTTTCCCATGTCCGCTTCGTCGCGCCGTCCGGTCCGCATCGCCCTGGATGCCATGGGCGGCGATCACGGACTCGATGTGGTGGTTCCGGCCGCGCTCGATTACCTTGCCCGGAATGGCGGGACGGAACTCATTCTGGTGGGGCGCGCGGAGGCCATCGAGGCCCACCTGCCCGAATCCATTCCCGAGCGTCTGCGCGTCCAGCCTGCGAGCCAGGCCGTGGCGATGGACGAATCGCCGTCCAAGGCCTTACGTGGCAAGAAGGATTCCTCCATGCGCGTGGCCATCGATCTGGTCAAACGCGGTGAGGCGGACGCCTGTGTCAGTGCCGGTAATACCGGGGCACTCATGGCGACCGCGCGCTTCGTGCTCAAGACCCTGCCCAAGGTGGATCGTCCAGCGATTACCACGGCCCTGCCGTCGGTGAGGGGGCGGACCTATGTCCTCGACCTCGGGGCCAACGTGGATTGCAGCGCCCATCATCTGCTCCAGTTCGCCGTCATGGGCAGCGAGCTGGTCTCCGCCGTGGACGGGCTGGCGCGGCCCAGGGTCGGCCTGCTCAATATCGGCCAGGAGGAGATCAAGGGCAACGAACAGGTGAAGGAGGCGCACGAATTGCTACGGGCATCGAATCTCAACTATGTGGGCTATGTGGAAGGGGACGATGTCTATCTGGGTGATCTCGATGTGGTGGTGACCGATGGCTTCGTGGGCAACGTGGCCCTCAAGACCGCCGAAGGGGTGGCCAAGATGGTCACCCATCACCTCAAGCAGGGGTTCAGGAGCGGCCTGTGGGCACGGCTGGCGGCGGTCATGGCCCTGCCGGTGCTGCGCGCCTTCCGCGAGACCCTCGATCCGCGTCGCTACAACGGCGCCAGCCTGTTGGGTCTGCGCGGGATCGTCGTCAAGAGCCATGGCGGGGCCGATGCCCTGGCCTTTGCCAATGCCATCGGAATTGCCCGCAACGAGGTCGAGGCGCGGGTGCCCGAACGTATCGCCGGGCAGGTGGGCGCACACCTGGCCCAACCCGGGCCCTCCGGCTGCTGATGCCGGTGTAACGAGTATCTTCCATGTCCAATCCACTGGGCCACGAGGGGGCCGCGTTGAACTATTCCCGTATCGCCGGAACCGGTGCCCATCTGCCCCCCAAGATCCTCACCAATCTGGACCTGGAAGAGATGGTGGACACCTCGGACGAATGGATCCGGGAACGGACCGGGATCGCGGAGCGACACATCGTCGGGGGAGAGACGACCTGTGACCTCGCCGAGGTGGCGGCGCGCCGGGCACTGGACGCGGCGGGCATTCGCCCGGAGGAGCTGGATCTGATCGTCGTGGGCACCACTACCCCGGACCAGGTCTTTCCCAGTACGGCCTGCCTGTTGCAGGCGCGCCTCGGCGCCGGGGACTGTCCGGCCTTCGATATCCAGGCGGTCTGTGCCGGTTTCATCTATGCCCTGGGGGTGGCGGACCGTTTCATCCGCTGCGGCGCCGCGCGCAAGGCCCTGGTGGTGGGGGCCGAGACCCTGTCGCGGATCACCGATTGGACCGACCGTAACACCTGTGTCCTGTTCGGCGATGGCGCGGGCGCGGTCGTCCTTGAGTCCGCAGACGCGCCCGGGGTCTTCTCCACCCATATGCACTCGGACGGCAATTACAAGTCCCTGCTGGAGGTCCCCACCGGGATCGGCTCCGGCTTCGATGCCGGGCGCGCCTTCATGACCATGCGCGGCAACGAGGTGTTCAAGTTCGCGGTCACCACTCTGGGGCGGATCGTGGACGAGACCCTGGCGGCCAATGGCATGGAGAAATCCGATGTGGACTGGCTGATTCCCCATCAGGCCAATATCCGCATCATCCTGGCGACGGCCCGCAAGCTGGGTCTGCCCATGGAGCGGGTGGTGGTGACCGTGGACCGTCATGGCAACACCTCGGCCGCCTCCATCCCCCTGGCCCTGGACGCGGCCATCCGGGACGGCCGTATCCGCCGTGGGGAGACCCTGTTGATGGAGGCCTTCGGCGGCGGTTTCACCTGGGGCTCGGTGTTGGTGAAATACTGATGGCATCCTGGAGCATGGTGTTTCCGGGGCAGGGGTCGCAATCCGTGGGGATGCTCGCGGACCTGGCGGCGGCCTACCCCGGGGTGCGCGAGACCTTCGACGAGGCCTCCGAGGTCCTGGGCCTGGATCTGTGGCGCCTGGTCCGGGAAGGCCCCAAGGAGGACCTCGACCGGACCTGGAACACCCAGCCGGCGATGCTCGCCGCGGGCGTGGCGGTGTGGCGTCTGTGGCAGGCTCAGGGCGGACCGACGCCCAAGGTCATGGCCGGACACAGCCTTGGGGAATACAGCGCCCTGGTGGCCGCGGGCGCCCTGGCCTTCAGCGATGCCCTGTCCCTGGTGGCCGCACGGGGGCGTTTCATGCAGGAGGCGGTTCCCGAGGGCCAGGGGGCGATGGCGGCGGTCCTGGGGCTGGAGGATGCCCGGGTCGAGGCCCTCTGTGCCGAGGCGGCCGGGGACGAGGTCTTGGCGGCGGCCAACTACAACGCCCCGGGGCAAGTGGTGGTGGCCGGGGCCCGGACCGCGGTGGAACGTCTGCTTCCCCGGGCGCGCGCGGCCGGTGCCCGGCGGGTGTTGCCCCTAGCGGTGAGCGTGCCCTCCCACTGTGCCCTGATGCGGCCGGCCGCCGAGCGTCTGCGCGGGCGCCTGGGCGAGGTGGCCATCCATTCACCACGGGTACCGGTGCTGCACAATGCCTCGGTGGATACCGCCGACGGCCCGGAGGCCGTCCGGGAACTCCTGGTGCGCCAGTTGTATCGTCCGGTGCGCTGGGTGGAGACCATCCGGCGGATGGCGGACGAGGGCGTGGCCTCGGTGGTGGAGGCCGGTCCGGGCAAGGTCCTGGCGGGGCTCAACAAGCGGATCGACAAGGGGATGCAGGCCCTGCCCCTGTTCGATCCCGCGACCCTGGAACGAGCGATGGAGGCGATCCATGAATCTGAATGATCGAGTGGCCCTGGTGACCGGGGCCAGCCGGGGGATCGGCAAGGCCATCGCCGACGCCCTGGGGGCCGCCGGGGCCACGGTGGTGGGTACCGCCACCACGGAACAGGGCGCCGAGGCCATCGGCGCCCGCTTCTCCGCGGCGGGCATCGAGGGCGCAGGCATGGTCCTGGACGTGACCCGCAGCGAATCGGTGGGGGCCGTGGTGAAGGCCGTGGGCGAGGGCTTCGGCGTGCCCACGATCCTGGTGAACAATGCCGGGATCACCCGTGACAATCTGCTCATGCGCATGAAGGACGCGGACTGGGAGGCGGTGCTCGACACCGATCTGAGTTCCGTCTACCGCCTGTGCAAGGCCTGTCTGCGCGGGATGATGAAGGCCCGCCATGGGCGCATCCTGAACATCGCCTCGGTGGTGGGGGCGACCGGTAATGCCGGGCAGACCAACTATGCCGCCGCCAAGGCGGGGATGATGGGATTCACGCGCTCCCTGGCACGCGAGGTGGGCTCCCGGGGGATCACGGTCAACTGCGTGGCGCCCGGATTCATCGACACCGACATGACCCAGGCCCTGGCCGGAGAGCAGCGCCAAGCCCTCCTCGACGGGATCCCCCTGGGGCGTCTCGGCCAGCCCGAGGAGGTCGCCCGGGCGGTGGTCTTTCTCGCCTCGGATGGCGCGGCATACATCACGGGTGAGACCCTGCACGTCAACGGTGGGATGTATATGGCCTGAGTCCCGGGGCGTCTTTCCTCGCTCCGCGAGACTGATTAGAATACCCGACCGGCCTTGTACGGTCGCCTTTCCCTTCCTGGAGGACACGAAGAACCATGAGCAGCATCGAAGAACGGGTCAAGAAGATCGTCGTGGAGCAATTGGGCGTCAAAGAGGACGAGGTCACCCCCGAGGCCTCCTTCGTCGACGATCTGGGTGCCGATTCGCTGGATACGGTGGAGTTGGTGATGGCCCTGGAGGAGGAGTTCGAGACCGAGATCCCGGACGAGGATGCGGAAAAGATCACCACCGTGAAGCAGGCCGTGGACTACGTCAAGGAACATATGGACTGATCACCCGGACGGATTCCATCGAAGGGGAGGCGACCTGTCCGTACCGGGTGACGGGCGCGGGACCGTGTTCTGTGCCCAGGCGCGGATTCCATACCCGTCTTCGATGCTTCATCCATCCATTCGGTGGCGGATCCCGCGGCTCTCCCGTGGGATCGCCCCTAGGCCGACAGCGTGCCGCGAGGAGTAGACTATGGCCGGCAGAAGGGTCGTGATAACTGGGTTGGGGCTGGTGTCGCCCGTGGGGCTGGACGTGAAGTCGGGTTGGGCGAGCATTCTCGCGGGCAAGAGCGGGATCAAGCCCATCACCCATTTCGACTGCTCCGATTTCACCACCCGTTTCGGTGGTCCCATATACGGCTTCGATCCCACCGAGTACATCCCCAAGAAGGATGTGCGCAAGATGGACGGGTTCATCCACTATGGCCTGGCGGCGGGGATCCAGGCCTTCGAGGACAGCGGCATAGAGATCACGGAGGAGAATTGCGGGCGCATCGGGGTCGCCATCGGCGCCGGGATCGGCGGGATCGGCGGGATCGAGCAGGCCTACGACACCTATATGAAGCGAGGCCCGCGCAAGATCACACCCTTCTTCGTCCCGGCAAACATCATCAACATGGTCGCCGGGGACCTGTCCATAAAATACGGCATCAAGGGTCCCAATTACTCGATCGTATCGGCCTGTAGCACGGGCAGCCACAATATCGGCGAGGCGGCCTGGATGATCCGTACCGGCCGCGTGGACGCCATGATCGCGGGCGGCTCGGAGATGGCCACCACCCCGGTGGGGCTCGGGGGCTTCGCCGCCGCACGCGCCCTGTCCACGCGTAACGACGATCCCGAGGGTGCCAGCCGTCCCTGGGACCGGGACCGCGACGGTTTCGTGCTCAGCGACGGCGCCGGGGTGGTGGTGCTCGAGGAATATGAGGCCGCCAAGGCCCGTGACGCCCACATCTATGCAGAGTTGGTGGGTATCGGTATGAACTCCGATGCCTATCACATGACGGCCCCCCTGGAGGACGGTTCGGGTGCCGCGGAGTGCATGCGTCTGGCCCTGGCAGATGCCGGGATCGACAAGAGCGAGGTGGACTACGTCAACGCCCACGGCACCTCCACTCCGGCCGGGGACGTGGCCGAGACCCGGGCCATCAAGGCCTTGTTCGGCGATGACGCCTACCGTCTCGCGGTGAGTTCCACCAAGTCCATGACCGGCCACATGCTCGGTGCGGCCGGCGGGGCCGAAGCGGTATTCACCATCCTGGCCCTCCATGACCAGGTGGCCCCGCCCACCATCAACTATGAGACCCCGGATCCCGAATGCGATCTGGACTATGTCCCCAACAACGCGCGGGAGATGCGCATGGAGGTGGCCCTGTCCAATTCCTTCGGCTTCGGCGGCACCAACGGCACCCTGGTCTTCAAGCGCCCTGGTTGAACGCGCCGGACGCCATCCGGATTCTCGTCGATGGACGGGCCACTGGCTGCGTCCCGGTCCTGGACCGGGGCCTCGCCTATGGCGATGGCCTGTTCGAGACCCTGGCGGTGACCGCGGGTGAAATCCGTTTGTGGGATGCGCATTGCGACCGTTTGGAACGGGGTTGCGCAGTCCTGGGACTGCCTGCGCCCGATCGGGCGCTGCTGCGGCATGAGGCGGAGTCTCTGCTCACCGACAGCGATCCCTGGGTGCTCAGGATCACCCTGACCCGCGGAGTCGGTGGGCGGGGCTATGCCCCGCCGCTGGATCCGCGTCCCACCCGGATCCTTTCCCGTCACCCCTGGCCGGCGTCCCCGACGAGATCCGGGGTACGGGTGCGTCTGTGTCGTCACCGCCTCTCCACTCAGCCGTATCTGGCCGGACTCAAGCACCTCAACCGCCTGGACCAGGTCCTGGCCCGCGCCGAATGGGACGACCCCGGCATCGCCGAAGGCCTGATGCGGGATCAGGCAGGGCGGGTGGTCGAAGGGACGGCCGCCAATCTCTTCCTGGTCCGGGGCGGCGTCCTGGAGACCCCGCGACTGCACCGCTGCGGGGTGGCCGGGGTGGCGCGCGCCCTGACCCTGGAGATCGCCACCCGGCTCGGCATTCCCTGGCGGGAGAGGGACCTCCGGCCAGGGGATCTGTACCGGGCCGACGCCCTGTTCCTGACCAACAGCCTCCAGGGCCTGGTGCCCGTGGCCCGGCTTGCGGACCATGCCTATGATCCCGCGGCGATCCCCCCGGCCCTGCGCAGAGGGGTGCGGGCCGGCGCCCTGGGGGACGGGGCCTGATGCGCTGGCATCGCGTCCTCGGTATCGGCATCCTCCTCGCGAGTCTCGGGGGCGGTGCCGCTTGGTATGCCTGGCGGGGATTCGAACAGACCCCGTTGCGCCTGCCCGATACGGGGTTGGTGATTCGCTTCGAGCCGGGTTCCAGCGTCACCGCCCTGGCCCGCGACCTGGCGGCACAGGGGGTGTTGGAGCATCCCTGGATGTTGCGCCTGCTGGCCCGCCTGAGGGGTTGGGACGGCCGTCTGCGCGCCGGGGAATACCGCATTCCGGCCGGGACCCGCCCCGGTGGGCTGCTGCGCCTGCTCACCCGCGGTCAGGTGCTCATGCACCCGCTGACCCTGGTGGAGGGGCGTACCTTCGGCCAATATCTGGCCGATCTGAGGGCGGCGGACTTTCTCGACACGACCCTGGACGGGCTGGCCCCGGCCCAGATCATGCTCCGCCTGGGACACCCCGGGGAGTCTCCCGAGGGCCGTTTCTTCCCGGACACCTATCTGTTCCCCCGTGGCGCCTCGGATCTGGACGTGTTGCGCCGCGCCTATACGCGGATGTCCCGGGTATTGGCGGCGGAATGGGCCGCGCGCGCCCCGGATCTGCCCCTGAAGGACCCCTACGAGGCCCTGATCCTGGCTTCCATCGTGGAGAAGGAGACCGGACGGGCCGCCGAACGCCCCTTGATCGCGGGGGTGTTCATCCGCCGCCTGCGCAGGGGGATGCGCTTGCAGACCGATCCCACGGTGATCTACGGTCTGGGCGAGGCCTTCGACGGTGACTTGCGGCGTGCGGATCTGCTCAGGGACACCCCCTACAATACCTATGTCCATGGCGGGCTCCCGCCCACCCCCATCGCCATGCCCGGGCGGGCGGCGATCCACGCGGTGCTGCACCCGGCCCCCGGCCGGGCCCTCTATTTCGTCGCCCGGGGGGACGGGAGCCACCAGTTCTCCGCCACTCTGGAGGGTCACCGGCGGGCGGTGCGTCGCTATCAGCTCCAAGGCGGGGCGGGGAAGTGAGCGGCCGATTCATCACCTTCGAGGGCACCGAGGGGGCCGGCAAGAGCACCTGCCTGGCCTTCGTTCAGGCCTGGCTGGAGGCCCGCGGGGTACCCGTGGAGCGCACCCGTGAGCCGGGTGGGACGCCCCTGGGCGAGGAGATCCGTGGTCTCCTCCTGGGGCATCGGGATGGGGGCATGGAACCGCTGAGCGAACTGTTGCTGCTGTTCGCGGCCCGCGCCCAGCACGTGGCGCGGCGGATCCGCCCGGCCCTGGCGGCGGGGCGCTGGGTGCTCTGCGATCGCTTTACGGATGCCAGCTATGCCTATCAGGCGGCCGGCCGGGGGCTCGACCCGGAGATCGTCTCCACCCTCGCGCTCTGGGTCCAGGGCGGCCTCGAGCCCGATCTGACCCTGTGGCTGGACCTGCCGGTGGAGCAGGGCCTGGCGCGGGCCGGGCGGCGGGCGGCCCTGGATCGCTTCGAGGCGGAGGACCTGGACTTCCACCGGCGGGTGCGCCGGGCGTACAGGCGCCTGGCCGAGGCCACACCCGGCCGCATCCGGCGGCTGGATGCCAGCCTCCCCATTGCCCAGGTGGAGACACAGGCGAGGGCCGTCCTGGAGGACCTGTATGGACGCGCCTGAGTCCCTGCCGTTCTGGCTGCACCCCCCCTGGCGACGCCTGTATCAGGCGCGTGCCCTGGGGCGTATGCCGCACGCCCTGCTCTTGAGTGGTGGGCGTGGCATGGGCAAGGAGATGCTCGCCCGGCACCTCGGCCAGTCCCTGCTGTGTCAGGCGCCGGACGGGGAGGGGCATCCTTGCGGTCGCTGCCGGGGTTGCCATCTGTTCCGCGCCGGGACCCATCCCGATTTCGTCTGGCTCGCTCCGGACACCGAGGGCGGCTCGCGCGAGATCCGTATCGACGCCGTCCGCGAGGCCTGCATGGGCGAGGCCCTGAGTTCCCAGGCCGGCGGCTACCGTATCCTGGTCTTCGCCCCGGCCGAGGCCATGAACCGCCACGCCTTCAACGCCCTCCTCAAGACCCTGGAGGAGCCCCTGGGGGATACCCTGATGCTGCTCCTGGCGGTCCGGGCGGAGCGTCTGCCGGCCACCATCCGCAGCCGCTGCCAGAGGTTGCACCTGGCGCCGCCGACAGAGGACGCGGCCCTGGCCTGGCTCGCCGCCCAGGGCCTGGAGGTGGATGCAGTGGAGGCCCTCCGGCTCGCTGCGGGGGCGCCGTTGGCCGCCCTCGAAGTGGCGCGGGATGGGAGCCTGCAGGCCCGGAGGGAGGCCCTCGGGGATTTCTTGGAGCTGGCCGCCGGGCGCGCCGATCCGGTGCTTGTGGCGGAGGCTTGGACGCGACGCCAGCCGGGGTTATCATTGAACTGGATTGCGGGTTGGATTGCCGACCTTGCGCGCGCCGCGGCCGCTCGACAGCCGCCGCGGTTGCGTGATCCAAGGGTAGTGGAGTCCCTGATGGCCCTCGCCACACGCCTGGATCCCGCCGGCCTGCACCGCCTGTGGCGTCGGGTGGTGAGATTGGCGGCCGAGGCCGAGGCCCGCAACCTCAGCCCCCAGTTGGCTCTCGAGACCTCTTTGGTGGAATGGGCCCGGCTCTGCCACAGGGCGGGTCCCGGCTAAACAGGAGATACCGGCATGGCCGCACCGAGAATGGGCGGAAGACAGGGTATCCTGTCGCTCACTATCAAGGACAAGAACGCCCTCTATGCGGCCTATATGCCGTTTGTGAAGAATGGGGGGCTGTTCATCCCCACCAACAAGGGATATCACCTGGGTGATGAGGTGTTCATGTTGCTTACCCTGATGGACGAGACCGAACGCATCCCGGTGGCGGGCAAGGTGGTGTGGATCACGCCGGTGGGGGCGGAGGGCAACCATGCCGCGGGTGTCGGCGTGCAGTTCAGCGAACAGGACGGCGGGGTCGCCCGCAACAAGATAGAGAGCTATCTCGCCGGGGTCCTTCAGTCCGACAGGCCCACGCATACACTCTAAGAGGCATGTCCATGGGACGACAGGCTGTCCTGCTGAGATCCATCCGCGGTATTCACCAGGGGGCGGTCTGGTTGTGTGTCCTGTTGGCCCTCGGGCTGGGGCCTTGCCACGCCCGGGCGGAGATATTCAAATATCAGGACGCCAGGGGGCGTATGGTGTTTACGGACCATCTGCTCGCGGGGCGCCAATACCGTCTTCTGTGGCGTTCTGGGGTGGGCAGCCCGAGGGGAAAGAGGCATCGCTACCGGGCACGCATGGATACCAGGAACAGCTACAGAAACCGGGGCCGCTTCGAGCCCATCATCCGCAGGGTGGCGAAGAAGGTGCGGATCTCCCCGGAACTGCTCCACGCGGTGATCCAGGCCGAGTCCGCGTATGATCCCCGGGCGCGCTCGGCAAAGGGCGCCATGGGTCTGATGCAGCTCATGCCTGCCACCGCCAAGCGTTACGGTGTACGCAATGTCTGGGATCCTGAGCAGAATCTGGAAGGTGGGGCACGCTATCTGCGTGACCTGCTGAAGCTGTTCAAGAACGACCTGCGCTTGGCGGTGGCCGCCTACAATGCCGGTGAAAGTGCGGTGCAACGCAACGGCAACCGCATTCCCCCCTATCCCGAGACACGTGGCTACGTACGCAAGGTACTGCGTAATTTCCTCGCCGAGCGAAAGCAGCGCGCTTCGGCCAGGGCCTCGTCCCGGTCCTGATCTCCTCCGGATCCCTGTCTAGGGCCGTTCGAAATCCGTTCGCCACTCGCGAATCAGGTCTTCGACGAATTCCTGGGCCTCCAGCGACAGGTCGATGATGCGGAAGCCGGTCCAGCGCACATCTGGCGCGTTGCCGGGGGTGGACCACAGACTCTCTATTCCCATGGACACGCGGTCTCTCCCGTTATGGGGACGCTCGAGTACCATCTCGACCTGGAATATCCCGTCCGGCGCGTTTTCCCCTGTGGTGACCAGCATCATGCCTTCGGTGGTCAGGTTGACCAGACGCCCTAGGGGTTGCTGGCGGTTGGTGTCGAACACATCGATGATTTCATCGGAAAGCTTGCGCGGGGTCTTTCTTCTGTCTTGCATGGTCGGTCCTCGCATGCATGTTTGTGGAGGTCGCGTGGTCTGGGCTGCGGTCTGCCTTTGGTCCAACTCCTGCCTGGAGAGGCGAAGGGCCGTTCGCTCAGACAACGGCGAGGGACTCGGGGCGAGTGCCTCTCGGGTATCCTATGGTGCCCGTTTTGAAAACAGCGTGCTGGGCACTGGCTGTGTCCCCTTCGTTCACCCCTCCCGGGAGGGGATGTTTCAAGGTTCCTGCGTACCCTCGCGTCGATCGAGCGGGGGCACGTGGGCGTCCTTGGGTTCACCAAGCGCTTTGCGCAGCGCCTTGCGAATGGTGAGCAAGGTTCGCTCCACGAACGGATGGCTGGGTTTCGGGATGAGCTTCGCTTGGCCCGTAGCCAGTTCGTGGGCCAGTTCGGCGAGGGGTTTGATTCGGGCCTGGATACCCGAGCGGTCGACAAACATACAGGTGGAGGTCAGCGGGCTGAGCCATGAGAGCTTCAGCCGCACGGGCGGTGTATCGGCAGAGCGGAATTCGAACCAAGTGCCGAATTTGAGTTTTTTCAAGCGCTCGATGATCTTACGCTCTTCGGGAGGTAAGGCTTCGATGACGACGGTCGGTTCATCAGTGAAGATGGTTTGGCTGCTGGGCCTGGCATCCGATGCCGCCTCGGCGAACAGTGGCTGGGTCTCTTCGCCGGGAGTGGTGGTGATGTGGGTTCGCCAAGTCAGCACCTCCTCCGGATGACCGAGCAGGCGTAAGGTCTCGCGCGCAGCGGGTTGGTGGTAGCCTCCGAGGGCCTCCAGGGCCGTCTCCAGGACAGTGCGAAGGCGCCGGCACTCGCTGCGGGTCTGGCCGATGTCCGGGCCCTGTCGTCGGAATAGCGAAACCAGGCGTTCGGTGACCTCGATGGCCTGTCGCCATTCGTCGCTTGCCTCTCCCTGGGGGTCACGCAGGAGGATGAATACCAGGCGGTCGGCCCATATCTCGGTGAGGAACTTGCGGATGGGCTCTGGCAAGGGGGCGTGACCGATGTGGGCCTGGATGTCGGCGATCACACGACGCTTGGCGACGTGTAATCTTTCCCGTCCCTTGATGGATTCCTGTGAGCGTTCCTCGATGGCCTCGGTGCGGCGCTTGTGCTCTTCCACCGCGGCCCGGAACTCATCGAGGATCTCTTCGAACAGAGAGGGGTCGTCGGCGAACTCCTTGAGGATCCGTTCCACCACGGCCTGCATCTGAGGATAGATGCCTCGCTTGGGATCATTCTCATGCACCCACTGACCACCGGCCTCCACCAGTATGTCCAGCAACAGCCGGGCGGGGTGTTGGTTGTCTGTGAGCAGGCGGCGGTCCAGAAGGGTGAGCTTCAGGTAGGGGGTATGCAGGTGACTGAGGAGGGCCTTGGCCAGGTTGGGTAGCAGGGGGTCGTTGAGCATGTATTCGAACAACATGCCGATGAGGTCGATGGTGTCGGCATCGATACCGCTCATCTCCTCGCGACTCACCTCGGCGAATACCTGTTCGCGTTCGGCCGCCAGGGCCTGTTTCACCCGGCCGAGGAATTCGGGGTCGATCTCGACGTTGGGCAGGCCTTCCGCGTCCGCCATGATCCCGGATTGGGCGAGGGAGGGTGGGGCGATGTGGTCGATAGCGGAGATCGCGCGCTGACGCGCCGCTGTCGGGTTGGCGGGAGTGTGCGCTCCCGAATCGCCCGGTCTGGTGTCCTGGGCGGGTCCTGCGCCGATCTCTGGGGTGGAGGCGGCCGCTATTCCTGGCAAGATATCCGCCACCGACCGGCCTGAACGGCGATGACGTCGCGACATCAACTCCAGAATGGATTGGAAGAGGTCTTCACCGAGCGATGCATCGGCCGTCCCCGTCTGTGTCTGTCCGCTCTCTTCACCAGGCGTGCGGGGTTCGGATCTCTCCCCGCGTTCATCCTCGCGCCCTTCCGGGGTCGCGGAGGCGCGCTCATCCTCCTTGCGGATCACGGGCTTGAGGTTGGGCAGGATGCCCGCTTGTTTGAGATTATCGTTGAATTCGTCGTAGAGGGGCTTGAGTTGGCGCATGACCAGGCGGTCGAGCAGGGCATAGAACACCAACTTGACCTTGATGTCGATGTCGAGGCATTGCAAGGCCTGCTGATAGGCGCGCACCAACTGGGTGGGCCCGGCGGGAATCTCCGCATCGTCCACCTTGCGGCCGTCGTTCAACACCGCCAGGCGGCGGCCCAGGGCGTAGAGTTCGGGGTAATAGTCGCTTTTCGCTCGGCCGATGAGGTTTTCCGCGGCGACCGATTCCTCCGCCTCGTCGTGCCCGATCAGGGCGAGTTCGATGCCGTCCGTGAACTCTTCGGAGGCATTGTCCCAATCAGCCGGCTCGCTATGTCCGAAATGATCGAATCCATCCTTGATTTCCTGGCGGAACCATAGCTCCATCTCGTCCTTTCTCTCCCGGAGCGCCCCCATGGCCTCGTAGAAACGGGCCTGGATGGCATTGTTTTCGGCCTGTTCAGCGAAGTCGAGCAGTGCGGTATCGGCGTTTGCGAACAGATCCGAGATGTAGCTGTTGATATAGACCAGGGCCATATCGCGGTTCTGTTCCAGGAGAACGGTGAAGCGTTCCCGTGGGGTCTGGGATCCGAGCGGGGCCACGCGGCCGGAGTGGGGGCGTTCCATGTTGGTTCTCCTCGGCTGGAGTCTGAGTCCTTCAATCCTCTCCGATGACCCGGTCGTCCCGAGGTTGGGACAGGAGCCTTTCGGCCTCGGCCGGGGTCCGAGCGAAGATCATGCGTATGGACTCCGGTTCCGCGTCCGGCTGTTGACTTCGCAGACCGCGGACCAGGGCGCGCGCTTCCTGATATTGGTCTTTGACGTCGATGTATTCGAGTGTTAAGGGCTGAGCGCTGATGCGGTAGATGAAATAGGGCATTGGGCGACATTCCAAGGCTGGGGTGACCGGGGGTCACGCTCCCGTCCACGGGGCGTTGGGCGATTCTAACCCCTGCTCGTCCTTTCGCCCAGGCCTTTCCCCGTGTGAGCCGTCTGTGCTGAGGGGGCCCATCCCGTCAGGCGCCGCGCCTGCATCTTGTCTCGTCCCCTCGAATTTTTCAAGGTGCCTATAAAAAGAACCTTGGCTGCTCCCCAAGGCCGCTATGGTAGGGTACGGGGTCAACTCGGAGTGGCTGGCCGTGCGTTCGTGCGTCGCTAGCCTCCTCATTTCGTGTTCGCTATCACTTCGAAGGAGACCCAGTGCGATGATCAGTCCTGTTGGCGCCGATGAATTGTTGCCCCTGTTCGTCTACGATCCCGATGAACACCATGCCTTGACCCATGAGGCAGAGGGCCTTCCTTCCGTGGTGGTCAGCTCGCAGGCGGCAGGCAATGCCGTAATGCTCGGTGGCGGGTATTTCACCCCGTTGAAGGGCTTCATGAACGTGGCCGATGCGGTAAGCGCCGCAGACACCCTGCGTACCACCGACGGCCGGTTCTTCCCCGTCCCCATTCTCTGTCTGCTCGAGGACGTGAGCGGAATCCAGGGCGCCGGGCGTATCGCCCTGCGGGATCCCAACGTGGAGGGCAATCCGGTGTTGGCGGTGATGGATGTGGAGGCCATCGAAGAGGTCAGCGACGAGCAGATGGCCCTGATGACCGAAAGGGTCTATCGGACCACCGACATGGAGCATCCGGGTGTCAAGGCCTTCAACAGTCAGGGGCGCATGGCGGTCTCCGGCCCCATCAAGGTGCTCAACTTCTCCTATTTCCAGACCGATTTTCCCGATACCTTCCGTACCGCGGTGGAGATCCGCAACGAGATCAAAGAGCGTGGCTGGAACACGGTGGTGGCCTTCCAGACCCGAAATCCCATGCACCGTGCGCACGAGGAGCTGTGCAAGATGGCCATGGAGGCCACCAAGGCGGATGGTCTGGTGATCCACATGTTGCTCGGCAAGCTCAAGCCGGGCGATATCCCCGCGCCGGTGCGCGACGCCGCGATCCGCAAGATGGTGGATCTCTACTTCCCGCCGAACTCGGCCATGATCACCGGATATGGCTTCGACATGCTCTACGCGGGACCGCGCGAGGCCGTCCTCCACGCCTACTTCCGCCAGAACATGGGCGCCACGCACTTCATCATCGGCCGGGACCATGCCGGCGTGGGTGATTACTACGGCGCCTTCGACGCCCAGACCATCTTCGACGAGGAGGTACCCCCGGGCGCCTTGCAGATCGAGATCTTCCGTGCCGATCACACCGCCTATTCGAAGAAACTCAATCGGGTGGTGATGATGCGGGACGCCCCCGATCACAGCAAGGAAGACTTCATCCTGCTCTCCGGGACCAAGGTGCGCGAGATGCTGGGCAACGGAATCGCCCCGCCGCCCGAGTTCTCCCGTCCGGAGGTGGCCAAGATCCTCATGGATTACTATCAGTCCTTGAAGTGATGCCACTCCGGAGGGCCTTTGAAGGCCCTCCGGGGGCCATTGGAGGCGGCTTTGACAGGCCGCCGGGCATCCCGCCAAACGTCTCTGTGCGGTCATGCAGAGATGTCCGGAGCGGTGACATCGTGATGGAAGGGCCGGCGGAATGCCGGCTCTTCCGCGTCTGGGCGACCGGACCGCTTCCTCCATCCGGATTGTCGAGGTCCTCGCGGGTGTCCACGGGTCCGCATGATCATTGCGGACCGTCGTATCGGATGCGTGCGGGACGTTTTTCACGGGCTGCTAAAGATTCCCACCCAAGGACCGATACAGGGGTCGGGTTCGGAGAGGCGGCTACGGCCTCGCGTTTCCGGTTCTGTCACTGAGGAGCCTTTCCCGTGGATATAGCGACCCTGGTCGGCCTGCTCGGCGGATTCGGCATCATCATCGGCGCCATCGCCACCGGTGGCAGCCTGATGGTGTTCGTGGACGTCCCCTCGACGCTCATCGTGCTGGGCGGTACCTTCATGGTGACCCTCATGCAGGTGTCTCTGCAGGACTTTCTCGGTTCCTTCAGCACCGGTATGAAGGCCTTCTTCTATAAGGTGGACGATCCCAAGAAGATCATCGAAGAGGCCGTGCAGTTGGCGGACGTGGCGCGTAAGAACGGTCTCCTCGCCCTGGAAGGGGTGGAGATCAGCAACGAATTCATGAAACGCGGTATCGGCCTGTGCGTGGATGGTCACGATCCTGCGCTGGTACACAAGATGCTGAGTTCGGATATCAACAACACCATCGAGCGCCACGAGGTGGGGCAGCGTATGTTCAAGAATATGGCCACCATGGCCCCTGCCATGGGCATGATCGGGACCCTGGTGGGGTTGGTGCAGATGCTGTCCAATATGTCCGACCCCGCCAGTATCGGCCCCGCCATGGCCGTGGCCCTGCTCACCACCCTGTATGGCGCGGTGATCGCCAATGCCTTCGCCCAGCCCCTGGCCGACAAACTGGCCCGGGCGAGCGAACTGGAACGGCTCAACAAGTCCCTGATCCTGGAGACCATCTCCGCCATCCAGGAGGGCATGAACCCGCGTGTCCTGGAACAGCTGCTGTCCACCTATCTGCCGGCCAACAAGAGGCCCGGTGAAGACAAGTAGTCAGGAACGGCCATGGCCGATCAGGAATGTCCCAAATGCGAAGAAGGTCTGCCGGCCTATCTGGCGACCTTTGCCGATCTCATGTCGTTGCTGATGTGTTTCTTCGTGCTGTTGTTGTCCTTTGCCGAGATCGACGCCGTGCGCTTCAAGAAGATGGCCGACTCCATGAAGGATGCCTTCGGGGTGCAGCGGGAGATCCCGGCCAACGAGATCGTCAAGGGGGTGAGTGTCATAAAGCAAGAGTTCAGTCCATCGCCCTCCACCGAGCCGACGGTGATTAACGAGATTCACCAACAGACCACTGACGAGGACAAGGAAAATCTGGACATCAAGGATGCCGAGCGACGTCTGGAGGAGGAGACTCAGAGGCAGGTGGCGGACCTCAAGAAGATCCTCAAGGAGGAGATCGAGAAGGGCCTGGTGGAGGTGGAAGCGGCCAAGACCCGGATCATCGTGCGTATTCGGGAGAAGGGCTCCTTCCCTTCGGGGAGTGCCCGCCTCGACCCGGGTTTCTTCGAGGTGATGGACAAGATCAGTGACAAGCTGGCCACGGTGCCCGGGCGGATCATCGTCGCTGGCCATACCGACGACATTCCCATCCACACCAGGCGGTTCCGTTCCAATTGGGAGCTTTCCGCGGCGCGTGCAGTGACCGTGGCTCACGCCCTCCTCGCCAATCCTGCCATTAAACCCGACCGGGTGGTGGTGGAGGGACTAGCCGACACCCATCCCTTGGTGCCGAACGACAGCCGCGCGCACCGGGCCAGGAACCGACGGGTGGAGCTTGTGCTGGTACGCGGGCCCGAAGGCACGGAGCAGGGCTATCTCGAAACCGACGCATCCCAGGGGGAAGGGCGGCATGAGTGAAGACAAGGCCACGGGTGCGCAGATGGCGGAAGAACGACGGCGCTTTTTTCGGATCGACGACTCGGTACGTATCAGCCTCAAACGGGTGGGCCAGGAGGAGGTCGAGCAGCAGCTCGAGCGTTTGGATCAGCAACTCCTGGGCAGTTTCAGCCTGATGAGCAGCCTGGCGGCGGAGACTCAGCAGACCGCCGCCGCCCTGCGCCGGATCGAGGGTCGTTCCCCTGATGTAGCCCAATGTATCAAGGCGATCGACCGCAAGATCGAACTCCTGGCCAAGGCACTGCTGTACGAAGAGGCCGACATCGGCAGGCATCCCGCGCGACCCGCCAATCTCAGCGCGGGAGGGATCGCCGTACACACGCGGGAGGCCTTCGAGAAAGGCGCCCTGGTGGAGATCAGGATGTTGCTGATGCCTACCTTCACCGGGGTGCTTACTTTCGGCCACGTGGTGGAATGCCGGGCCGAGGCCTCGGAGGATGGGGAATTCAGCCATCTCCTGCGCATCGATTTCGCTCATATCAGGGAACAGGACAGGGACGCTATCATTCGTCACGTGCTCAGGAAGCAGGCCGAATGGTTGCGGCGGAAACGGCATGAGAAGGAACGAGTGGGCACGGATTATGGCGACGAATGAGGCAGTGGTGGCGTGGTGATAACGTGGTCAGGCATGGGTCCGGCCTGCACAGGCCGGGTTGCCGACCTCAGGCCTTGCCGGGTCTCAGGCCCCCTTCGAGCAGCTGGATGACATCGTCGAACAATAGACGGTTGTCGTCCTTGAGGGCGATCAGCTCTTTGTGGGCGTTGAGCATGGTGCGCGCAAGGGTCTCATGGTCTGTTGCGCCCGCCTTCAAGGGGCGGCCTTCCCCGAGTGGCGCGCCGTCGCAGGCCATGAGTTGGAATACCTGGTCGAAGCCGATACCGATGAGAAGATCGATGATGTCTTCACCCGAACAGACCAGGGTGGGCGGGGCGTCGCCACGCTCTCTCACGCGGTTGGCAATCCTCGCCAGGAGGCCGAGCATGGTGCTGTCGATGTTGTAGGTCTCGGTGAGATCCAGCAGATAGTTGTGGCCAGCACCGTGCCGTTCGAGTTGATCGAGGAAATCCTCCAGCATCGGGGCCATATCGTGTAGGATATTGCCTCGAAAACGTAGAAAATGTACGCCGTCGTGTTCGGAGTAGAGGATCTGGGGGTCATCCATTGTCGTGTCCTCTGGACAAGGTGAGGATGGAAACGTCATCGGGTCGTTCGTCATGCCCGTCGAGGCGCAGGCGGCGTACCAGCCCGTCGATGTCCTGATCGGGGTCGATCAGTTCGAGAAAACGCTGTGCCCGGGTGCGCGACCGGTCGCTGGGCATCAGTTCAAGTACGCCGTCGGAGACCAGCACGAGTTGGAATCGCCTCGGCAATCGGAGTTCGCGGGCCGTATAAGCGGCCTCTGGGAACAGGCCCACGGGACGGCTGCGGAATTTCAGGGGACGGGTCTCGCAGCCTTCGATCATCACCGGGTAGGGAAACTGGCCCGCGCTGGAACAGTACAGGGAATCGCGGTCGTGGTCCAGCACTCCGTAGAACATGGTGCAGTACTTGCCGAGTTCCTGGCGGATGAGGTCTTCGTTGATACGGGCGAGCATTTCGTCGGGGTGGAGTATCGTCTGGTCCCCGCGCTGCCAGAAGGCGTCGCGGTAGGCGCCCACCAGGGTCTTGAGCATCACGGTGACGAAGGCAGAGGCGGCATCGTGGCCGGAGACGTCCGTCATATAGAAACCGGTGTGACGCTCGTCGATCCTGAAATAGTCGATGAAATCACCGCAGAGATACATGGCCGGATGGATGCTGCGGCGGAACAGGATGTCCCCGAAATGTGCGCCGTCCTCCGGCAGCAGGCGGTTCTGAATCTTGTGGCCGGTCTCTTCGTCGTGTCTGAGGCGTTCGACGGTCTGGTGGAGACGCCGGTTGATGTCCTCGAGATCTTCCCGGATGCGGCGGTTGCTCTGAATCAGGCGGGCCCGTTGCAAGGAGCGTTGGATTGCCCCTTCGAGCATGGCCATGTCGTGCAGGGGCTTGAGTACATAGTCCCAGGCGTGGTGTTTCAAGGCCTCGATCACATCGTTCAAGAGGGTCACTCCGGAGACGACGATGAGCGGGGTCTCCGGAGTGGCGTGGGCGATGAGTTCCAGGACCTGATGGCCGCTGAGCTTGGGCAGGCGCAGGTCGGTGAGGACGATATCGGGGTGTTCGCGATGAAACAGGGTCATGCCAGCGTGACCATCGGCTGCAGCCAGGACGTGGTAGCCCGTATCCTCCAGATAGGCACAGAGGGCATCACATACCAGGGGATCATCTTCGATCACCAGCACCCTCACTTGGTCGGGAGTGGGTGCGGGGGCCGCAGTCCCTTCCATGGTGAAGGCCGAGGTCGTCATCCGGCGCGGGGGTCGATTGGGGGCGAGAGGGGCAGGCGCAGGCTGAAGCAAGTACCCTTGTCCGGAGTGGAGGTCAGGGTCAGCGTTCCGCGATGGATGTCCTCGACGATGTAGCGGCAGATGGCAAGCCCCAGCCCGATCCCCTCTCCCGTGGCCTTGGTGGTGAAGAATGGATCGAAGATCCGATGTTGGAGTTCCGTCGGAACCCCGGGGCCATTGTCGATGATGTCGATCTCGCAATGCTCGCCGCCCAAGCGGCTAACGATGCGGATCTTCGGTCGTTCCCGATCCTTGAGGGCCTGGATGGCGTTGCGCAAGAGGTTGAACAGGGCCTGTTCGATACGCACACGGTTGCATTGGAGGGTGGCCATGGGTGGGGCATCCTGGCGCAGGATGCGGATACGGTGGAATGCATATCTTTCCTTGAGTTCCTGGTCGGCGGACAGCAGGCGTAACACCGAATCGATGAGTTCCTTGACCCACACCTTCTCCGTATCTGCGGGGCCGTTGTGGCTGAATCCAAGCATGTCCGTGACGATACGGGTGGCGCGGTCGGCCGCTGCGCGCGCGCGTGCCAGGGCCCCGGGGATCCCGCGAAGGTCCAGGTAGCGTCGTAATGCCTGCAAGTCGAGTCCGGCGTCGTCAGCGGCCTTGCGATTGGCGGGCAGGTCGTCCATCAGGCGTCGGCGGACGTTCTGGAGGTGTTGCAGCATTCCGCTCAGGGGATTGTTGATCTCGTGTGCCATGCCGGCTGCCATGCCGGCGATGGACAACATCTTGTTGGCCTCGGTCAGGAGTTGGAATGTGCGCACTTCGGCAGTGCTGTCCCTGAGAAGGACCAGCAGGGAGCCTGCTTCCACGGGCAGTGCCTCGATGTCGGTGAAACACATGCGGCCGCCCTTGATGCAAGGTATGCGCTTACTGATCTGCCGGCGGTTCTCCACGAGTGCACGGCGGAGCATGTCCTCCTGGCCCTGAAGCCCATGGGGGATGGCTTGAAAGGTGCGGCCCACAGCCATGGTCTGGCGCACCCCGGAGATGCGTTCGGCCGCCCTGTTCCAGACGGATACGCGCAAGTGGCCGTCGAGCAGGACGACGGCATTGGGGAGGGCATCGAGGACACCCGCCAGCGGGTGGGTCTGCGTTTGTGAGAGTGATCCGGTATCGGAGGGCAAGTCCCCAACCAGCGTCGCGGATGCAGGGTCATGGGTGAGAGCCCGGGATTCGGTACCAAGGCTTGCCCTCCACGCGAGCAGGCCTGATTTGAGTGAGGGCGGCAACAGCTTCATGGATGTCCCAAGACCAACAAAACGAAGGAGCCAACGAAAATATTCTGTTGCAAGTGAACGTTCGGTCGTGGATGGCAGGAAATCCCTTTGGGGGCCTGGGGTGCTGGAAGAGGGGGCGTACTTTCCGCCTTCCCCTAATCTTTCACGCGCCTCCCGCGGTTGAGGCATGTTGGGCCCTTCCCGCTCCGAACGGTGCCTGAACAGAAGCGGAATCTTCAGCAAGGCGCTCATTCTGTCTTATAGCCGCGTCGTCCCAGAGAGTCCAGGTTTCGGATCGGAGAGACGGCCGCCGCCGTTGCTGAAAACCCATTGAAGACCAGTATAGAATAGGCTCCATGGAACTCGATGGCGGTCTCTTCTCCAGCGGAGCTCATTGGCTGTTCGCCGGTATCTGGTGCCTGGCGTTGTATCTGGCCGTGCGGCTGGCGCCTTGGTCCAGGTTGCGGGATCCCAGCCAGCTCAACGCCTTCCTGGGGTCGGTGGTGGCGCTCATCTTGTTGTGGCACGTGCGGGCGGACGTCCAGGCCGGGATCTCTTTCCACCTTCTGGGGATGACGGCCCTGACCCTGATGTTTGGCTGGTCCCTGGCGGTGATCGCCTCCGCCCTGGTGCTGGCCGCGGTGATCCTGAATGGCCACCTCGGCTGGAACTCGTTCTTCGTCAGCACCCTGGTCACCGGCGTGATCCCGGTGACCCTGAGCCAGATCTGGGCGGTGTTGATCTGTTCTCTGTTGCCGCGTAATTTCTTTGTCTTCGTGCTGGTGAACGGCTTTTTCACGGCCGGGTTCGTCGGCGTGGCCGCGGGCTATCTGGCCTTGGGGCTGTTGATTTCCACTGGCGCCTACAGCTATGCCGAACTGGGCCGGACCATCCTGCCTTTCTTTCCGCTGATGTTTCTTCCCGAGGCCGTGGTCAACGGCTGGGTCATCACCATGCTGGTGGCCTTTCGTCCCGAGTGGGTCGGCGCCTTCAGCGATGAACTCTATTTGAAGGGCAAGTGAATGGGCTGGTGGGGTAAGGTCCTCGGTGGGGCCTTCGGCATGCTCTTGGGCGGACCCATCGGCGCCTTGCTGGGGGGAGCCCTGGGGCATCAGTTCGACAAAGGGATGGCGCGTCTGGGATCGATGGTGAGTGACGAGGAGGCGGTACAGGCCGCCTTCTTCACGGCCACCTTTGCGGTCATGGGGCGCTTGGCCAAGGCCGACGGACGGGTCTCTCCGGAAGAGATCGACTTGGCCGAGGCCATCATGGCCCAGATGCAACTGGATCCGGCCATGCGCCGGGTCGCCATCCACCTCTTCCAGCAGGGAAAGCGGCCGGACTTCGCCCTCGATGAGGTGCTTGACCAGTTTCGTCGTCTGTGTGGGCGGAAGCGAAACCTGGTGCGCCTGTTCATCGAGATCCAGTTGCAGGCGGCCTATGTGGACGGGCATCTCGATCCGGCCGAGGCCCGCTTGCTGGAGCACCTGGTTATCCGCTTGGGCTTCCCCCTAGCCGAATACCGCCGGATCGAGGCGGCGATGCGCATGACGCCCCGAGGAGTGAGGGGGGGTGCGGGCGAACTGGAGCGCGCCTACGCCCTCCTGGGGGTGGGGCCCGATTCCGATCCACAGGAGATCAAGCGCGCCTACCGCAGGCTCATGGCCCAGCATCATCCCGACAAGCTCGCGGCCAAGGGCCTGCCCGAGGAGATGATGCGCCTGGCGACCGCCAAGACGGCGGAGATTCGCAGGGCCTACGACGTGATCAAGAAGGCCAAAGGGCTTTGACGCCGTTTCCCCGTTTGTCGGGTCCGAAAGGCGAATCCACTGATCGATATCCTAGATCTCCTAGTGCCTTCCCGTATCCATATGTTATCGAACCGACGGTTCGATAGGCGTCGTGCCGGATCGATGCGATGTACTCCTTGCGATCCGCTGCATCCAGGCCCCAATACGCCCAGCCTGCCATCTGGCACTGGTCCCGGGCGGTAGGTTCAGGTGCTCGATGCCCGTGCGGGGGCCGGGATCCGCGGTGGGCCTGCGCGTGGTGATCGCCAGTAGCGGGAGACCGGCTCGGTCAAGGAGACCGGTGTCGGTGCGCGAGTCGGGGGAGATCCAGACGAGGCCGCGCAGGGGATGGGCCAGGGGGCTCGTGGCGGCGGCGAGCACGGACGCCAGCGCCCCGCCTGTGCAGAGGATGAACAGTGGGTGCCCGGCGTCCTTGCCCAGGAACTCGACAGCGAAGCGGATCCGCTGAGTGGCGGCGGCCTCGGCCAGGGCCGGGGTCGGGCCCGTGGGCAGACGGATGCTCAGACTGTGCCAGCCCTTTCGGCTCAGGGCAGCGCCGAAATCACGGTCCAGCTTGGCCGGGTTGCCGGCGTCGTCCGCGACCAGTAACACCTCGCCGCGCTTGTCCCCGGATGGGAGACGTTGAATCCCCAGGAACTCGTCATTGCCGGTCCGCAGCCAGACTGTCCGCTCCTCCTCGTAGTAAGAGGCGAGATCGGAGGCGAGGGGGGTGGGTGTCCCCCATATCCTTTCCATGAGGCAGATGCCGAGGGTGATGGCCAGGAGGAGGCGATACATCTCGTTTGCTGTCCTCGTTCGGTGTGCCCGGCACGCAGGGGCCGTGGAGGAGGCCGTCGGGGCGACGCGTGTATCTTGTCGGCCGGGCCAATTGGTTCTTGACAGGATCGTTGAGCACGCATAGAATGCGCCGTCTTTATCGGGCGGTTCTCGCCGGAGCCCGCCCGTTATCGTGCAGCCCTCGGGCACCCATCTGTGCGGGGGCGCGAAGGGGATGGCCGTCCAGCCATCTCCGGAAATCCTGTATCGGGAGCAGGGATCACCCACCGCAAAGCGGGGGGCGGGGTCCTTCGTCTCCCATTATTTTTTTGCAGGGGTCCCCGACCGGGCGCCTTGGAGAGACGGAATCGATGGCAACGATCAACCAATTGGTTCGCAGGCCGCGCAAGCGCAAGGTGGAAAAGAGCAACGTCCCCGCCCTGGAGGCCAGTCCCCAGAAGCGCGGCGTCTGTACCCGTGTATATACCACGACACCGAAGAAGCCCAACTCGGCACTGCGTAAGGTCGCTCGTGTGCGCCTGACCAATGGCTACGAGGTGAGCAGTTACATCGGTGGCGAGGGCCACAATCTGCAGGAGCACTCGGTGGTGCTGATCCGCGGTGGGCGGGTCAAGGACCTGCCGGGTGTACGCTATCACGTAGTGCGCGGTTCGCTGGATACGGCCGGGGTCGAGAGTCGTCGCCAGGGGCGTTCCAAGTACGGCGCCAAGCGTCCCAAGAAATAACCTAACAGCGGATCTGGATTTAGAGCCATGCCAAGAAGACGCGTCGCGGGTCGCAGGGAGATCCTGCCCGACCCTAAGTTCGGAAGCGAGATGATCGCCAAGTTCGTCAATATGATCATGGAAGACGGCAAGAAGTCCGTTGCCGAGCGCATCATGTATGGGGCCCTCGATCAGGTCTCTGCAAAGAAGGGAGGGGATCCCATCGAGATCCTGGACAAGGCGATGGAGAACGTGCGCCCTGTGGTGGAGGTCAAGTCCCGCCGGGTCGGCGGTGCCACCTACCAAGTGCCGATCGAGGTGCGTCCCACTCGCCGCAACACCTTGGCGATGCGCTGGCTGATCGAGGCCTCGCGCAAGCGCTCGGAAAAGTCCATGGCCTTGCGTCTCGCCGGGGAGTTGATGGACGCCTCCGAGGCCAAGGGCACCGCGGTCAAGAAGCGCGAAGACACCCATCGCATGGCGGAGGCCAACAAGGCCTTCTCCCATTACCGCTGGTAAGGGCGGACCGGAACCCAATTGGCCTGGGAGCAAGAAGTGGCACGCAAGACCCCAATCGAGCGCTATCGTAACCTGGGCATCATGGCCCATATCGACGCCGGCAAGACCACCACCACCGAGCGTATCCTGTTCTATACCGGGGTGTCGCACAAGATCGGTGAGGTGCACGATGGCGCCGCCACCATGGACTGGATGGAGCAGGAGCAGGAGCGGGGAATCACCATCACCTCGGCCGCCACCACCTGCTTCTGGAAGGGTATGGAGCAGCAGTTTCCCGAGCACCGCATCAATATCATCGACACCCCGGGGCACGTGGACTTCACCATCGAGGTGGAGCGTTCTTTGCGCGTCCTCGACGGTGCCTGTGCGGTGTTCTGTGCAGTGGGCGGGGTCGAGCCGCAGTCCGAGACGGTGTGGCGTCAGGCCGACAAGTATGGGGTGCCGCGTATCGCCTTCGTGAACAAGATGGACCGCATGGGGGCCGACTTTCTGCGCGTCGTGGGGCAGGTGAAGGATCGCCTCGGGGCCGTCGCGGTTCCCCTGCAATTGCCCATCGGTGCGGAGGAGGATTTCCTCGGGGTCGTGGACCTGCTCAAGATGAAGGCCATCCTCTGGGACGAGGAGTCGCGTGGCATGCGTTTCGAGGAGCAGGAGGTCCCTGACGACCTGAAGGACCTCTGCGCCGAATGGCGGGAGCACTTGGTGGAGGCCGCCGCGGAGGCCGACGACGAACTCATGGAGAAGTATCTCGACGAGGGTGAACTCGACCCGGCGGAGATCAAACGGGGATTGCGCAAGCGGACCCTGAACAACGAGATCGTGCCCATGCTCTGTGGCTCGGCCTTCAAGAACAAGGGCGTTCAGGCGATGCTCGACGCCGTGATCGAATACATGCCTTCGCCAGTGGATGTGCCTCCGGTGAAAGGCACCTCCGAGGACGGCGAGGAGGAGATCGAGCGCCGGGCCAGCGACGACGAACCCTTCTCCGCCCTGGCCTTCAAGATCGCCACCGATCCCTACGTGGGGTCGTTGACCTTCTTCCGGGTCTATTCCGGGGTGATCTCTTCGGGTGACACCGTATACAACTCGGTTCGGGGCAAGCGGGAACGGGTGGGGCGCATCCTGCAGATGCACGCCAACGAGCGGGCCGAGATCAAAGAGGTCCGGGCCGGCGACATCGCTGCGGCCGTGGGTCTCAAGGACGTCTCTACGGGCGATACCCTCTGCGCCACCGGTGACGTGGTGGTCTTGGAGCGAATGGAGTTTCCCGAGCCGGTGATCTCTGTGGCGGTGGAACCCAAGACCAAGGCCGACCAGGAAAAGATGGGCGTGGCCTTGGCCAAGCTGGCCCAGGAGGATCCATCGTTCCGGGTCCATACCGACGAGGAATCGGGGCAGACCATCATTTCAGGCATGGGTGAACTGCACCTGGAGATCATCGTCGATCGCCTCAAGCGTGAATTCGGTGTCGAGGCCAACGTGGGCGCGCCCCAGGTCTCTTACCGCGAGACCATCCGCAAGTCCGTGGAGCAGGAAGGCAAGTTCGTGCGCCAGACCGGCGGCCGTGGTCAGTACGGCCACGTCTACCTGCGCCTGGAGCCGCAGGAGCCCGGCGAGGGATACGAGTTCGTCAACGAGATCGTGGGTGGCGTGATTCCGCGTGAATACATCCCGGCCGTGGACAAGGGCGTTCAGGAGGCCATGGAGGGTGGTGTGGTGGCGGGCTATCCCATGGTGGATGTCAAGGTGACGCTGTTCGACGGCTCCTACCATGACGTGGACTCCTCCGAGATGGCCTTCAAGATCGCCGGTTCCATGTGCTTCAAGGAGGCCGCCCGGAAGGCGAAGCCTGTACTGCTCGAGCCCATCATGAAGGTGGAGGTGGTGACCCCCGAGGAATACATGGGTGATGTCATGGGTGATCTCAACAGCCGTCGCGGCATGGTCCAGGGCATGGAGGACGCCCCCGGCGGCAAGGTGGTGCGGGCCGAGGTGCCGCTGTCGGAGATGTTCGGCTATGCCACCGACCTGCGCGGCTTCACTCAGGGGCGGGCCACCTACAGCATGGAATTCGCGAAATACGTGGAAGTGCCCAAGAGCATTGCCGAAACCATTATCAAGAAACAGTGACGCGCCGATAGGGGTATAGAGAGATGGCCAAAGAGAAATTCGAACGCAAGAAGCCGCACGTCAACGTGGGCACCATCGGTCACGTGGACCACGGCAAGACCACTCTGACGGCGGCGATCACCAAGGTGATGTCCGAAGAGCACGGTGGCGAGGCCAAGGCCT
>JALSSC010000056.1 GCA_026984455.1 Chromatiaceae bacterium
CCGCGCCAGTGGCCTTCCCTGAAAATGTCTGCGGCAGGGATGCCGCAGTCAAGCCTACAGGGAGGTATTCACGGCGTTTTTCAGGGAAGGCCACTGGCAGAGGGGCGGTTAGATGACGGAGCCCTGACGAGTCAGCCCAATGTGATTGATCCTGGTATACATGTAATTTATATTTATGCCATCCCATGGAGAGCACTTGCCATGGCATCCCTTTCCGTCGGCGAGGCGAGGGGTGGTCTCTCCCCTGGGCCTCCGGTGGCCCGGGCCCTGTGCCGCTCGGGAAGTGCCCCCGCCCGCTGCACCCGTCCACGTGAGTACCTCGTCGTTCGGGGGTGTTCCTGGCACCTCTGGACAAGGCGCGGAAGCGAGTCACCGCGGGGACTGTGGCGGGCAATCGCCACACCGCCCAGGGGTGGGGGTGCGGCCGCAGTCGCGGGGAGTGGCGCAGGGAAGAGCCGTGCACGGACCGAAGGACGGAAATGTTCACGTGGGACGGGTATATAATCCAATCTTGAATATCGTCGGTGATCCTGCCGTCCCGAACCGAGACCCGAGGAATCCTCATGGCATCTGCCTCCATCGTCTTCGCCAAGGCCCTCATCTGGGCCTTCGCCGGGGCCCTCTTCGGGGGGGTGTTCAGTGTCCTGTTGTATGCCATGGCCATGGTCGTCGACGCGCCGCTGGTGCAGTTGGTGGCGGGCGCAGGCCTGGCCGGAGCGGTGATCGCGGCCTTTTTCGGTGCCATGCAGGTGGCCATCCTCGGTTCCCTCACCGGGATCATCGCCGGCATAGGCTCCCTGATCCTGCTTCCCAATCCGGAACACCCCTATTATATGTTGCTGGCCGGGGCTGTACTCGGGGCCCTGGCGGGCCTGTTGTTTCCAGCCCGTGAGGCCCTGCGCGAACGACCGCTGGGCCAGACCCTGGCGGGTCTGAGCGCCGGCTCGGTCACCGGAACATTGCTTTGGGCGCTGTTGATCTCCACGGGGCTGCGCCTACCTGTCCTCTGGCTGACCCTGCTCGCCGTCGCCGGGGTCGGCATCGGCTATGTCTTTCTGCTCCCCGTACTTGCCCGCCGTTGTTCTCCCTGGGTCTCCACGCACCTGAGCGGTCCCCTGGTGACGGCCCTGATCTCGTTGTGCGTGGCGGCAGGCCTCTGGCTCACCGGCCAATCCATTCCCAGCCTGGATCAGACGGTGCCCTCCGATATCGCTCGTATCGTCGCGCGGATCCCGGAAGGGATGTTGGGGGGGGGTATCGGCGGTGCCGTGGGTGGGGCGTTGCTGGAACTGTTGGGAATCGAGACCCGTTGGAGTCCACCGGCGGCTTGAGCGCTTGCCTTTGGGGGGGGCGGACACGAGTGGGCCGTTTTCCGGTCGTGCGGAGGTTGGGCTGCGCAGCTCCGCCCGGCAGGCGCAGGCGCCTTTGTGGAAGCGGCCTATCCGCGACCCCAGCGCCGCTCCACATAGGCCTCTATCATTGCCTTGAACTCCTCGGCGATCCGTTCTCCCTTGAGGGTGGCCACCTTCACCCCGTCCACGTACACGGGCGCGGCGGGGTTCTCGCCGGTGCCCGGCAGACTGATGCCGATGTCAGCCTGTTTGCTCTCCCCGGGGCCGTTGACCACGCAGCCCATGACGGCCAGGGTCAGGCCCTCGACGCCGGGATAGTGCGCGCGCCATTCGGGCATGCGCGTACGCAGGTGGCTCTGGATCTCCTGGGTGAGTTCCTGAAAGCGGGTGCTGGTGGTGCGTCCGCAGCCGGGACAGGCGGTTACCCGCGGACTGAATTCACGCAGCCCCAGGGACTGGAGGATCTCCTGTGCCACCACCACCTCCTGGCTGCGCGGTGCGTCGGGTTCGGGGGTGAGGGAGACTCGCAGGGTATCGCCGATCCCTTCCTGAAGGAGGATCGCCAGGGCGGCGCTCGAAGCCACCATGCCTTTGACCCCCATACCGGCCTCGGTGAGTCCCAGATGGAGGGCGAAGTCGGAGCGCGAGGCCAGCTCCCGGTAGACGGCGATCAGATCCTGCACCCCGCTCATCTTCACCGAGAGGACGATGGCCTCGGCCGGCAGACCGAGTTGCATCGCCCGTTGCGCATTGTCGAGCGCGGACATGACCATGGCCTCACGCATGATCTCTCCGGCGCTGCGTGGCCGCTCCGCAGCACGATTGGTGTCCATCAGGCGGGCCACCAGGTCTTTGTCGAGGCTGCCCCAGTTGACCCCGATGCGTACCGGACGCGCCTGTCTCAGGGCCACCTCGATCATGGCCGCGAACTGGTGGTCGCGACGCTCTCCGGTGCCTACGTTGCCGGGGTTGATGCGGTACTTGGCCAGGGCCTCGGCGCATTCGGGATGGCGTCCCAGCAGGAGGTGGCCGTTGAAGTGGAAGTCGCCGATCAGGGGCACCCCGCAGCCCAGGGTGTCCAGTCGCTCGCGGATCTTCGGCACGGCCCGGGCGGCGTCCTCGGTGTTGACCGTGATCCGGACCAGCTCCGAGCCGGCCTCGGCCAGGGCACGTACCTGATCCACGGTGGCGGTCACGTCGGCCGTGTCGGTGTTGGTCATGGACTGAACCACCACCGGCGCCCCGCCGCCCAGGGTCACGCCGCCCACGCGCACGGAGCGGGTACGATGTCTGGGGTCGGGACCGTAACGCATGGAACGACGCCGAATGCCCGGATCAGGACTTGAGCTTGCCGATCCCCAGCATCTTGAGGATGTACTTTTCATAGATGGGCTCGGATGTCCCCTTCTTCATCTTGCGGATGAAATATTTCTCGAAGGCGATCTTGGCCATGTGCACCCATTTGCCCTTCTTGAACCAGGCCACGTTACGCGGAGGGATCTGCGGCAGGGCCACGAAGGCCGCGCCGCTGTCGCCCATGTCGGCCAGGCAGATGGCGTTCCAGGTGGCCAGGGTGGTGCCCTCCTTGCCGGCCAGGTCGTCGGCGATGTTGTGGACGATGGCGGTGACCATTGACTCGATCATATAGCCGGTCTTGGGCGCCCCCGTGGGTACGGCGGTGGCCTCCACCGGTGGGATGGCGATGCAGACGCCGGCCGAGTAGATGTTGGGGTAGGTGGGGTTGCGCTGGTGGGCGTCGGTGAACACGAAGCCCCGCGGGTTACAGAGCCCTTCCACCGCGGCCACCGCATCCACGCCCCGGAACGCAGGCAGCATCATGGAATATTTGAACTCCAGCTCGTAGTCCTTCACCTTGTGGCCCATGTCGTCGTATTGTTCGACGAACATCTTGCCTTCCTCCACCTTCACCACCTTCGCATTGGTGATCCAGTTGATGTGGTGGTTGCGCATCTCGGATTCCAGCATGCCCTTGGAATCGCCCACCCCCCCGAGGCCGAGATGGCCGATGTAGGGTTCGGAGGTGACGAAGGTCATGGGTACCTGGTCGCGTTGCCTGCGTTTGCGCAGATCGGCATCGAGGATGAAGGCGTATTCGTAGGCCGGGCCGAAGCAACTGGCGAAGGGCATGGCCCCCACGATCACGTGACCGGGATCGTCGAGCAGCTTACGGTAGCCCTCATAGGCCTGTTCGGCGTGGTCCACGGTGCATATGGAATGGGTGTGCCCGCCGTGGGGACCCGCCCCCTCCACCTCGTCGAAGGCCAGCTTCGGACCGGTGGCGATCACCAGATAGTCGTAATCCAGAGTGGAGCCGTCGGCCAGGGTGAGGCGGTTCTGATCCGGGTCGATCTTGTCGCAGCGCTTGGCGATGAAGTTGATCCCCCTGCGTTCCAGGTGCGGCCGGATGTCGAAGGTGATGCTGGCGCGGTCACGCCAGCCCACCGCCACCCAGGGATTGGAGGGCACGAACTGGAAGTACTCCCGCTCGTTGACCATCGTGATCTCGTGTTCTTTGCCCAGCTCGGCCCTCAGTTCGTATGCACAGGGCATGCCGCCGGTGCCGGCCCCCAGGATGACGATATGCGCCATGTTCGGATTCCTCCTCTGAGATAATGGAAAGACTGAGAAACGCCTTCCCTGACCTTTTTCAGTCGGCAAATCGGAAGATGGGGTCTCCGACCTCCCGCATTTTCAGCCGCCTTCAGCGAATGAAAATGGCGGTACCTTCCCGTACCGCGGGAACCGTCCGGCGGAGCGGTTCTCCCCAAGGGCCGTTCGCGGCCTCTTCGAATTCCAGGATGTCGACACGGGCCATCCCTGGACTCTTCAAACCACGGAACGGAAAAACTGTGATTTCCCGATTCCTTCCATTTCAACGGCTTGCAACGATCGAACGGGGCGGTACATCCATGCGCCGCATAGAGTCCGCCGAAAAGGTCGGTTTTTCGGCGGACCGCCCGGATTATGGATGGCTTCCCGCCTCCCTGTGGAGGCATATGCTGCCCACGGGACGGGAACATCGCAACCTTACCCTAGCAGGCTGGAAAAGGGAAAGGGGGCAGGGACTTGTCCTCGCTGAGGATGGATGGCAACCTTCGCCCACAATGGCGGTCACGGTTTCGTTTGGCCTCCCTTTTGCATAGAGCGTCTTGACATTTCATCGCCGACAAAAACACGACGCCCCATGGACGCCACCTGGAAACAGATTGCCCTGCCCGGATCTGCCCCCATGCGCACCGCCATGGAACGCCTGGACCGCACCGCCATGCAGATCGTCCTGGTGATGGACGAGGACGACTGCCACCTCCTGGGTACCGTCACCGATGGCGACATCCGCCGCGCCCTGCTCAAGGGGCTGGGCATGGAGACCCCCGTGGGGCGATTCATGAACCCCAATCCGGTGACGGGCCTGAGCGACGAAGGCCCCGGCAGCTGGCAACGCACCATGCAGCGGCACGGCCTGCGTCACCTGCCTTTGCTGGACGCCCGCGGTTGCGTCTCCGGCCTGGCCCGCTTCGAGCCCCCGCGCGAGCCCGAACGTCCCAATCCGGTGGTGATCATGGCCGGAGGCCTGGGCCTGCGCCTGCGCCCGCTCACCGAGCAGGTGCCCAAGCCCCTCCTCAAGGTGGGCGAACGGCCGGTCCTGGAGACCATCGTGGAGGGTTTCGTCGCCCAGGGCTTCCGCCGGATCTTTCTGTGTATCAACTACAAGGGCGAGATGATCCGCGAGCATTTCGGCGACGGCGCCGCCTGGGACGCGGACATCCGCTATCTGGAGGAACGCAAACGCCTGGGCACCGCCGGCGCCCTGGCCCTCCTGCCGCAACGCCCCCAGGCGCCCCTGCTGGTCATGAACGGCGATCTGCTGACCCGGGTGGACTTCGTGCGCCTGCTGGAATTCCATCGCCGCCAGGGCTTTGCCGCGACCCTGGCGATGCGCGAATACCGCACCCAGATCCCCTACGGGGTGCTGGATCTGGACGAGGGCTACCGCATCTGCCAGATGACCGAGAAGCCGGTGCAGCGCCATCAGGTCAACGCCGGGATCTATGTCCTGGAGCCCGAGGTGGTGGACGCCATTCCGCGGGATACCTATGTGGACATGCCGGCCCTGCTCGGCGAACTCATGGCCGCCGGCCGCCCGGTGGGCGGCTTCCCCCTGCGCGACTATTGGATCGACATCGGCCGCCTGGAGGACCTGGAGCGGGCCCACGCGGAATTCGCCGAGGTGTTCTCGTGATCGGCGAGCGGCGGGTACTGGGGCTGATCCCGGCGCGCGGCGGTTCCCGCCGCCTCCCCGGCAAGCATCTGCGCGGCCTGGGCGGCCGCCCGTTGCTCGCCTGGACGGTGGAGGCGGGCCTCGCCAGCCGCCACCTGGACCGCCTGGTGTTGTCTTCCGACGATCCGGCACTCATGGCCCTGGCCGAGGAACTGGGCTGCGAGGCCCCCTTCCGGCGGCCCCCGGAACTGGCCACCGACGGGGCCTCCAGCGAGGCGGTGGTCGGGCATGCCTGGGAGCGCCTGCCCGGCTATGACATCCTGGTACTGTTGCAACCCACCTCCCCGTTTCGCACCGGGGAGGACATCGACCGCCTGCTGGAACGCCTGGCCACCGGCGGCGCCCCGGCCTGCGTGTCGGTGACCCGGCCGGCGAAGAGCCCCTATTGGTGTTACCGGGAGGATGCGCAGGGCCGCTTGGTGCCGTTGTTGGAGGCGGGGGACGACGCCGGTCCGCCGCCCTGGCAGCTCAACGGGGCGATCTACGCCGTGACCCGGGCCGCCTGGTCTGCCACCCAGCGCCTGCTTCCACCGGGCGTCATCGCCTATCCGATGCCGGCCGAGCGTTCCCTGGACATCGACACAGAACTGGACCTGGCCGTGGGGGAGTGCCTGGTCCGTCATCGGGAGGAGACCGCGTGTTGACCCGCCTCAGCCTGCAAGGCCGTTCCCAGGAACTCTGTGCCCTGGTGCAACGGGCCCGTTTCAGCACATCCGGCGGGGGAGGGGAGGGCCCGTTGGAGGAGGGCCTCGAACAGGCCGCCCGGACCCTGCTCCAGAGCCGCGTCCGGGGGGCCAACGTGTATCTCATCGGTAATGGCGGCAGCGCCGCCATCGCCAGCCATATCGCCAACGACCTCTGCAACGTGGCCGGCATCCGCGCCCTGGGCCTGCTCGACCATGCGGCCCTCACCTGCTTTGCCAACGACTACGGCTACGAGAACGTCTACGCCCACCGTATCGAGCGCATGGCCCGCCCAGCCGACGTGCTCCTGGCGGTGAGTTCCTCGGGCGAATCCGAGAACATCGTGCGCGCGGTGGAGACCATGAGGGGAATGGGGGGACGGGTGATCGGCCTGAGCGGCTTCGCGCCGGACAACCGGCTGCGGGCCCTGGGCGATCTCAACTTCTGGATCGACTCGGACGACTACGGCCTGGTGGAGGTGGCCCATCTGTTCATGCTCCACCATCTAGTGGACACCCTGCGTCTGATCGCCCCGCAATGAATCCCAAGATCCTCGAACTGGACGCCTTCATCCACCGGGGTACGGCCTTGCGTGCCCAGGGGCGGATCCTGGGCCTGTGCCACGGGGTCTTCGACCTGCTCCATCCGGGGCACGTGGCCCACCTCCAGGAGGCCGCGGCCCAGGTGGATCACCTGTTCGTGACCCTGACCGACGATCCCTATGTGGACAAGGGCCCCGACCGGCCGGCCTTTCCCGCGGACCTGCGGGCGGAGCAGTTGGCCGCCCTGGCCTGCGTGGACGCGGTGGCGGTGAACCCGGCCGCCACCGCGGTGGATCTCATCGCCCGTCTGCGTCCCCATCTGTTCATCAAGGGGGGCGAGTTCCGCGAGGGCGAGGACGTCACCGGCCACCTCCAACGCGAGCGGGAGGCGGTCGAGGCCTGCGGCGGCAGGATCCACTTCACCGGTGGTCCGGTGTTCAGCTCCAGCGCCCTCCTCAACCGCCATCTCCCCACCCATCCCCCGGGCCTGGAGCCCTGGCTCGAGGCCCTGCGCGAGGCCCCCGGTCTCGACGGCCTGCTGGCCGCCCTGGAGGATCTCGCCGGTCTGCGGGTGCTGGTGGTGGGGGAGACCATCATCGACGAATACCGCCACTGCTCTCCCCTGGGACAGGCCGGCAAGAGCGCCCTGGTGGCGATGCGCGAGGAGCGGGTGGAACGCCATGCCGGCGGGGCCTGCGCCCTGGCCAATCACCTCGCCGGGTGTGGTGTCGCCACGACCCTGGCGACCGTCCTGGGCGAGGAGGCGGAGACCCTGGTGGCGGCGCAGTTGAATTCCGCTGTCGAGTGCGTCACCTGGCCCGCCGCAGGCCATCGCGGGATCAGCAAACGCCGCTATCTGGACGCCGCGGGCCACAAGCTGTTCGAGGTCTACGTGGGCAACGAGGCGCGGGCCGCCGACCCCGACGGGTTCGCCGCCTGGCTCGAAGGGGAGGCGCCGGGCTTCGATCTGGTGGTGGCGGCGGATTTCGGCCACGGCCTGATCGGCCCGCGCCTGGCGCGGGGGCTGCCGCGCTGGGCGCGCCTGTTCGCCGCCACCGCCCAGGTCAACGCGGGCAACCGTGGATACCACTTCATCACCCGCTATCCCAGGGCCGATTTCGTGGCCCTCAACGAGGCCGAGCTGCGCCTCGCCCTGCGTGAACCCGAGGTCCCCCTCGACGAACTCATGCGCACCCTCACGCGCCATCTGGATTGTCGTTGCCTGGCGGTGACCCGGGGGGCCAAGGGCCTGCATTTCCTCAGTGGGGACGCCGCCCCTGGCGATCTCCCCGCGCTCACCCGGCGGGCGAGCGATCCGGTGGGGGCCGGCGACGCCCTCCTGGCCCTGTCCGCGGCCGGCTTCGCGGTCGGCCTGGACGCCCTGCCGGCCCTGTTCATGGGGGCCGCCGCCGCGGCCCTGGCGGTGCAGGAGACGGGCAACCGCCGGCCGGTGGACAAGGGCCGCCTGGCCAAGTACCTCACCAGCCTGCTCAAATGAACGATCCCTATCGCATCGACGGGCACAAGCTCATCTACCACCCGGAGCGGGTCGCCGCCTGGCGCGGCGCAGGCGGTGAATGGGCCGCGGCGCGCTCCATCTATCCCCTGTACCTGGAGATCTCTCCCGTCGGCGCCTGCAACCACCGGTGCCGCTTCTGCGCCGTGGACTACATCGGTTACCAGCCCCGCCGCCTGTCCCTGGAGGTGCTGGAACGCGCCCTGCCCGAGATGGGCGCCGCGGGGGTCAAGGCCGTGATGTACGCCGGCGAGGGGGAGCCCATGCTCCACCGCGACATGGCGCGCATCGTGGAGATCACCCACGCCGCCGGCATCGACACCGCCTTCACCACCAACGGCAGCGTCCTGCGCGACGACTTCCTGGACCGCGCCCTGGCCCTCACCGCCTGGATCAAGGTCTCCATCAACGCCGGCCGGGCCGGGACCTACGCCCGCATCCACGGCACCCGGCCGGAGGACTTCGAGCGCGTCCTCGGCAACCTGGAGCGTCTGGTGCGCGCCCGCGAGTCCCAGGGCGCGGCCTGCACCCTGGGTGCCCAGATCCTGCTCCTGCCGGAGAACGCCGGCGAAGTGGAACTCCTGGCCCGGCGCTGCCGCGACCTCGGCCTCGACTACCTGGTGGTCAAGCCCTATTCCCAGCACCGCTTCAGCCATACCCGGGCCTACGCCGGGCTCGACTACCGGGCATACCTGGAGCTGGAGCAACGCCTCGCCCCCCTCTCCGGGGAGGGCTTCCGCTTGGTCTTCCGCGCCCATACCATGCGCAAGCACGGGCAGGCGCCCGCCTACTCACGCTGTCACGCCACCCCCTTCTTCTGGGCCTATGTCATGGCCGACGGCGAGGTCTACGGCTGCAGCGCCTACCTCGGCGACCCGCGCTTCGCCCTCGGCAACCTGCACCGCCGGGGGTTCCGCGAGATCTGGGAGGGGGAGGCGCGGCGCCGCAACCTGGCCCTGGTGCGGGACGGCCTGGACATCGGCGAGTGCCGCCGCAACTGCCGCATGGACGAGGTGAACCGCTATCTGGAGGCCCTGTGCGGCGAGGGGCCGCCGCACGTGAACTTCATATGAACGCCGCCGCGCCCGCCCTGCACCTGGGGCTGGATCTGGACAACACCCTGGTGGACTACCGCCGGGTCTTCCGCGCCACGGCCCGGGAGTGGGGGCTGATCCCCGCGGCCGCCGACGCCGACAAGACGGCCATCCGCGAGCGCCTGCGCCGGCGCCCCGGCGGGGAGGCGTTGTGGCGCCGCTTGCAGGCCGAGGTCTACGCCGGGCGCCTGCAACAGGCGCGCCTGATGCCGGGTGCGGCCGCCTTCCTCCGGCGCTGCCGGGAGCGCGGCGTGCGCCTGAGCATCGTCAGCCACAAGACCCGCTGGGCGGCGGCGGACCCCCGGCGCCGCGACCTGCGCGTGCTGGCCCTGGCCTGGCTGGAGCGGCGGGGACTCCTCGACCCCGGGCGTTACGGGCTGGACCGGACCCGGGTGCACTTCACCGACACCCGGGCGGAGAAGCTGCGCCGGATCGCCGAACTGGGCTGCACCGATTTCGTGGACGACCTCCCGGAGGTGTTGGCCGATCCCGCCTTCCCGCCCGGCGTGCGGCCCCACCTGCTGCGGCCGGGGGCGGGCGGCTGGCGGGACCTGGAGGAGCGCGTCGGGGTGGGGAGGGCGGTGCCGTGTTGAACGCCACGCTGGAGGGAGGCCGGCGCGGGCATCCGGCGGCGGTGGCGCCGGCGGCCCTGGCCGCGGACCTGGCGGGCGAGCCCTGCGCCGCCGTCCGGCCCGTGGCGGGCGGGGGCAACAGCCGCGTCTACCGGGTGCGCACCCGGTCCGGCGCCCGTTACGCCCTCAAGCGCTATCCCGACCCCGGCGACGACCCCCGCGACCGGCTGGGGCGCGAATGGGCGGCGCTGCGCCTTATGGAGCGGCTCGGGGTGGACACCGTCCCCCGGCCGCTGGCCTGCGACCGGCCCCGGCA
>JALSSC010000057.1 GCA_026984455.1 Chromatiaceae bacterium
TTTTCGACCCGATCCGCGTTACCCCCAGCGTAACCCTTTGATCCTTGGTTCGTGCTTGGGGTAAAAGAAATTTCACTCCCATCACACGATCCCTCGGATCAATCACTTACGTACAGCGCAAAAGGCTCACGCGGGCTCATGTCGCGGTTTTCCCGGGTCGTTCCTCGCTTCCTTGGGTAAGGCCCTACACCGCAGGCGGGGCGGCAGCGAGTCATAGCGGGGACGAGACATCCAGGGCTGCGAGTGGGCACAGTGGCCGAAGATCCGTGGTGCTCACTCGGCCCAACCCCCAGACCCTCCCGAATACAGACACGGACGGGCCTTGCCCATCGTCCAGAGCACCTTCCTGCGCCCGTGGAGCCGCCCTCAGCCGCGATTGCGTTCGGGTGGAGTCGGCTGTGCGAGAGACATCCAGGCCAAGGCCGGTCCCACAGCGACAGGACCTGTCCCGTTGGGGTCCTGTAGTCGGACCTGGGCGTTATACCCGTCCCACGTGAATGTTTCGCTACTGCGGCCGCCCCTCGCACCGCCGGGCGGTATGGCGATTGTTCGCCATAGCCCCGCCAGGACTCGCGCCCACGCCTTGGCCAGAGGCGCGAGGAAGACCCTCGAAAAACGAGATGTCCACTGGGGAAGTGGTATACCGGGAAGGTCCCATGGCCTGTCCCCGGTTTCCTCAAGATACCCCCTCCCCTGCCGAAACCCGTGCATAAGGACCTTCGTGACAGCCACATTTCTCCCCCGGACACTACTGAGGATGCAGGCGCATTGAAGGCCCCCTCCCCGCCTCTCGGATCGCAGGGGCGGACAAGGACGCGCACAGCGCGAATCTCACGGCCATGACAGGAACGACACCCCATGCGCAGTATCGCCGTCATCAACCAGAAGGGAGGTGTAGGCAAGACCACCATCACCGCCAATCTGGGGCATGCCCTGGCCCTGGCGGGAAGGCGCGTCACCCTGGTGGATCTGGATCCCCAGGGCCACCTCAGCGCCAGCCTGGGTATATTCAAACCCCCGGCCCGAGGCATCGCCGACCTCATGCAGGGGGACGCCAAAGACCTCGACGGCCTCGCCATCCACAGCCGTGAACGCCTGACCCTGATCCCCGCCGGGAAAGGCCTCAGCGAGATCGGGGAACTCCGTGAAGGAGCGGCGGACCGCGCCTATCTGTTACGCCGCTGCCTGCAAGAACACCTGCGGGACCAGGACTTTCTGCTGCTGGACTGCCCACCCTCCGCCGGCTTGCTGATGGCCAACGCGGTGCTTGGGGCGGACGAGGCCCTGATCCCGGTGACCGGCGATTACCTGGGTCTCAACGGACTGGCCCAGCTGATGTTGACCCTGAAGAAGTTCCAGCGTTTCCGCGAACGCCCCCTGCGCCCCTGGATCCAACTGAGTCGCTTCCAGACCCGCCGACGCCTGGCACGCGAAGTGGAACGCAAGCTCCTGGACCACTTCCCCGGCCGCGTCCTGCCCCACCCGATTCAGGAGGCAGCGGTGCTGGCCGAATGTCCTGGAGTGGGACGCAGTATCTTCGAATACCGCCCGCGCAGCCGTGCCGCCGCCGAATTCAAGGCCCTCGCCCAAGACCTGATCGAGGAACACACCCGATGACCGTCATGAACCACGACCCCTTGGCCGACCTGGAGCCCGAACCCACGGATGCGGCCCCCACCAACGAGAACCCGACCAGCGCCCCCGATCCCGGGCCGAGTCCGGCGAGCGACGACTCGGTCGCTCCCCCCACGCCGGCAGAGGCCGCAGCCGACGAAACCACCATCGAACTGGGCGAAGCCCTCGGCATCCAGGAAGTCGCGGCCGCCTGGAACGAATGGCGGCCCCATCTCGAACACCAAGGCGTTCCCTTGCCCATCGATCCCGGCCGCCTCCAGGAAATCGACGGCACCGGCCTGCAGCTGCTGTGCATGTTGAGCAGGCACCGTCCCCTGCGCTGGACCACACACTCTCCCCTGCTGCACGACGCCGCACGCCTTTTCGGTGTCAGTGCGGCCCTCGGTCTCGATACGGAGGGACGACCATGAACCCAAAGGCCCCTTCCAACGCCAACGCCCCCGACCTCGACTGGAGCCAGGTGCGCGAGACCGTGCGCATGCTCTATCTGTCCGTGGCCCAGTTGGACATGGCCTTGCGTGATGGAGACGAATCGGTCGATGCCCTAAGCAACTCGTTCACCGATCTCATCGGCAACGTCCAGGCCATCTCTGCCGACGCCTCGGTCCTGGTCGACCAAGGTGCCGACACCGAGGCCCTGCAGCGAATCCAGGCCCGCTGCGAGACCGTCACCGGCCGCGTGCAGGAGGCCATCGTCGCCTTCCAGTTCTACGACAAACTCGCCCAACGCCTGCACCACGTCATGCGCGGACTGCACGACCTGGCCGAGGTCGTGGACGACCCCGACCGACTGTATAACCCCCGGGCCTGGCATGATCTGCAACAGGCCATCCGCGAGCGTTACAGCATGCGCGAGGAACAATTGATGTTCGAGGCCCTGATCTCCGGGGCCAGCGTGGAGCAGGCCTTGGCCTTGTTCGAGGCCGGGCGCACCCAGACCAGCCCGGATGACGCCGTCGAGTTGTTCTGAATCCCAACACCCTCGAAGGAGCCGCCATGGACGCCACCAGCCAACGCGAATTCCCATACACTCGACAGGATTTCGACTTTCTGCGCCGGATCGCTCATGAGCGCACCGGCATCGTCGTGGGTGACGACAAGTTCGACATGTTCTACGCGCGCCTGTCGCGCCGCCTGCGCCAACTCGGTCTGGGCAGCTTTGGTGACTATTGCCAATACCTGCGAAAAGACCCCCACGGCCAGGAGGCACTCGAACTGGTCAACGCCATCACCACCAATCTCACCGCCTTCTTTCGCGAACGTCACCACTTCGACTATCTCGCAGACGAGATCGTCCCGGAGTTCCTGCGCCAGCACCCCGGGAAGGCCCCTTTCCGGATCTGGTCGGCCGGCTGCTCCACGGGCGAAGAACCTTACAGCCTGGCCATGACCCTGCTAGACCGCTGGCCCGGGCACCGCCGGGATGATCTCCACATCCATGCCACCGACATCGACTCCAACGTCCTTGCCAACGCCTCGGCAGGCATCTATCCCCAGGAACGGGTACGGGACCTGCCGCGTCCCCTGCTCAAGCGCTGGTTCCTGCGCGGTACGGGCACTCAGGCGGGAAAGGTCCGGGTGAAGCCGGAACTCAAGCGCCCCCTGGCCTTCTCCCAGCTCAATCTGCTCGCCCCCTGGCACTGGGACGATCCCATGCACGTCATCTTCTGTCGCAACGTCATCATCTACTTCGGACAGGAGGACAAGGCCCGTTTGGTGAACCGCTTTGCCGACGCCCTGGTAGACGGCGGTTACTTGTTCATCGGCCATTCCGAGACCCTCAATCGCACCAGTGACCGCTTCGAACTCATCGGTCGAACCATCTACCGCAAAGGGAGGTGAAGATGCTCGCCGCCAAGCGCCATCTGATCGAGCCCCCACTGCCCGGCTTCGAAGGCATCAACCGTTTCTGGGACAAGGAACACGATTGCCCTGCGGCCAAGATCCTCCCCGGAGAGTATTACGTGACTACGCGAAACGATCTGATCACCACCGTACTGGGTTCCTGCGTATCGGCCTGCATCCGTGACCGCCTGTTCGGCATTGGCGGCATGAACCACTTCATGCTGCCCCTGTCGGACGACGGTCAATGGAACGGCGGAGGCGACCTGGCCACCCGTTACGGAAACTACGCCATGGAGCACCTCATCAACGACATCATCAAACACGGAGGTCATCGCAGCCACCTGGAGGCCAAGATCTTCGGTGGCAGCCGGGTCCTCGACGGACGCACCGACGTGGGTACCGCCAACATCGCCTTCGTGCGCGAATACCTGGCCACCGAGGAGATCCCCCTGCTGGCCGAAGACGTGGGTGGTATCCACCCGCGCAAGGTGGTGTTCTTTCCAAAGGACGGGCGGGTGCGGGTCAAGCGCATAAAACACCTGCACAACGACACCATCGTCCAACGCGAGCGCAACTATCGACACCAATTGGAAGAACGACCGATCGAAGGTGGCATCGAGCTGTTTTGACCCACTGTGAGAAAATGGAAACCCAGAGAGGACATGTCATGGTAAAGGTCTTGATAATCGACGATTCCGCCCTGGTGCGACGGATGCTCAGCGAGATCCTGGGCAATGCCCCGGACATCGAGGTGGTGGGGACCGCCCCCGACCCCTATGTGGCCCGCGACAAGATCAAGCGCCTGGAGCCCGACGTCCTCACCCTGGACGTGGAGATGCCGCGCATGGACGGGCTCACCTTCCTGGCCAACCTCATGCGTCTCCACCCGCTGCCCGTGGTGATGATCTCGTCCCTCACCGAGCAGGGCGCCGATACCACCCTGCGGGCGCTCGAGCTGGGGGCCGTGGACTTCGTCGCCAAACCCAAGCTGGACCTGGCCGCCGGTCTCGAGGCCTATGCCGAAGAGATCCTCGGCAAGGTCCGCACCGCGGCCCGGGCGCGGGTGAGGTCACGTCCGCGCAAAGACGCTCCCGCTCCCATCCAGGCCCGCGGCCACTTCCGTACCACCGACCGCATCATCGGCATCGGCGCCTCGACCGGTGGCACCGAGGCCGTGCGCGAGATCCTCCAGGCCCTGCCCCCGGGGATGCCCGGGATCGTCATCACCCAGCACATACCGGCCGCCTTCAGCGCCAGCTTCGCCCAACGCCTGGACAGCCACAGCGCCCTCAAGGTGGCCGAGGCCCGGGACGGCCAACAGATCCTCCCCGGCCATGCCTTCGTCGCCCCCGGCGACGCCCATCTGGAGGTGGCACGGGATGGCGCCCGCTATCTCTGCCGGGTGCATGACAGCCCGCCGGTGAACCGCCACCGGCCCTCGGTGGAGGTGACCATGCGCAGCATGGCCCGCAACGTGGGCCGCAACGGCATCGGGCTGATGCTCACTGGCATGGGTGCCGACGGCGCCGAAGGACTGGGTGAGATGCGCCGCGCCGGGGCCCACATCCTCGCCCAGGACGAACGCACCAGCGTGGTCTGGGGTATGCCTGGGGAAGTCGTCAAACGCGGCTATGCCCACGAGGTCCTGCCCCTTGGGGCGATCGCCGCGCGGCTGGTGGAATTGGCCCAGGGGTGAGGCTGACCGGGGCGGCTTCGAAGCAAGTTAGTCCGGCCCAGACGATGGCCGGGGCCACCTGGACCGGCCTATTTGACCAGTCGCAATCCCGCTCGGTTGGGCCTCTTTCCCGCCTTCTCCTCCTCGGATTTCGGACCCTTCCCGCCTGAGATCACCGAGGGCCGGGGCCGTTCAGGCCCGGCCGCCGGTTGCGGTTGCGGCTCAGGCTCATCCGGGAACAACATCCCGCGCCCGTTCTCCTTGGCATAGAGGCCCATCACCGCATGGGGGGGGATGAACACATCCATGGGACGGCCGCCGAAGCGCGCATTGAAATAGATCATGTCGTTGCCCAGGTCCAGGGCCTTCACCGCGCCCGGTGAGATGTTGAGCACGATACGCCCGTCCTCGGCGAATCCCTTCGGGACCCGCACCCCCTCCCTCTCCACGTTCACCAGGAGATAGGGGGTCATGTCGTTGTCCAGCAACCAGTCGTAGACGGCCCGCAGCAAGTAGGGTCGGTTCGAGGTCATCGTCTGTTCTTCGGTCACAAGCGCATCTCCACTTCCATCTCGGACAGGCTCTTCTTGAAGGAATCCCGGCCAAAAAGGCGCCGTGCATACTGTTTGACCGCCCGGGTCTGGGCGGGGAGTTCCACCCCCAGGGCTGGCAGGCGCCACAACAAAGGGGCGAGGGCGCAGTCCACCAGAGAGAATTCCTCACTCATGAAAAAGGGCATGGCATCGAAGATGGGGGTGCTGCTGGTCAGGCTGTCGCGCAAGGCCTTGCGCGCCGCGGCCGCCTGCTCCTTGGTGCCCTCCAGGATACGATCCATGAGGCGATACCAGTCCTGATCCACACGGTACAGGAAGAGCCGTGACTTGGCCCTGGACACGGGATCCACCGGCAGCAACGGGGGGTGCGGAAAACGTTCGTCCAGATACTCCATGGTGATGCGGGACTCGTACAGGCGCAGATCCCGGTCCACCAGCGTCGGCAGGGTCCCGTAGGGATTGAAGTCGATGAGTTCATCGGGGAGGTTCAACGGATCCACATCGACGATGTCCACGCTGATGTTCTTCTCTGCGAGGACCATGCGCACCCGGTGACTATAGGCACTCTGCGGGTCCGAATAGAGGGTCATCACGGATCTTCTGCTGGGGGCGACTGCCATGAACGGACTCCCGAACGCTTCCTTAGGACAACGAAAAAAGGCGCATCGTATATACCCGTCGCACGTGTTCACGTGCCACGGGTATACCTCAACCGTGCGCCTTCTACCGGAAGGCCCCTCTGCCCGCGGGAGGCAGAGGGGTCGGTGGGATCAATGCACGTCCTTCCAATACTCCTTTTTGAGCATATAGGCCAGCACGAAGAACACGGCGATGAACAGCAACACCCAGACCCCCAGGCGCTGGCGCTCCAGCTTGATGGGCTCGGCCACGTAGGCGAGGAAGGCCGTCAGGTCGCGCATGGCCGAGTCGAACGTCTCCTTGTCCATGCTGCCCGCCTGCACCAGTTCGAATTCGGGCTTGCCGCCCTCTTCCGAGACCAGCCTCTGAACGCCCTGCAACTCCCACAGCACGTGTGGCATACCCACCTGGGGAAAGACGGTGTTGTTGACGCCCCAGGGTCGGCTGTCGTCCTTGTAGAAACTGCGCAGATAGGTGTAGATCCAGTCCTCTCCCCGCCGGCGAGTGATCAGCGAGAGGTCGGGCGGCGCGGCGCCGAACCAGGCCGCGGCCTGGTCACCACGCATGTTGATGGCCATGGGCTCGCCGATCTTGTCGGCCGTGAACATCAGGTTTTCCTTCACCGCCTGCTTGCTCAGCCCCAGATCCTTGGCCATACGGTTGTAACGCTCGTACTTGAGGGAGTGGCAACCCATGCAATAGTTCACGAACAGACGGGCACCCCGTTGCAGGGAGGCCTGATCGGACAGATCCACGGCCGGATCCTCCAGATGTACACCCCCCTCGTTGGCATAGGCGGCGAATACCGGCGTCAGGGCCAGACAGAATCCCAGAATCAGCTTTTTCATTTGGTCACCCTCTCCGGTACCGGTTTGGTCTTGTCCAGTTTGCTATAGATGGGCATCAGCAGGAAGAACGCGAAGTACAGCGCCGTACTGATCTGGGCGATCAGGGTCTTGACGGGTGAAGGCGGCTGGGTGCCCAGGTAACCCAACACCAGAAACACCACCACGAACATGGCGAGCATCGCCTTGCTGATGGGACCCTTGTAGCGGATGGACTTGACCGGACTGCGATCCAACCAGGGCAGGAAGAAGAACACCAGGATGGAGGCGAACATCGCCACCACCCCGGGCAGGGCCGACCCGGCCATGGAGGGCACGGCGCGCAGGATCGCGTAGAAGGGGGTGAAGTACCACACCGGGGCGATGTGCAGGGGGGTCTTCAAGGGATTGGCCGGCTCGAAGTTGGGGTGTTCCAGGAAGAACCCGAAGAAGCCCGGCTTGAAGAAGATCACCGCCGCGAACAGGAACAGGAAGCCCGCCACCCCCACGATGTCCTTCACCGAATAGTAGGGATGGAAGGGGATGCCGTCGGCCGGGGCCTTGTCGCTCCAGCGGTTGCCCTTGGGGCCCTTCTTGATCTCGATGCCGTCGGGGTTGTTGGAGCCCACCTTGTGCAGGGCCACGATATGCACGAATACCAGGGCGGCGAGAATGAAGGGCAGCAGGAAGTGGAGGGCGAAGAAGCGGTTCAGGGTCACGTCGGAGATCACGTAGTCACCGCGGATCCAGACCGAGAGGTCGTCGCCGATCACCGGAATGGCGCTGAACAGGTTGACGATGACCTGGGCGCCCCAGTAGGACATCTGCCCCCAGGGCAGGAGGTAACCGAAGAAGGCCGTGGCCATCATGGCCAGATAGATGATCACCCCGATGATCCACAGGAGTTCCCGCGGCTTGCGGTAGGAGCCGTACATGAGACCGCGGAACATGTGCAGATAGACCACGATGAAGAAGGCCGAGGCGCCCACCGAATGCATGTAGCGGATCAGCCAGCCCCAGTTGGTGTCGCGCATGATGTACTCCACCGAACTGAAGGCCAGGGTCGCGTCCGGCTTGTAGGACATGGCCAGCCAGACCCCGGTGAGGATCTGGTTGACCAGGACCAGCATCGCCAGGGAGCCGAAGAAGTACCAGAAATTGAAGTTCTTCGGTGCGTAATATTGAGCGAGGTGCTCGTTCCACACCTTGGTCATGGGGAAACGTTGGTCGATCCACTCGACCATGCTGTTCATCATGCTCATCAGGCGGCCCCTCCATCTTCACCCACCAGGATCGTGGTGTCGGACAGGTATTTGTGCGCGGGGATGACCAGGTTCTTCGGTGCCGGTACGTTCTTGAACACCCGCGCCGCCAGGTCGAAGCGGGAACCGTGGCAGGGACAGAAGAAGCCACCCACCCAGTCGGCCCCGAGATCCGCCGGGGCGACGTCCGGCCGGTAGGTGGGGGAACACCCCAGGTGCGTGCAGATGCCGATGGCCACCAGGTACTCCGGCTTGATGGAGCGGTACTGGTTCTTGCAGTAGTCCGGCTGCTGCGGCATCTCCGAGTTCGGGTCCACCAGGCGGTCGCTCAGGGTCTTGAGATCATCCAGGTTCTTCTGGGTGCGGTGGACGATCCACACCGGCTTGCCACGCCACTTCACCCGCAGCATGGCCCCTTCCTCCAACTTCGAGATGTCGGCCTCCACCGGGGCGCCGGCGGCCTTGGCCTTGGCGCTCGGGGCCCAATTGGCCAGGAACGGATAGACGACGTAACCGGCACCCACGGCCCCGACCACGCTGGTGGCGGCGGTCAACATCCGCCTTCGTTTGAGATCTACGCCCTCTGCACTCATAAGCCTTGGTCTCCCCGGTTTGGCTGAACATATATACCCGTCACAGACGGAGGATCCACAAGTACCCGTGGCCCTCGGTGAGGCCTTGGATCAGGGTGGCCAAGGTCCGCCATAGCCCCCGCCATGGCTCGCCTTTGGGCCTGCGCACCAAGGCCCCAGGGTCGGCCTCGAAATACCGAAATCCCGGGTACGACGGGTATGCCCGTCACAGATGGACTCCAATACCCGCGAGCACCCCTCGCGTCCCGGGGACCTCAGTGCGGATCCAGGGCGGGAGAAAGCGTTTCGAAGTATCGAAAACCCATATGCAACGGGTATACCTGGGGCGCGGACGGTCCGCGCAACAAGCCCTGCGCCGAGAACATCAGAATATACTGATTGTCCTGCGTAACAGATCCGGCATTTTCCAACAGAGGCCCCCTGTGGGTCAAGGGAAGCTTCGAGGCACCCACGCCACCCCGGAGCATGGGTGCGAGCACATTGAACACGTGTCCCAGCCAAGCCGCCCCACTCTCAGACCCGGGGCTTCAGGATCGGACAGGACGCGCCCGGGCATCTCAGGCGACCGTCTTGCGGAAACGTCTCTGAAACCAGCGTGTCCCTTCCACCGAATGCACCAGGACATGGATCAGCACCGGCACCACCAACAGGGTCAGGAAGGTGCCGGCCAGGAGGCCGCCGATGGCCACCACCGCCAGGGGTGAGAGGCGCTCGATCCCCACCGCCCACTCCAGGGCGATGGGGATCATACCCACCACGGTGGACCCGGCGGTCATCAGGATGGGCCGGGTGCGCAGGCGCACCGCCTCGAGGATGGCGGTGCGCAGATCCCTGCCCTCGCCCAGGGCCACCTGCATGAAGTCCACCAGGAGGATGCCGTTCTTCACCACGATGCCCATGAGCAGGATCAGGCCCATGAAGGAGGGCATACAGCCATGCTTGCCGGCGAGCATCATCGCCCAGGCGGCGCCGATCAGGGCCAAGGGCAGAGTCACCATGATCGCCAGGGGGCGCAGGAAGGAGCGGAAGGTGACCGCCAGGGACAGGAACAACAGGGCCAGGCCCAGCCCCAGGGCACGCACCAGGCGGCCGAAGGACTCGTCCATCTGCTTGCTCTCGCCCTCGTAGGAGAGGCGATAGCCACGCGGCAGTTGCAGGTCCTTTAGGGCCGCCGCCACATTGTCGTGGAGGTGGGTGATGGCGATGTTGCGCCGGTAACCGATCACGTCCACCGTGGGCCGCAGGGCCTGATGGGTGTGGGAGGCGGGCGCGTGCTCCACCGTCACCCGGGCGAGGTTGGCCAGGGGCACGCTGCGCCCGTCGGGGGTACGTATGGGGAGGCCGGCGATCATCTCCGGGTCGGCGCGCTGGGCGGGTTCGAGGCGCACCCACACCGGGATGGGGTTCTCCCCCGCCACCCGCAGCCGCCCGCCGGGGATGCCGCCGATGGCCGCTCCCACCTGTTTGGCGATGGCGTCGGCGCTGAGGCCGAAGTGATGGGCCTGGAGGGGATCCACGTCCAACTGGATACGGCGGGAGGCGCCCTGCCAGGAGCGCTCCACACCCGTCAGACCGCGGACCGCGGCGAGCCGTTCCAGGACCTCGTCGGCCAGGCGGTCCAGGACCCGCCAGTCGGGACCGGTGAGCATCACGTCCACGCTGCCGCGGATGGAGGACAGGGGGGTGGCGCCATATTCCGCCACGTTGGCCGAGATCAACCCGGGGATGGCCCGCACCCGCTCGCGCACGGCCCGCTCGATCTCATAGATGCTCCGGTCGCGCGAAAAGCGGTCCACCAGGTTGACGGTGCTCTGTCCCTGCGAGAAGGTGCGCGCCGCCCCGAAGGCCCGTACCCCGGCCTCGGAGCCCACCACGGTGGAGCTGGAGACGAGCCACGCGGCCGGCACCGCCGCCCGCACCGCGGCGTCCACCTCCCGGGCGATGCGCTGCATCGCGGCCACGTCGGTGTCCGGCTCGGCCTCGAAGTTCACCAGGAAGATGCCGGTGTCCATGAGGGGCATGAGTTCCCGCCCCACCAGGGGCATCTGCCGGGCGGAGAAGACGAACAGGGCGAAGAACACCAAGAGGACCAGGGCGCGGTGATGCAGGCCCCAACCCACCAGGGCGGCATAGAAGCGCTTCAGCGGCTCCAGGACGAAGCGCTCGAAGGGCCGCAGCAGGAAGCCCAGGGGGTCGCGCGCGCCGGGACGGAGCAGCCAGGGGGTGAGCAGGGGGATGATGGTGACCGAGACCACGAAGGAGGAGACCAGGGCGATGGTGAGGGTCACCGACAGGGGCCGCAGTACGGTCTGCACATAACCGCCGATGAAGATGATGGGCAGGAGCACGATGAAGTTGCTCAGGGTCCCGGAGAGGACCGCCAGCATCACCTCGGAGGTGCCGCGGGCGGCGGCCTGGAGGCCCGATTCACCCCGTTCCGCGATGCGTCGCTCGATGTTCTCGATCACCACGATGGCGTCGTCCACCAGCATCCCCACGGCGATGATGACCGCGGTGAGGGTGACCATGTTGAACTCGTAGCCCACCATCCACATCACCGCGAAGGTGAGCAGATAGGTGAAGGGCAGAGACAGGGCGGTGACCAGGGAGGCGCGGGTGTCGCCCAGGAAGACCAGGATCACCAGCACCGCCATGATCACGGCGTCGCGCAGGGCGTCGATCATGTTGGACACGGTGAGATGGATGAGCCGGCCCTGGGTGTCGGCCACCGAGATGGCGAGCATGGGGAATTCGGCGCGCACCTCGGGCAGGACCCGTTCCATGGCCGCCACCACGTCGCTGGCGTGGCCGTGCTCACCGCGCAGCAGGGCCACCGCGACCCCGTCCCGGCCGTTGCCGCGATACAGGCTGGTGGGGTCGGCGTAGCCCCAGTGCACGCTCCCGAGATCGCCCACGCGCACGAAGCCGCCGCCCTTCAGCGGCACCAGGATCGCGGCCAGGTCCTCGGGGCCATGGGCCAGCTTGCGCACGGTCAGCAACAGGCGGTAACCGTCCCGCTCCACCAGGCCCGCCGGACGCGAGTCGTTGTCCGCGGCCAGGGCCGCCGCCACCTGGGGGATGTCCAGGCCGTGGGCCACCAGGCGATCGCGGTCCAGGTCCACCGCCACTTGGCGGACACGTCCGCCGAAGACCTCCGCCTCGGCCACCCCGGGGACGTTGAGCAGGCGGTCACGCAGGGGGTTGGCGGCGATCCGCCGGACTTGGGCGAGGCTCAGGCCGCTGCCCTCGGCCGGACTCACCGCCAACACCAGGGCGGCATGGGCGGCATCCGTGATGCGGAAGATCAGGGGCGCCTTCGTGCCCGCGGGGAGGTCGCCGGTGACCCGCTTGAGTTCCGTCTCCACCCGCGCCGCGGCCAGATCGATGTCGTTGCCATACTCGAACTCCGCCTGCACCAGGGAGACCTGGTCGCGGGAGGTGGAAGTGACCCGGCGCAGGCCGTCCAGGGCCGAGAGGCGCACCTCTATGGGATGGGTCACCTCGCGGGCGACGTCGTCGGCGGTGGCCCCGGGCCACTGGGTGACCACCGCCACCTGCGGCCGGTTGGTGTCGGGGAACAGGTTCACCGGCATCTTCAGATAGCCGATGACCCCCATCAGGGCGGCCACCAGGGTGAAGGCCAGCACCGCGTGGGGACGGTGCAGAAGGCGCTCCACCGCATTCATGGGGCCGGCTCCAGGGTCACCCGGTCGCCATCCTGCAGACGCAGCAGGGTGGTCTCATGGGCCACCACCACCCGCTCCCCCGGCGCCAGCGGCCCCGCCACCGCCACCCGCTGCGCCGTCCGCAGGAGGATGCGCACGGTCACGGCGTCGAGACGCCCGCCCTGCCCTTCCCCGCGGATCCGGAAGACACGCGCCTGCACGCCTCCAGGCAGGGGCCGCAGGGCATCGGCCGGGACCTGGAGCGCCGCGTCCAGGGCCGCGGTCACCACCCGCGCATGCAGCAGCGCCCCGGGGGCGGCGCCGAAGGGCAGCGCGGGCACGTCGATCTCGATATAGCCCAGGGAACGCGCGTCCAGGGCCGGAAAGATGCGCGCGGCGTGCAGGCGCAGGGTCTCGCCGTCATGACTCACCTCCACCTCGTTGCCCGGCCGCACCCGCTCCAGGACCTCCGCCGGCAGACGCACCTCCAGGCGGCCCGAGCGGACCACGATGAGGCGGTACAGGGGCTTGCCCACGGTAGCGAGATCGCCGGGATCGGCCAGGCGCGCGGCGATCACCCCGTCCACCGGGGCGGTGATGCGGGCGTAACCCAGGCGCACCTGGGCCGCCTCGATCTCCCTCTGCAAGGCCGTGATCTGCTCCCGCGCCGCCTGCGCCGCCGCCTCGTCGCGGTCGGCCTGGGACTCGGAGATGCCGTGCTCGCGCAACAGCTCACGCGAGCGGCGGGCGTCCCTGGCCTTGCGCCGGGCATCGGTCCCGGCCGCCGCCAGCTTGGCCTCCAGGGCCGCCAGTTGTTTCTCCAACTCGCGGGTATCCAGGCGCGCCAGGAGATCGCCGGCGTGCACCCGGGCGCCCTCCCGCGGCCCCATCGCCTCGATCACCGCCGACAGGCGCGGGGCCACCTTCACCTCCCGTTCCCCCTTCACCAGGGCCAGGGCCGGAAACCCGCGAGTGATCCGGCCACGGATCACCGCCGCGCTGCGCAGCGCCCAAGGGGCCACCGACGGCGGGGGAACCGCGGTGAGTCCTTGCCGGCGCTGCTGATGCAGGCGCAGACCGCCGAACACCGCCGCGACCAATACCAGCAGGGCGAGGAGATAGAGTAGGAACCGCTTCATGGGAACAAGGCCTCGGTGGGGGGAAGGGAGAGATCGACCGAACCCGGGGGCCAGGGAGGAGGCACCGGTCCGTGACCATCTCCACCGTCCGGGGTGTGGGGATGATCGCGGCGGGGGTCGTGCACGCCCGCGCCGAGACACTCCTTCGGCACGGGCCCATTCTACCTCAGATCACCCTGATATCTGGTATCACAGATGTCGTGGAAATGACCCCCATAGCGCACGTCCGGGACTCGACCGCCCGGAGACCCCGGCGTATAAAGGCCTCATTTTGACCAGGAACCCTGCCATGCACATCGAATTCCACGGCGCCGACCGCGAGGTCACCGGATCCTGCCACCTGCTGGAATACCGCGGGACCCGCATCCTGGTGGATTGCGGCCTCTACCAGGGAGGCAGGGAACTGGACGAAGAGAACCGCCGCCCCCTCGGTTTCGATCCCGGGACGATAGACTTTCTGCTCCTGACCCATGCCCATCTGGACCACTGCGGACGCATCCCCATGCTGCCCGCGGCCGGATTTCGCGGCGAGATCGTCACCACCTCCGCCACCCGGGAGCTGGCCCGCCTGGTGATGCTGGACTCGGCCCACCTCCAGGAGGAGGAGGCCGAACGACGCGCCCGCCAGGCCTCCCGGCACCACGGCCGGCAACAGGCACCGAGTCCCCTCTACACCACCCTGGACGCCCTCAACTGTCTGGATTTCTTCGGGCGGACGGCGGAATACGGCCGTCCCCTGGAACTGACCGAAGGCATCCGCGTCACCTTCCACGACGCCGGCCATATCCTGGGTTCCGCGAGCCCCCTGGTGGAACTGGGTCAGGGGGCGGAACGCCGCAGGATCCTCTTCTCCGGGGACCTGGGCTACAACGGACGGGCCATCCTGCGCGATCCTCAGGTGCCCGCAGAGGCCGACGTGGTGGTCATGGAGACCACCTACGGCGATCGCCGCCACAAGGCCCTCGGCCCCTCCCTGGAGGAACTCTACGGGGCCATCGGGGACACCCTGGAGCGCGGCGGCGACGTCGTCATCCCCAGCTTCGCCCTGGAACGCACCCAGGAGGTCCTCTACTACCTGCGCGAGGGCGTCGAGCACCGCCGCCTGCCCAGAAACCTCCCGGTATTCCTGGACTCCCCCATGGCCATATCGGCCACGGAGATCTTCCGCCGCCACCCCGAGTGCTACGACGCCGAGACCCTCGGCCTGTTCCAGGAAGGACGCGACCCCTTCGCCCTGCCGCGCCTCCATTTCACCCGTGACACGGCGGCCTCCATGGCCCTCAACCAGGTGGAAGGCGGGGCGGTGATCATGGCCGGGTCGGGGATGTGCACGGGCGGACGGGTACGTCACCACCTCAAACACCACCTCTGGCGCGCGGAGAGCGCCGTGGTGTTCGTCGGCTACGCCGCCCAGGGCACCCTCGCGCGGCGTATCATCGATGGCGCCAGAGCGGTGCGCATCTTCGGGGAAGAGATCCCGGTGCGCGCCCGGATCCACACCATCGGCGGCTTCTCCGCCCACGCCGACAGCGACGAACTCCTGGCTTGGCACCGCCGCATCGCCCGACCGCGCCAGACCTTCCTCGTGCATGGTGAGCCCGAGGCCATGCACGCCTTCGCCCGCCGCCTGGGGGATACCGAGGTGATCATGCCGGAACTGCACTCGCGCTACGCGCTGGGGACCCGGTGAGAGCGGTATCCCCTCCCGTACCCCGTGCGTCCTCCGACCCAAAGGCGGGACGGATGGTGTCGGACTCCATCGTCCGGCCGGTATCGCCCGCAGCAAGAACAGACACCCCACGTCACAGGACCACGTCATCCAACCACTCAAGTCATTGAAAACCGCGCCAGTGGCCTTCCCTGAAAATGTCTGCGGCAGGGATGCCGCAGTCAAGCCTACAGGGAGGTATTCACGGCGTTTTTCAGGGAAGGCCACTGGCAGAGGGGCGGTTAGATGACGGAGCCCTGCCCCACGTCACCGCCGGGAGAATCGTGGCAGAATGGCTGTGCTATGATTCTGTATCTTCTCTCTACGACAAGAACATCTCGGCGACGAGGAGCATGAGATGCACGGCACCATCGGCGTTGCCCCAAAGGCGGGATGCCCCCTCCTGGTTCTTGGAAGGGCGGATGGCGGAGGGGATCCGCAAGGCGCTGGAGGAGTTCGGCGTCGAAATTGACCGCACCAACAGGCCTTCCCCGGAAACTCCCGATACGGCTGTTGGTCTTCACCCTGCTGGGCATCCTGAGTGCCTGCACCACCCTGGGGCCGGACTACCAGCCGCCGCAGAGCCCTGAACTCGAGGCCTGGCCGCCGTCCCTCCACGGCCTGGGGCCGGACGAGGCCGAGCAGCGCCGGATGGAGCTGGAGTTCTGGTGGAGGATCTTCGACGACCCGCTGCTGGACCGCCTGATCCACATCGCCGTGGAGAACAACCGCCAGCTGCGCGCGGCCGGGCTACGGGTACTCCAGGCCCGGGCCCTGCGGGGCCTGGCCGCCGCCGGCCCCTATCCCCAGTCCCGTCAGGCCAGCGCGGACTTCACCTACCTGAACCAGCGGACTCACGGCGGCAACGGGGAAGGCAGCGGGACGTCCAGCAGTTGGAGCCTGGGGCTGTCGGTGGGCTGGGAGCTGGACTTCTGGGGACGCTTCCGGCGGGGCATCGAGTCCGCCGACGCCACCTTCTTCGCCTCCCTGGAGGCCCAGCGCGCCATGCAGGTGCTGGTCAAGGCCCAGGTGGCCAGCCTCTACTTCTCCTGGCGCATCCTCCAGGCGCGCATCGACATCGCGCGCAAGAACGCCCGGCGGCAGCAACGCAGTTACCAGATCGCCGAGGAGCTGTTCCACTCCGGCAACACCTCGGAACTGGACTTCCAACAGGCCCGGACCCAGTACCTGGCCACCCTGGCGGCCATCCCCGAGCTGGAACTGGCCCGCACCCGGACCCTCAACGCCCTGTGCGTGCTGCTGGACCGGCCGCCGGGTGATCTTCCCGAACTGGACTCGGGACCCTATGAGCTGCCCCTGGTGGAGCGCGTCGCGGTGAGCGGGATTCCCGCCCGCCTGCTGCTGCGCCGGCCGGACATCCGCGCCTCGGCCTGGGCCATCGCCGCCCAGTCGGCGCAGATCGGTATCGCCGAGGCGGACCTCTACCCCGCCATCACCCTGTTGGGCAGCCTCGGCTGGTCCGCGAGTTCCAGCCACGGCGCCCCGGACACCGGCGCCCTGGCCATCGGTCCATCGGTGCGCTGGAACCTCTTCGACCAGGGCCTGATCCGCAACAACGTGCGGCTGCAGGACGCGAAGTTGCAGGAACTCATCGAACAGTACCGGGACAGGGTGCTGCAGGCCGCCGAGGAGATCGACAACGCCGCCATCAGCGTGGTCAGGACCGCGGAGCAGACGAGGATCCTCGAGCAGACGGTGCGGTCCGCGGAACGATCGCTGGAGATCGCCAATACCAGCTACCGGGAAGGCTACACCGGCTTCCAACGGGTACTGGACGCCCAGCGCACCCTGTTCGCCCAGAACGACCGCCTGGTGACCACCCGCGGCGAGAACCTGGGCTACCTGATCGCCCTCTACAAGGGGTTGGGCGGCGGCTGGTCACCGGCCGGGCTGGACGACCTGGCGCCCGCGTCCACCCGTGAACGCATGAAGGCACGCACCGACTGGGGCGACCTGCTGGACGCGCCCTTGGGCCCGTTGCCCTCTCCCCTTCCTTCCGCACCGAATGCAACGCCATGAGCCAGGAAACCCCTCCCAGCCCCGAGCAGAAGGCCCGGCGTTCGGTACTGCGCGGCAGTACCCTGGTATTGCTGCTGATTCTCGTCACCTTCGTCTGGTATCTGTTCGCCGAACGCCTCACACCCTACACCCAGCAGGCCCGGGTACGGGGCTTCGTGGTGGGGGTGGCGCCCAAGGTCTCGGGGCTGGTCACGGAGGTCTGGGTGCGCAACGATCAGGAGGTACAGCGCGGCGAACGGCTGTTCCAGATCGACCGCAAGGACTACGAGATCGCCCTCACCCAGGCGCAGGCCAGGCTGGCCGACGCCCGCACCCAACTGGCCGGCGCGGAGGCCGTCATCGCGCTGTCCCGGGCCAGACTCACCTCGGCCCTGGCCCGTCTGGAAAAGACACGCAAGGATGCCGATCGGCAGAAGCGCCTGTACAGGAAGGATCCGGGCGCCATCTCGGTACGCCGGGTGGAGATCGCCGAGGCCAGCCTCAGGGAATCCCAGGCCAACGTGTCGGCGGCGCGGGCCAACCTGAGAAAGGCGCAGGAACAGAAACGCGGCGCCGAGGAGAAGCTGGTCTCCGCCCGGAGCCGGGTGAAGAAGGCCCGCCTGGATCTCGATTCCACCCTGGTGGTGGCCGAATCCAGCGGCGTGATCACGGACCTGCAGACCGACGTGGGCCACTATGCGCGGAAGGGCCAGGCGGTGATGACCCTGGTGGCCACCCATGACCTGTGGATCGAGGCCCAGTACACGGAGAACAATCTCGGCCACCTGGAAAAGGGCACCCCGGTGGAGTTCGTCCTGGACGCGGAGCCGGGAAAGGTGTTCCAGGGCCGGGTGGAGAGCATCGGCCTGGGGGTGAGCGCCGGGGCGGTTCCACCGCCCGGGACCCTGCCCACCATCAACAACAACCGCAACTGGCTGCGTCAGGCCCAGCGTTTCCCGGTGTTGATCCGCTTCGACCGGGAGCAGCCGGGTCTGACAGGCGACGCGCTGCGCGTGGGCGGCCTGGTGGAGGTGATCGCCTACACCGAGGAGGCAGGCTCCGTTCTCCGGCCCTTGGGTGAGTTCTTCATCCACACGATGAGCTGGCTCTCCTACATCTACTGACCCACGAACCCCAGGAAGACATGGAACTGCAGGCCAGGCGCATCTTCCGCTTCGCCCTGGTGACGGCCCTTTCCGCCACCATCGGCTTCGCCATGCAACTCAACTTCACCGTGCTGCCGCCGGTGCTGGCCATCCTCCTCTCCCTGGAACCGGCCCCGCCGCCGGGGTTCAAGGCCATGCTGGCACTGGTCACCGTGGTCGTCCTGACCACCGGTATCGGCCTGCTGCTGGTGCCCATGCTCTTGAACTATCCCCTCACCGCCCTGCTGCTGGTGGGGCTGGGGCTCTATACCAGTTCCTGGCTGATGGTGCATCTGAACCAGCAGGCGGTGGGCGTCTTTCTGGCCATGGGCTTCGTGCTCATCTCCGCCGTGGCCCTGGCCAACGAACAGGTGGCGCTGCTCACGATAGCGTCTCTGGCCGGAGGGATGGTCATCGTCATCCTGGTGCAGTGGCTGGTCTATCCCTTCTTCCCGGAAGACCCGTCCCCCGCGGGCGGCGGGCCGCCAGCCGACGCCCCGCCCGATGCACAGGAGTCCGGATGGATCGCCTTGCGCAGCACCCTCATCGTGCTGCCGGTGTACATCGCCGCCCTGAGCAATCCTTCGCTGTGGATGGCGGCGCTGATCAAGGCCCTGACCCTGGGCCAGCAGCGCTCCTTCGGCAATGCCCGCCAGGCGGGGATCGAACTGCTGGGCTCCACCTTCCTCGGCGGTTGCTTCGCGGTGCTCTTCTGGGCCCTGCTGAGCATCCTGCCCCACCTGTGGACGCTCTTCCTGCTGGCCCTGGCCCTGGGCATCTACGGCGCGTCCAAGCTCTTCGGGCTGCTCGGCAGCCGCTACACCTCCTCCTTGTGGCTCGACACCCTGATGACCCTGTGGATCATGCTCGCCCCCGCGGTGGCGGACTCGGCCAACGGCAAGGATGTCTACAAGGCCTTCTTCGTGCGCTTCTTCCTGTTCGTCTGGGTGACCCTCTACGCCTGGGTCGCCATGGTCCTGCTGGAAGCCATGCGCCACCGCGCCAGAAAATCGGCAACAGCGGCAATACCGGACTGACCCCACTTCTCTCCATGGATGGCGTCCTCCAAAGGCCGACGATACATCCCTGTCTTTCTCATAGCCTGCCTGTGACTATATACCCGTCGTCCGTGAATGTTTCCGCCGGTCCGTCAACGGCACCCCCTGTGCCACTCCCCGCTCCTGCGGCCGCCCCTCGTACCCCTGGGCGGTGTTGCGATTGTTCGTCATAGTCCACGCCTCCGCGCCTTGCCCAGGGGCGGGAGAAACACCCTCGAAACACGGTATATTCACGTGCGACGGCTGTATACCAGAGGCTTCGACCGCTTCGTCACCTCCACGGCCCCTCCGATGGCTACCGGCTGGCGCGACTCTTGCCGGGCGCAAACCTCATCCGCTGCGGAACCGCGCCTTTGTACGGCACACCGCACTCTTCGGGCCAGGGCAGGGAGGTCTTCTTTGCCGGAGAGGGGGCTAGGAATCGGCGCGAAAGCCTTCGAAGAGCATCGCCGACCGCTCATGGGCGATCGCCTCGAAACGAGCGCGCAGACGCACGAATTCGTCATAGAGATTGGGGTCGAATTGCAGGCCGCGATTCTTTTCCATGATCGCCATGGCCGCATCGGCCGACATGCCCGCCTTGTAGACCCGCTCGTGCACCAGGGCATCGAAGACGTCGGCGATGGCGACGATGCGTGAGGCCACGGGAATGGCCTCTCCCGAAAGCCCATACGGATAGCCGCTGCCATCCCACTTCTCGTGGTGGCTCAGGGCGATGTCCTTGGCCATCTGCAACATCGGGCTCTCCGAGCCCGCAAGGATACGCCCGCCGATGATCGGGTGGGTCTTCATCACCGTGAACTCCTCGGCGGTGAGCGGGCCCGGTTTGCGTAACACGCTGTCGGGGATACCGATCTTGCCGATGTCGTGCATCGTGGCGGCGATGCGGATGTCATCCACCCGTTCACGTTCCCAACCGATGGCCCTGGCGAGCACCTCGCTATAGAGCCCGATGCGGCGGATATGGGCACCGGTCTCACCGTCGTCACGCGATTCCGCCGCCCATACCAGACGCAGGGCCGTCTCCTCCTCCCGGGCGCGGATCTCTACGGTACGGCGGTGGACCTGTTCCTCCAGATAGCGTTTGACCAGGGCGTGTTCACGGCCCATTTGTAAAAGGCTTCGATGCTGCTCGTAGCGATCCCCCAGCAGCTCGATGAACAACAACCGGCGCCCCGATGCACTCACGGCGATGGCCTCGAGCGCAAACTCGCGACCGTCGGCATCGTACTCCACCCAGGGTCCAGAACGGACGGGGCCCGGCCCGCCCTCCCAGACCTTGCGGGCATCCACCAGGAAATTCTCCAGGAAGGACAAATCTCGATCCGGCCGCAGCAGCCCGCCGGATTCGAAAACATCGCGACAGAGTGGGGCGAGGGCTGCCGGCGGGGTCTCCAGGAGCCTGAATACCTCTCCCACCTGCTCCTCCAGAACCAGCATGTTCAGCGCGCTACAGATGGCGGCGCCCAGATTTCCGGTGCCGGGGGCCGGGGCAGGGACGGCCGACTCCAGTCGCACCAGACGCTGGCGCAACAGATTGAGTTCATTCGCCTTCTGCTGCGCCTGGCCGCGCCAGTAGATACTGGCGCTGCGATCCAACAGCACCACCCAGTCCCTCACCCCGTCGGAGATCAGGTGGATATCCGCATAACGCCCCTCGCCCAGCTCCACCGCAGAAAGGCTCAGGGGTGTACTGGGAAGGGGCAGCATGCCCTCCAGGAACAGCAACTGCTGGGCGGCAGGTTCCCCCGGCATCAGCCCGTCGAGGCCAAAGGCAGCCAGTTCCCCACCCATGTCGTCGAGCCGCCCGTCCCTGCCGATTTGCAGGTAGGCGCCCGAGTCCTGCTGAAGGGAGAGTGTCAGGAGGGCGGTGGCCACCCCCGGGGGCAGTTCGTGGATCACTCAGGCCTCCAGCATCTCGGTGGTCAGGGCTACGAAGGCCTCCTCCACACCCCGCCCGTTCTTCGCGCTGGTCTCGAACACCGCCCAGCCCTGGCCGCTCAGCCGCTCCATGTCACGGGCATCCATGCGCCACTCCTCACCGAGGTCCGCCTTGTTGATCAGAAAGGCGAAAGGTACCTCGCCCACCTCGGCGACCGCCTTCTCGCGCAGCGCAAGTGCCGTGTCCAGGGTTCCGGGGCGCGTGCCGTCTACCACCAACAGGAAGCCCGCGGCACCCCGCAGATAGGAGAGACGCACCTTCATGAACTCGTCCTCCCCCGCCAGATCCCAGAGGATCAACTCCACTTCCTGGTCCCTCACCACGAGTGACTTCTTGTCGATCTTCACCCCCAGCGAGGTCTGGTAACGCGCGTTGAAGATACTCTTGACAAAGCGTTCCACCAGAGATGTCTTGCCGACGGCGAAGGCGCCCAGCATACAGATCTTCTTGCGGATCACGGTGCCGCACCCGATTTTTCAGAGATATGGATATCCAGGGTGACGCTGCGGTTCCGCGCCATCCCCTGTGGGGTCCTCTCGAGGCTTACCGGTTCACGAGCACCCGCGGCCCGGGTGCGCAACACCCGGGGGTCGATGCCCGCAGCGATGAGTTGGAAGCGTACCCAGTCGGCACGCGCCTGGCTGAGGTTGAGGTTACCCCGGTCCCTCCCCGAGGTATCCGTATGTCCCACCAGGACGATCTCCACCGAACGGCCTAGGCCCTCAGCCCGCCGCAAAAGGCGGCGGATGCGGGTGGCCATGTCTCTGAACCTCCCCGCCATCGCCTCGTGGCGACTGGTGTCCACACCGAAAAGGACCACTTCCTTCTCCAGTTCCGCCTTCAGTGAGCGCAGCATGGCCCGATCCTGGTCGACCAACCCGTCGTCCACATAGACCTTCACCCCAGGAATGCGGGTGGCCATGCGCCGCGCGCGTACCACCCAGGCATGGGGGGCGCTGCCGATGGCGGTCAGCAGACCGTCCCGATAGGTGAGCCTCACCCCCTTTGGGGCCTCCAGGGGCGAGAGATCGATCTCGGCCTTCAAACCGCTCGTATCCACGCTGGTGACGCCCGGCAAGGCACGCGCCAAACGGCGGTTCTCCTCCACCCAGAGGTAGGGGGCACGGCCTTGCAGGTGCAGCACACCTCCCACGAGAGAGAGGTGCACCGTCTCCGGGGGTTGCAGCAGACGCCGCGCCCGCGCCAGCACGAACCCCGGAGTCAGGGCCTCGTAGGGTTCGAAATTGAACGCCATCCGCCGCCGCGCCAGGATCCCCCCGCCCACCAGACTCGCCGGATCGGCGGCCAGTGGGTCCCGCAGACCACGCAGGCGGTAGCCGTCACCGGTGGCCTCCACACCAGTGACCAGGATTCCCGGCTCCGCCTCCAGCCGCCGGAGATAGCCGGCAAAGGCCAGATGCTCGCGGACCACGTCGAAAGACCAATAGCCTATGCCGGCGAGGAACACGAGCAGAAACCCCACGAGCGAAGGCGAGAGGCGCCGCTTCGGTTTCCGGTAGCGGGTCTGCAGGCAACGCCCCAGTTCCTCGCGCACGGCCGCCGAAGCGAAGGCCTCGGGATCACCATCGAACCTGCGCAGGGCCTCGGCCTGCTGGAGGTGGAGGGTCTCCAGGACCTCACGGAGAATCCTGCGCAGTCCCGCGGGCGCACTGCCGCGGATGGCCACGGCCAGCACCGCCTCCGGACCGGACTCCAACCACACGGTGACATCGCCCACCTGGATACTGTCGAGGGTCTGGTCGCTGGAGACATCGAAGGAGTCGCGCACGAAGTCCTGGATGGCGGTGAGCATCCCCGAGACCAGGTCCGCATCCTGGAAGTCGGTATCGTCGGCAGCCAAGTGTTGCAGCAGGATACCGCTCTCGCGATGAATAAGGAACAGCTGTTCCACCCTGAAGACCAGGCTGTGGAGCATCACCACCTCGGCAAAGGGACGCCCTGTGCGCCAAGCCTCCAGACGCCACTTGAGACCCTGCCAGGAGAGGCTGTTGTCGAGCATCTCGCCGAACGACTGAAGCATCTGCTTCAGGGTCTCGGCCATCGCCTTGCGGATCGCCGGGCCGATCACCGGGTACAGGGCATCCGCAAAGGTACGACTGTCGCGCCGTACAGAGGTGCGGATGATCGCCTCCACCGTCGGGGTCAGCGCCCCGGTCAGCTGCTCACCTTGCTGTGCACTCAACCGCAAGGCCTCAGGCAGGACCTGGCTGATGTCCCTGGCGTGCCGCCGGGGATCGTCCAGCCGCTCGCTGAGCTGCTCGATGCGCTCCTGTTCCGGCTGTAACAACAGGCGCCGCAGCGTCTCCAACTCGTCACCGGCAGCCCCCCGCGGGCGGGATTCGCTGGCCTCCACGGACCCTTTGGCAGACACTCCAGCCTGCCGCGTCACTTCTTGGCCGCCCCGGCCGGGCGATTGGAGGTCGGGCGACAGGAACACGGCACGCTACTCCTCCCCCCTGGAGTCGGGCAGCGAGTCGTCCGAGAGGCGCAGCGCCAGCTCGGTCAGCAGACCCGAGAGGGCCGCGCGGTCCACCTTCTGCTCATGCAGATCTTCCGCGGCGTGGTCCAGCGCCTCGCGGAGCTGCGCGTAGCGGACACCCATCTCCTCGGTGAGGCTCTTGGACTGCTCCAGGATCTGCTGACGAAGGTCACGCGCCGTGCTGCCGAATCGGTCGTCCAGCTCCCCCAGGCGCTTGCCGAGCTGTTCGCCAGTTCTGGCCAGCTCATCCGCGAGGCCGCGTTGGGCGTCCAGCCGGCCATCCTGCTCTCCCTTGAGCCGCTCGCTCAGAGACTCCAGTTCCGTATTGAGATAGCGCTCCAATGCCTCGAGCCGCTGGCTGGACTCCTCACGTACGCGACCCACTTCGGTCATGATCCGCTCCTCCAAACGCGAAAACTTGCGCTCGTAGTCGCGCATCTGGTTGCCGAAGAGGATGTCGCGGATCTTGTCCACTTTCTCTCCATCACCGATCGCCTCTTCCTGCGCCGGCGGACTGGCGCCGGCATCCTCTTTGTCTAGCACGATTCTTTTCCTCTCCTCTGGCCGTCTGTGCGTACTTCCCGGGACCATCCAGCAGCGCAGCAACCCGCACAGATCCCCCGCCACCGCAGGCGGAAGTCCCGGATCGCCGGCAAGGTCCGTTGATTAGAATGTGGAATTGGGGGCGTGTCGACGACGCAGACACCGAAGCCCCGTCCTCGAATCCTACGCCCCAGAACGGAGAAACAATAGGGTTCGAGCAACATCGGCCGACGACAGGGAAGGAATCTAGACGGTTACTGGCCGCCTAGGCACGTAGACAGGCTATGCGCGTTTCGCGGGACCTTTCGGCAGGGCAAAGGCAACAGCGACTCGCTCTGTTCTATCCGAACCGACGCATCCATGAGCGCCATTGAAAATTGGAGCCGATGCGCGGATTCGAACCGCGGACCTACTGATTACGAATCAGTTGCTCTACCGACTGAGCTACACCGGCCGAGGCGCGGAATTATACCTGGACTGATCCGCCAGAGAAAAAATATTCATCGCTGTGGACGCCCGCCCTCCATCCTCCGGGGCGACCTCCCTGGCCGTGCGTGGCATCGAGACAGGGATACCCACGGGGGCCCTGAACATCACCCCGCGCGATACAACCGGGCATAATAGCCATCAAGGGCCATCAGCCGCTCGTGAGGGCCACTCTCCACGATACTTCCCTGATGCAATACCAGGATGCGGTCGGCATGACGCACCGTGGACAGGCGGTGGGCGATCAGGATCAGGGTGTGGCGGTGCTGGAGGCCCTCCAGGGCCTCCTGGACATAGTGCTCAGAGCGAGTGTCCAGGGCCGAGGTGGCCTCGTCGAAGACGAGGATGGGGGCGTCCTTGAGGATGGCGCGGGCGATGGCCAGACGCTGGCGCTGACCGCCGGACAGGCGCACGCCATTCTCGCCGATCTCGGTATCGAGCCCTTGGGGCAGGCGTTCGATGAATTCCCAGGCGTGGGCGGCGCGGGCCGCGGCCTCGATGCGCGCACGCGGGGCCTCCTGCATGGCGCCGTAGGCGATGTTGTTGGCGATGCTGTCGTTGAACAGCACCACCTCCTGGCTCACCAGGGCGATGTCGCGGCGCAGTGCGTCCAGGGGGATCTCGTCCAGGGGGACGCCGTCGATGCGGATCTCACCGGTCTCGGGCCGGTAGAGGGCCGGAATCAGGTTGGCGAGGCTGCTCTTACCGCTGCCGGAGGCCCCCACCAGGGCCACGGTCTCGCGGGGACGCACGTGCAGGCTCACGTCCTCCAGGGCCAGGCGCCCGCTACCGGGGTAACGCAGGCTGAGATGGCGCAGTTCGATCTCTCCACGCGAGCGCGGAAAGGGCGACCGGCCGGTATCCGGCTCCACCGCCTCGTCCACCAGTTCGAACACGCTCTGGGCCGCGGCCAGGCCCTGCTGAATCTGTTCGTTGACCTTGGTCAGGCGCTTCACCGGGTTGAGGAGCAGGGCCATGGCCCCGAAGAAGGCCACGAACTCGCCGACGGTGAGGGTGCCGGCGGCGGACATCAGCGAGGCCAGATAGACGATCACCGCCAGGGCCACCGAGGCCACCAGATGGACCGCCACGGAATTGATGTTGGCGGCCACGTTGAACTTCATGCGGAAGCGCCGCACCCAGTTGGCGGCCTCCCGGTGGCGGCCCTGCTCATAGGCCTGGCCGGCATAGATCTTGACGATCTTGTGTCCCTTCACCGCCTCCTCCACCACCTGGGTGAGCCGGCCCATGGCCTCCTGACGGCCCTGGGAGACCCGCCGCAGACGCCCGCTCACGGCGCGGATGATACCGGCCACGGCGGGGGCGATGACCAGGGCCACCAGGGACAGCCGCCAGTCGAGCCAGACCATGAGGCCGAGCAGGCCGAGGATGGACAGGCTGTCCCGGACCAGCACCAGGGCGGCGCTGGTGGCCGCCTCGGCGACGTTCTCCACGTCGAACACGAACTTGGAGATGATGTGGCCGCTGGAGGCGCGGTCGTAGAAGGTGGTGGGCAGATGCAGGAGGCGCGCGAACATGGCCTCGCGCAGGTCCATGACCACCTTCGAGGCCACCCATTTGAGGCCGTAGTCGCTGCCGAACATGGACGCCCCGCGCACCAGGGCCAGGGCCACCAGGGCAATGGGGACGAGACGGATCGTCTCCGGGTCCTTGTCCACGAAGCTGCCGTCGAGCATCGGCTTCATGAGGGCGGGAATGGCCGGCTCGGTGGCGGCGAGCACGATCATGGCCAGGACCGTAAGACCCAGCTCCTTGCGGTAGGGGCGGATGTGTCCGAGGAGACGGAAGTAGAGTTGCCGGCCGTTCATCTGGGGATGGCCCCGAAAAGGACATGATCCTATCATGTCGTGGACCCCAAGCCTGGATCCTCCATGCCCTCCATCCCCGTCCTCCTGTACCATCATGTCCTCCCCCGGGAGGATTTCATCTCCATCGGCGTGGACCGCTTCCGTGCGCAAATGGCCTGGCTCGCCCGGCATGGCTGGCGGACCCTCTCGGCCGGCGAGTTCCTGGCCTGCCAGACCGGGACGCGGCCACCGCCGCCCAAGGCCGTACTCGTCACCTTCGACGACGGCTGGGTGGACACCTGGCTCCACGCCTTTCCGATCCTCCGGGAGTTTGGGCTCCGGGCCACGGTCTTCCTGGTGACCGGCTGGGTGGAGGCCCGCTCCCGCGGGCGCCCCACCGTGGCCGTCACCTGGGCGGATCACGCCGCGGCCATGGCCCTGGCGCGCACCCCCGAGGCCCCCAGCGTGCTGCATCTGGAGCAGATCGAGGCCATGGCGGCCAGCGGCCTGATCTCCTTCCACAGCCATACCCACGCTCACGCCTCGCGGGTGCGCACCCCGGGATACGACCTGGAGGCGGACCTGGGCGCCTCCCAGGCGTTCTTCCGCAGGTATCTCGGCGGCCCCTCGGAGCAACTCTGTTTCCCCTGGGGCGAATACCTGCCCGAAGACCCGGACATCGCCCGCGGCCAGGGCTTCCGCCTCTGCCACACCACCGCCAACGGTCCCAATCTGGGTGACGGCGCCTGCCTGGTGCATCGCTTCTCGGTGAAGAATCGCTCCCTGGGCTGGTTCGCCATGAAGCTGGCGCTGTTCTCCCGGCCCCTGACGGCACGGGCCTACGGGACCTTCAAGGCACGCAAGGCGTGATCCGCCTCCTCTTTCTCGAGAGTTCGCGCGACTTCGGCGGCCAGGAGGAGCGCATGAGCGCCATCATCCAGGCCCTGGACCGCGATCGCTTCGAGCCCCTGTTGGCGGTGCGGCCGGACAGCGCCCTCCATGCCCGGGGGGCACCCCCCGGAGTGGAGATATTCGCCCTGTCCATGCGCAACGCCCTGGATCTCAAGGGCATCACCCGGGCGGTGAGGCTGATCCGCCGCCGCGGGGTGGACCTGGTGCTGACCTATTCGGGCAAGGATCACTGGGTGGGCCTGATCGCCGCGCACCTGTGCCACCGCCCCTTGATGCGCATGAAGAACCTGGAGCTGTTCAAGGATGCCATCGCCTACAACCTGGCGGACCGGGTGGTGGTGCCGAGCGGACACATGCGCCGCTTCCTGACCGAGCGGGGGGTACGACCGGCCCGTATCCGGGTGCTGGCGCCCGGGGTGGATACGGCGGTGTTCCGCCCCGATCCCGCCGCCGGACAGGCCTTTCGGGCCGCCCTGGGAATACCCTCGGAGGCGCCCCTGCTCACCTACGTGGCCCATTTCCGCGAACCCAAGGATCAGTTGATCCTGGTGGAGGCCTTGGCCGCGCTGGACGATCCCCGGCCCCGGCTGTTGCTGTTGGGGGAACGGCAGGGACCCTACGGAGAACGGGTGGCGGCGCGGGTCCGGGCCCTCGGCCTGGACGGGCGGGTATGGATGCCGGGACGGCGCGAGGACGTGGCCCCGGCCCTGGCGGCGAGCGACCTGTTCCTGTTCCCCTCGCGCCAGGAGGCCATGCCCCGGGCCCTCATGGAGGCCCTGGCCTGCGGCCTGCCGGTGATTGCCGCCGATCTGCCGGCGGTGTCCGAGATCCTGGCCCGGCCGGGGCTGGGGTGGACCTTCCCGCCGGCCGACCGGGAGGCCTTGGGGGAACGCATCCGTGACGCCCTGGCGGCCTTGCCCGAGGCACCGGAGCGGGCCGCAGAGCGCCGCGCCTGGATCGAGGAGCGCTTTTCCTTCACCGCCATGGTGCGCGGCTTCGAGCGCCTGTGCGAAGAACTGACCGGATAGGGAAGGGCTCGGGAACGAGCGATACGTCTGGCGACGGATACCAGAGCCTTGCCTGCCCCCTCACCCGAGTTCATCGAGAAACCGCGGTTTCTCGATGCCGTAGCCCTGGACGTAGTCGATGCCTATTTCGCGCAGTCGTTCCAATATCTCTTTGTTCTCCACGTATTCGGCGATCGTCTCCTTACCCATGAAGTGGGCGATCTCATTCATCGACTTGACGATGGCCTGGTCGTGGGGATTGCTCATGAGGTCCTTAATGAAAGAGCCATCGATCTTCACGTAGTCCACGGGCAAACGCTTGAGGTACGTGAAAGAGGCATTACCCGAGCCGAAATCATCCAAAGCGAATGAGCAACCAAGGGCCTTGATCGCCTCGATAACGACTACAGCCTGGTCGAGATTGGCAATGGCCGAGGTCTCGGTCACCTCGAAACTGACCAATTCCCTGGGAACTCGCAGGCTGGGGATGCGTGTGCGCAGAAACTCCAACATGGCCGCGCTGGTGACGGACTGGCCCGACAGGTTGATGGCAATGCCGCCAATCTTGCGTAACACATCCGGATAGGCTTCGGCCCAGGCCAAGGCCTTTTCCACCACCAGGCGATCGACGTCCTCGGCCAGATTGAACGCCTCTGCAGAACGGATGAAGGCCTCCAGGGGCAACGGCACGCCCTGTTCGTCGAACACCGACAACAGGACTTCGTAGTGATGGGGGGTGAGCCTCTCGGTGCGAGCCTGCGCGATACATTGACCACGCAGGCGCACGCGCTCGGCCTTGACGATGCGCTCGGCCTCGATCCACCATCGCATCCAGTCCATTTGCTGCACAATGGATTCGTCGTCTTCCCTAAACAATAACGCGCGGTTCCCGCCAGACCGTTGCGCAGCCATGCAGGCGGATTCGACCGCCGACAACACTTGCTCTGGATTGTCTCCGGTAGCACCGACCCACATCAGGCCAATGCTGCCAGAAACTGGAAAAGACTTCCCTGCCCAGTAGAACGGCAGAGTCGCCATGGCCGTGCGGATCCGTTCGCCTTGGGCCAGGGCCTGGGCTTCATCCTCTGCGGGGGTCAGAAAACCAAATCGCGCCCCGCCCAGATAGGCGACGGAGCGAGCGTCTTGCAGCGCCCGTTCGAGCAGATTCGCCACCGCCAACAACATGCGCTCCCCCGCGGTGTATCCGCAGGTTCCGCTCACGGCCTGCAAATGATCAACCTCCAGGAAGGCCAATACCTGGGGTTCGAATCGATCTGGGGCCTGAGACAGGACCTCAGTCAAAGCAGCAATAAGACGGTGCCGATTCTGCAGCCCGGTCAGGATATCGTGGGTCTCCTGGTAACGAACGCGCTCCTCCATTTCCTGCAAAGCTGACTCGGTGGCACGAGCTACGACCGTCTTCATCTCGGTAGGTACGGCCTCGGCTCGAGCGTCGACCAACATTCGCGCGACCGCGGCGCGGCTGAAGGAACGGGGAGTCATGCCCGGCGGTTGTGCGAACAGGAGTTCAGTGCCGTCTTCCGAACGCCATAAGAAACGCAGATCCACCGGCTGACCCTCCCGGGCCATTCTGAGGACGCTCCCTGGAGACAGTCCATTGACCTGGGCCAAGGCCTCCTCCCAGTCACGGGTAGTGAATTCCTCGCCGGCCGGCGCCTCCGCCCTCTCCTCTGAGTCGCCTGGCAGTGCGGCGAATACCTCGTAATCGGTCTCCTCGGCGACATCGGCCCAATGTGCACGGACTGCCTGCTCCAGCCGCCCCAATAGCTGCGAGAGCCGGAACGGATCGAATCCAATGTAACTGAGCCCGTCGCGGACCCGGGCCAACAGAGGGGCCAAGGCGCTACGTTCGGTGTCCTGGTGGTCGACCTCGCCCCCGGTCTGAATATGGAGTTCCATCAATCCGGACCAGTACTGCTGACAACGGCTGCTCTCAGAGCCATCGCGTAGATAGACCAAGTACAGCAGAGACCGCCAGCCTTCCCGTATCAAGGCCGCTACGGTCTTGTGTATGCGCCGGCCGGCGAAGGCTTCATTGAGGCGCTGGTTAACCCGCGCGGCCGCAAGGCGCCGGAGTTCACGTCCCTGATAGCGGGCCACGAGACGTTCCGCCTGCTGTTGATACCTCCGTGCGAGCTGTCCTTCCAGCTGCTCGAGTTCCTCAGAGATCTGCGTCCATACCGCCGTGTCTCGCACATCCGTCCGTATCGCCCGTTGGACAAGGGCCTCGCTGATCTGGCGTGCGCGAACCTCGGGATGGTCACAAAAAGGCGAAAGGGCGACGATGTGCTCCAGCTGATCCAGCATCCTGGCGATGGGATGGCCGCCTTCGCTGAACAACGTCGGAACGGCCAGGGCACTGGCAAGGAGCGGTGCCGACAGCGATTCCACCAGGGTCTTGATCTCGGTCGATGCCACCGAGTCTGCAGACACTTGCCGCAGCACGCGGTCCGTGGTCTCGATGCGCTCAGCAAGCAGTGGATCAAGATATCCACGGCGACCCCGCGCCCTATTCAGCGCGAGCAGTCGATCGATCCCCTCACGGAGAGAAGATGCCGGGCGCTCTGTCTTCCCTCCGCGGCCCTGCGGCATGCCCTCCTCAGCAAGGAGGTCGAGCAAATCATCAGCCGACAGAGTGAACCCCGCAGCGCCCGAACCCTCCACGACCTCAGTGCTCTCGGGCCCCTCATCGGCTGGCTCCTTCTCCACCGGAGCGAGAGATTCCGTCACCGAACCGCCCCTGGGCGAAACCACAGGAGTAACAGGGGCCGGCTCTATCAACAATCCGGCCTCTTCCCACGTTGAGCTAAGCTCACGGTAGAAGGCACCCAGGTTGGCGCTCAGGTATTCTGTCGCGTGTCGAAGGCAGAGTATCTGGGAGGATACGCTGATTTCCAGCCGTTCCAGAATGCCTTGCAAAGCATCTGCCAGAGGCTGCGGTTCCAGGGCCAAACTCAAGTTGGACCCGAACAGGGCCTCAACCTGCAGGCGCAGGACCCGCAGCGGGTCCGCGCACGCCTGTTCCAAGCGATGGACCATGGATGAATTGGCCAACCAAACTTCAAATCGGTCTTTATCCACCAACTCGAGCTGGGTGGGCATGGCGCTATCGAGATCGGTATCCGAGTCCGGCCCAAGCGAGTCCGATCGCACAGAGCCATCGGGTCGATCGAGGGGCCGCAAGAGGGTAGCGTACAGCTGTTGCTGGAACTGACTCTCGAGGCCGGCCCGCGCCAAGCGAACACTGTCGTTCTGCAGATCCTGGCGTACTTGATCGCTATGCGCCCTTTCGGCGGCCGACCATAGGCCGTTTTGCAGATGCTCCAGGAGCGAGTCCAGCATTGGGTCGATACGCCGCTCGGCCAGTCCCCGCAGCAGCGACAGCGCATGTTCCGGGGACAAGGCCCCGGGCGCGACCCGCACATCCTCCGCTGCAAATCGCCTCTGCCCGTCGGCCAATGACCTTATGAAACCCCGGATCCGCACCATGGCACGCTCCCTGGCACCGTGGAACAATACGCCGATACTGCCCCGCCCCAGGTGCGCCACCCTGGCTTGCACACGGACCGGCTTCTGAGCCTCTCCGGGTAACAGGATGTCCAGATCGCACAGGTCGCCTTCCTTGAGGTGTGACGGGATCTCCCCAGACGGAAACCGGATCAGTGCCCCTCCCAAGTGGAGATCCTGCAACCGGCAATCACTGACCGGCGCGCCGTTGCACAGAATCCTGCCCGGGACATCCACAGGGTAACGGGGGTAGAGTCGTTGATCGCTCACCGAATGAGCCAGAGATACTGAAAGCCGATATTGTCGAACTGAGACATCTTTCCTCGGTAGGAGCGGTGTTCAAGAGTTGAGGACAGAAAACCCAGCCGACTGTGTGCGTATCCACCACCCTGGGGTTTCCCGTCCTTTGGTCCGTACACAGCCTTTCCCTGAATCACTCCTCGACTTTTTGAGGGGACGTTCTTGGTGGCCCTGGGTGAAGCACGGAAATGGCCGTATCTGGAACCATGGCGGGCTCTCGCGATACAGCCCAGGGGTGCGAAAGGCAGCCGTAGTGAGCGAAAAGAAACAATTCATTCTCCCCCCATTGGGAGGCCGGGTTCAAGCACCCAGCGCGCAGGACCACGTCATCCAACCACTCAAGTCATTGAAAACCGCGCCAGTGGCCTTCCCTGAAAATGTCTGCGGCAGGGATGCCGCAGTCAAGCCTACAGGGAGGTATTCACGGCGTTTTTCAGGGAAGGCCACTGGCAGAGGGACGGTTAGATGACGGAGCCCTGACCCAGCGTGAACCGTGCAAGGAGGTGGTGTGATTTGGTGGTGGAGCGAGGTATCACGAGGCAGGTCTTGTGTCAAGAAAGGCGGATTTTCACAAGACCCCTGAACAGGCCGTCGAAAAACGAGGTCTCTTGACGGCCTGCGTGCGGCACATGGAGGAACCGGGAATTCGCGTTTCCCGGTTCCATGCTTGAACAAATCCAGGGAGGCCTTTCTTAACGGCCTGTTGGTGCTGGCCTATCCCGGCAAGGACCATGGAGTGGGTCTCCCGCGCCACCGCCCCTCGATGCGCATGAAGAACCTGGACCTGTTCGGGGATGCCATCGCTGCCATCTGGTGGATAGGGTGGTAGTGCCGAGCGACCATATGGGCCGCTGTTTGACTGAAGGGGAAATAGGAAAGGAAGGGCTCGGGAACGAGCGATACGTCTTGCGATGGGCGCGAAGACCTCGCCCGGCCCTCTTCGCCCGCGGGAGAGTCTTCAGCCGCCATGACTCCTGGGCGAAACGGCCCCGCCGCATCGCGGTTGAAGCCGCCCCGGCAGCTGTTTTCAGAGGCTGTCCCAGGAGGTCTTGCGCCGGCGGAACCGCAAGTGGGGCAGGATCAGGCCGATGAGGATGCCCCCGCCCACCACCGCGGCGCCGATCAGAAACCAGTTCTGGGCCGTGCGGTTCTGCAGATCGCGGTTCTCCTGGCGCAGTTCCTCGCTCTGACGGGTGAGGGCAGCCACCTGCCGACGCAACGCCGTCCGTTCCTTGTCGATCCGCACCGCATTGGCTGCCGTCCGGCTCAGGCTCTGGAGTTCCTGCCTCAGGCGCTCGCGCTCCTGCTCCACGTCCCGGTAGCGCCTTTGCAGGGCCTCGTGTTCCTGGCGCAGCCGGCTGAGCTTGCCGGTCAATTGATCCGGGGCCTGTTGCAATTCATCGAGACGCTTCTGCATCTCGGCCAGGCGATCACGAGCCGCGGGTTGGTCCATGAGTTGACGGGTGAGCACGTAACCCTCGGCGCCGAGGGCGCGCACCTTGCTGTAGCCGGTCTTGGGATGGACCTCCAGGACCTCCACCGGGGTACCGCTGGGCAACATGCGCACGATCTTGTGGCCGGTGCTCTCGCCCCCACGCAGGGTGACCTTGATCTGGTCGGTGACATAGCGGGTAGCGGCCTGGGCAGTCACGCCCCACGCGCAGAAGAGGAAGACCGGGAGCAGATACCGTGGGATATTCATCTCAGTCCCTCAGAAGATGTTCCAGCAGGGCCTTCTGGGCATGAAGGCGGTTCTCGGCCTCGTCCCAGACCAGGGAGCGGGGGCCGTCGATCACCTCGGCCGCCACCTCCTCCCCCCGATGGGCAGGGAGGCAGTGCATGAAAGGGGCGTCCGGGGCCGTGCGGCTCATGAGTTCGGCGGTCACCTGATAGCCGGCGAAATCCCGTTCCCGACGGGCCTGTTCCTGCTCCTGGCCCATGCTCGCCCAGACGTCGGTGACCACCAGGTCCACCCCCTCGGCGGCCTCCACGGGGTCGCGCAGGATCCGTACCCGATCGCCCGCCGCGGCCAGGATGTCCGGGTCGGGGTCATGCCCTTCGGGACAGGCGATGCGGAGTTCGAAGTCCAACAGACGGGCCGCGTTGATATAGGAATGGCACATATTGTTGCCGTCGCCCACCCAGAGCACACACCGGCCGCGAATGGGGCCCCTGTGTTCCTGGTAGGTCTGGAGGTCCGCCAGCAACTGGCAGGGGTGGCAGCGGTCGGTGAGCCCATTGATCACGGGAACCCGGGAATGGGCGGCAAAGCGTTCGATACGCTCGTGGCCAAAGGTCCGGATCATCACCGCATCCACCATGCGCGAGAGCACCCGGGCGCTGTCCTCGATGGGTTCCCCGCGGCCGAGCTGGGTGTCGCGCGGGGACAGGAACAGGGCATGTCCGCCAAGTTGGGTCATGCCCGCCTCGAAGGAGACCCGAGTACGGGTGGAGGACTTCTCGAAGATCATCGCCAGGGTACGTCCGGGGAGGGAGGCATGGGGTTCCCCCGCCTTCTGCATGGCCTTGAGTTCGCCGGCGCGGTTCAGGAGCGCCTGGAGTCCGTCGGGGTCGAGGTCGAGGAGGCTGAGGAAGTGACGGGGTCGGGTGGTCATATCGGGTGTTCTAGCTCTGGAGGAAGGCCTCGATCAATCCACTCAGGTCGTCCACCAGGCGCCGCGCCTGGTGGTCATCGAGGATCAAGGGAGGCAACAGGCGTATCACCCGCTCGGCGGTGACGTTGATGAGCAGGCCCTGGTCGAGGGCAAGGCCCACCAATCGGCTGCAGGGGCGGTCGAGTTCGATACCGAGGATGAGCCCCCGGCCACGGATGTCCACGACCCCGGTAAGCCCCCCAAGGCGCTCGCGGAAATCCCTCAGCAAGGCCTCGCCCAAGGCGGCGGCACGCCCCGGCAGGTCCTGCTCGCGCAGGATGGAGAGCACCTCCAGACCGGCCCGGCAGGCCAGGGGATTGCCGCCGAAGGTGGATCCGTGGCTGCCAGGCCCCAGGACCTCAGCCGCCCCGCCCCGGGCCAGGCAGGCCCCCATGGGAACGCCGTTGCCCAGGGCCTTGGCCAGGGTCATGACGTCGGGCACCACGCCCTGCCCCTGGCAGGCGAACAGGGTCCCGGTACGGCCCATGCCGGTCTGGATCTCATCGAGCATCAACAGCCAGCCCCGTTCGTCACACAGGGCGCGCAGGCCGGGCAGATAGTCGTCGGGCGGGATGTTCACTCCACCCTCGCCCTGGATGGGCTCCACCATCACCGCGACCACCTCTGCGGTGTGGTGGCCGGCGGCGCGCACCGCCTCCAGGTCACCGAAAGGGACGCGCACGAAGCCCTGGACCAAGGGTTCGAACCCGGCCTGCACCTTGCGGTTGCCAGTGGCCGTAAGGGTGGCCAGGGTCCGGCCATGGAAACTGTTGTCGGTGACGATCACCGTGGGCCGCTCGATGCCCCGGCCATGACCGAGACGGCGGGCGATCTTGAGGGCGGCCTCGTTGGCCTCGGCGCCGGAGTTGGCGAAGAACACCCGCTCCATGCCGGCCGCCGCGGTGAGCGCTTCGGCCAATGCCTGCTGCTGGGGAACGCCGTAGAGGTTGGAGGTGTGGACCAGAGTATGGACCTGCCCGCACAGGGCCTCGGCGAGGCGCGGGTGAGCGTGCCCCAGGCCGCACACGGCGATGCCTGACAGGGCGTCGAGGTAGCGTTTCCCTTCGGTGTCCCAAAGCCAGGCCCCTTCGCCCCGCTCAAAGCTCACCGGCAGGCGGTTGTAGGTGGCCATGAGGGCATCCGCCATGTTCCGGAATCCTGAATCGGTCAAAAAACAAAAGGCGGTCCTGATCTGGCCAGGGACCACCTGTACTTCGTGAAAACGGGCGATTTTACTTAATCTCGTCGGCGACGCAAGCACTATAGCTGCGACGCAACGGCATGGCCGCAGCCAACGGCCCGCTATGCTCTTGTCCTCCTCGGTGGCGCGGACACCATGGCGATCGCATCAGCGGGAGACCGCATCCACACGTCGAACCCGTCAGGCCCGGGCGTTCCACAAGCGCCGGATACCCTCCGCATCCGGCCGCTCCAACACCCCCTTCTCGGTCACCAGGGCGTCCACCAGCTCGGCGGGGGTGACATCGAACACCGGGTTCCAGGCCCCCGCTCCGGGCGCCGCCACTTCGCAGCCGCCACAAGAGAGGAGTTCCCCGGGAGCGCGCTCTTCGATGGGAATGGCATTGCCGTCGGCGGCGTGGGGATCGATGGTGGAGGTGGGGGCGGCCACCATGAAGCGCACTCCATGCCGCCGCGCCAGTACCGCCAGCCCATAGGTACCGATCTTGTTGGCCACGTCGCCGTTGGCCGCCACGCGGTCGGCACCGACGACGACCCAGCCGATGCCGCCGCGGGCCATGAGGCTGGCGGCGGCGCCTTCGGCCACCAGGGTCACCGGGATGGCGTCCTGGAGGAGTTCCCAGGCCGTGAGTCGGGCACCCTGGAGCCAGGGACGGGTCTCGTCGGCGAACACCTGACTCAGCCGGCCCTGGGCGTGGGCGCTGCGGATCACCCCCAAGGCGGTGCCGTAGCCGCCAGTGGCCAGTGCCCCGGCATTGCAGTGCGTGAGTACCCCTGTAGGACCCTCGATCAGGGCCGCGCCCAAGGCGCCCATGCGGCGGTTGGCCTCGCGGTCGGCTGCGTGGATCCTCCGGGCCTCGGCCAGGACAGGTCCCTCGGGGTCCCGGTCGGCGGGCAGGCCGTCCATGACCCGGGCCATGCGCGCCAGGGCCCAGCGCAGGTTCACCGCGGTGGGACGGGCCGCGGCCAGGATCTCCAGATCGGCTTCCACGGCCGCGCGCCAGCCCCTCCCCACAGTGGCCCAGGCCCGGCGCACGCCCAACACCGCCCCGTAGGCGGCGGTGATGCCGATGGCGGGGGCGCCCCGCACCACCATGTCGCGGATCGCCCCGGCCACCTCGGGGGCGCTGTCGTAGCCCAGATAGGGGGCGGCGTGCGGCAAGGCACGCTGATCCAGGAGCCAGAGCCGCTCCTGGTGCCAGAGGATGGCGCGGTCGGGATGGGGACCGGGCAGGGAATCGCTGTTCATGAGACCTCCTCGTCACAACCGCTACAGGCGGCGCGATCGGCCAGGACCAGGACCGCGCCCAGGGAGTGGATTCGGGCCACGGGGAGATCGGCCCCGGCCCGCCAGGCGCACAGGGCCGGGGCCTTGGCCCCGCCGGTGACCAACAGCAGGACGCGGCGGCTGTGGCACAGGGCGCGGCGGGTGAGACTGACCCGCTCGGGTGGGGGCTTGGGGGCGGCGTACACCGGCATCACGAGCCGGCCTGGTGGTTCCCCCCGCCCGGGGAAGAGACTGGCGGTATGACCGTCCTCACCCATGCCCAGAAGCACCAGATCGAACGGCAGGGCCTTGTGCACCAGGGCCTCGTAGGCCGCCGCGGCACGCGCGGCCCCCAGTTCGGCGGGGATGGGGAAACGCGCCCCGGCCGGCACCCCGGCTGGATCGAACCAGGCCTCGGTCACCGCCCGATCGTTGCGCCCCGGGTCGCCCGCGGGTAGGCAGCGCTCGTCCCCGAAATAGCATTCCCAGCCGTCCCAGGGGCCGCCCCGCCCGGCCAGCCGCCGGTAGGCCGCGAGTGGCGTGGACCCCCCGGCCAGGACGATGCGGAAACGCCCCCGCGCGGCCAGGGCGCGGCGGGCCGCCGTCAGGATCTCCTCCACGGCGGCATCGGCCACCGCCGCGGCATCGTCCAGGATCCGGAAATGGGCCGCCTGCTGTACGGATCGGTCTAGCATCCGCACACCTGGATTTTTCGTCGTGAGTCGGCTAGGTTGGACGCCGACCCCAGCGCATGGAACCTGGCTTTCATTTGGATATACCGGTCGCCCGTGAATCTTCCCCTCCTTCGGCCCGCAAACGGCGCTTTCCTGTGCCGTCCCTCGTTTTTCGATGGCGTTCCCCGTACCCCTCGGCGAGGCACGCAGGCAAGCCGTAGCGGAGACTATGGCAAGAAATCGCTACGAAGCCCAGGGGGGGCGGGGGGCTGCCCAGTAACGCGATATTTACCTGTGACGGATAGACAGACTCGACGCGGACAGTCCAAGGACCTCACGATGTGATTCCACCGGACCTTGGCCCCAGGCCGCCCACTCAAGTCCGAGACCTCGTGGCCGTTAGCTACATCTGTATCGAGCGTGATTCTCTCAGACCCCAAGGAACGACGCGACAATGAGCACTCGAAAGATCCTGGTGGTGGACGACTCCAAGTCCGCCCGTTTCGCCCTGCGTATGCTGCTCAAACGCCACCAGTACGAGGTGGAGTTGGCCGAATCGGGCGAAGAGGCCCTGCAGAAGGTGGAACAAATCGCCCCCGATGCCGTGTTCATGGATCACCTGATGCCGGGCATGAACGGTTTCGAGGCCCTGGATGCCCTGAAACAGAATCCGGCCACCGCCGCCATTCCCGTGGTGATGTGTACCTCCAACGACGATGCCAGCTATCTGCGGGAGGCACGTGCCCACGGGGCACTCGATATCCTCCCCAAACCCGCGAGCGAAGACAAGCTGCGCCAAGTGCTGGGAGAGATCGAGGCCGCCCCCGGGCTGGAGGTTTCCGCGCCGGCCTCCGAGGCTCCGGCGGCGGCTTCTGCACCGGCTCCCGGAGCCCCGACGGTGGAGCCCACACCGGCCGCGCCCCCCACGCCATCCCCGGAGGCCATCGACCGTCGCATCCGCGCCCTTTTCGAGGAGGAATTCGCACCCGCGCTGCAAACCTGGGCGGAGGCGCGGGCACGCGAACTCAGCGCCGATGCAGTGCGGGACAGCGCCCAGTCCTTCGCTGAACGCATGGAGCAGGCCATCGAAGGCCTGCGCGCGGAGATATCGACCGTCTCCAGCGACCAGGACGTCGCCACCCGCGTGGAGGCGGAGATGAGCAGGTTGAAGGACGACTTGATGCAGATGGAAACCAGCCACGCCCAGATGGTGATGCAGAAGATCCGCAAGAAAGTGCTCCCTGGCCTCATTCAACAAGAGGTGCGTGGTCTGGAAGAGCGCGTCTTCGAACGCCTCAACCGCCGCCTGGGGGCACTCATTTCGGAACTGGGCGAACGCCTCCCACAAAACGCCCAGCTGATGCGCAAGCTGTCCGAGGTGGCCGAGGCCGCGGCGGAACAGAAGGCCGAGGAGATCGCCCGCCGCGAGGCCCGCACCGTGGCCGAGCACGTGGCCGAAGAGACCGCCGGCGAGGTGGCCGACAACCTGACCCATTCCGCGGGTGGCGCCCTGAACCGCATGTACCTCCTGGCCGGCGGCGCCGCCCTGCTCGGGATCCTGGCCGCCGCAGGGGTCTATCTTCTGCTGAGCTGAGGTGGTCCGAGCCGCGCGTTTTCCGGTCCCGCGTTTGCACAAGTCCAGGGAAGGACCTTTTCGACATCCCGCCAGCCCCGATACCCGGCCCATGATCGAACCACCATCGGACCGCCGCCGAACCATCGCCCCCCCGCCCCTCACCATCGGCCGCGTCGCCCGCCGCGCGGGTGTCAACCGGGAGACCATCCGCTACTACCAGCGCCGCGGCCTGATCGCCGAACCGGCGCGTCCCGCCGCGGGGTTCCGCCACTACCCGGAAGAAACGGTGGCCCGGGTGCGCTTCATCAAACGCGCCCAGGGACTCGGCTTCTCCCTCCGGGAGATCGGCGAACTGCTGGACCTGGGGGAGCGCAACTGCGAGGCGGTCAGGGCCCTGGCGGAACGCAAATACCGGGAGATCGACCGCCGCATGGCCGATCTCGCGGCCATGAAGGCCGCCCTGCAACGGCTCACCGCCGACTGTGCCAACGGAGACCTCCAAACGCCCTGCCCCATCGTGCGGGCCCTGGAGGAGGAAGAGAAAGGGGAGGCTTGACTCCGTACCTGGGTCCAGGGTCCACAATCAGGATATACCCGTCGTGCAGGCCCCAGACCATGAAGAACCTTCTCGGACAACTCTCCAGCCTTTTCGGGGCCGGTATCGCCGCCGCCTGTTGCCTGGGCATCGCCCCGGTGCTCGCCCTCGTGGGGACCCTCGGCCTGGGCTTCCTGGCCCGGGACGCCTGGCTGTTCCCCCTGTTCGTGAGCTTCGCCGCCCTCAGCCTGTGGCTGCTCTACCGCTCGACCCGCACCCATGGCCGCCGCGGTCCTTTCCGGCTGGGCCTCCCCGGAGGCCTCGTCGCCAGCACCGCACTCTGGGCCCTGGTGACGGGTGTCTTGCCCCTGCCCTGGTTGCTCTACACCGGACTCGGCCTGCTCATGGCAGGCAGCCTGTGGGATCTGGTGAACGGGTGGAGGACAGCGGCCTGCGCCACCGAGGCCTGCGCGACTCCACCCCCTGGGGACGGGCCCGCCGACCCCGGACGGCGCCTGGCCACGGGCGCCGCCCTGAGTGCCGGCGCGGCGCTGGCCTTCTATGGGATGTACAAGTCGGTGGATGCCTGGGTACAAACCGCAGGCGAGGCCGAAATCGCCTGCTGGGGCGTCAATCAGTGCAAGGGCACCACCGCCTGCAGCACGACATTCAACGCCTGTAACGGACAGAACGCCTGCCGCGGCAAGGGCTTCGTCTTCGCCAGCGAACGCGAGTGCGCGCTCCGCGGCGGGGTCCCCCTCGAGGGTTCGGAGGGTGACCCCGCCCACGGCTGAACCGGCTTCAGCCGGTCTCGTCCGCCTGTGCCTGCGTCTGCTTGGCCACGGCCTGTTCCATCATGCGCTTGAGTTCCCCCGATGCATGCAGCTCCAAGGTGATGTCGCAGCCGCCCACCAACTCGCCGTCGATATAGACCTGGGGAAAGGTGGGCCAGTCGGCGTAACGGGGCAGGTTCTCGAATATCTCGGCGTCCGCCAGGACGTTGACATAGGCGAAGGGTACGCCGCATTCCTGCAGGGCCTGGGCGGCGCGGGAGGAGAATCCGCACATGGGAAACTGGGGGGTGCCCTTCATGTAGATCACCACCGCGTTGCCCTTGACCTGTTGGTCGATACGTTCGAGTACGTCCATAAGACGGCTCCTGTGAAAGAAGGGGACAAGGGGCTTAGATGGTGCCCCGCGGCGAAGGTTTCAAGCGATGCCGTGACGCTGCAACCAGAACTCCAGCAGGGCCAGGTGCCACAGCTTGTTGCCCTGGATCCGGGTATGGTGCATGTCCGGGGCGGCCAGGAGACTGTCCACGTATTCGCGCCGGTAGAGCCCGCGCTCCCGGCAGGCGCGCGAGTCCAGGATCCCGCGCATGAACTCCAGAAAGTCGCCGCGCACGTACTTGAGGGCGGGCATGGGGAAATAGCCCTTGGGGCGGTCGATCACCGCATCGGGCAACAGGCCCCGGGCCATCACCTTGAGGGGGTACTTGCCGCCCGCCTGCAACTTGATCTCCGGCGGGCAGCGGGCGGCCAGCTCCACCAGCTGCCGGTCGAGGAAAGGCACCCGCGCCTCCAGGCCCCAGGCCATGGTCATGTTGTCCACCCGCTTGACCGGATCGTCCACGATCAGGGTGGTGACATCCAGGCGCAGGACCGCGTCCATGAAGGTGTCGGCGCCAGGCTCGGCCAGCTTCCGTTCGATGAACTCCGAGGTGACGTCGGGGACCTGGAATTCGCGCCCCACCATGCGCAGGTATTCGCCGTGATCGCGGTCGAAATAGTGTCTGCGGAAGCGCTCCAGGGGCGTGCCCGTGGTCTCCGCGGCCATGCGCGGATACCAGAAATAACCGCCGAAGACCTCGTCCGCCCCCTGCCCCGACTGGACCACCTTGATCTCCCGGGAGACCCGCTCGGCAAGCAGATAGAAGGCCACCGCGTCCTGGGCGAACATGGGCTCCGCCATGGCGTCCACGGCCTCGGGCAGGCGCGCCAGGACCTGGTCGTTGGGCACCAGGAAACGCCGGTGGCGGGTGTGGAAGCGGGCCGCCACCAGGTCGGAATACTCGAACTCACTGCCCGCCTCCTCCGGCGAGTCCTCGAAGCCCACCGAGAAGGTGCGCAGGTCCTCCACCCCCGCCTCGGCCAGCAGGCCCACCAGAAGGCTGGAATCCAGGCCGCCCGAGAGCAGCACCCCCACCGGCACGTCGGCGATGCGCAGGCGCCGCTCCACCGCCGCGCGCAGGGCCGCGTGGATGGCCGCCAGCCAATCGCCCTCGCGCAGGGGCTCGGGCGGTCGGGTGGCCTCCAGGGACCAGTACCCCCCCTCCTCCGTGCGGCCTTCGACGTCCAACGCCAGCCAGTGCCCCGGGGCCAGCTTGCGCACCCCGCGCAGGACGGTCCGGGGGCTGGGCACCACCCCATGCAGGGTGAACTGGTGGTGCAGGGCGACGGGATCCAGACGGGTGTCCACGCCCCCGCCGGCGAGCAGGGCCGGGAGGCTGGAGGCGAAGGCGAAGTGATCGCCGGCGCGGGCCCAATACAGGGGCTTGATGCCCAGACGGTCGCGGGCCAGGGTCAGAGTACGCGCCCGCGGGTCCCAGACGGCGAAGGCGAACATCCCGTCCAGGCGTTCCAGGCAGTCCCGGCCCCACTGGATCCAGGCGCGCAGGATCACCTCGGTGTCGCCGTCGGAGACGAAGCGGTGACCGAGGCCCTGGAGTTCGGCCCGCAGCTCCGGATGGTTGTATATGGTCCCGTTGAAGACCAGGGCCAGGCCCGTCTGCCGGTCCAGCATGGGCTGGTTGGCGTGGTGGGAGAGGTCGATCACCGCCAGGCGCCGGTGGCCCATGCCCAGGGGCCCGTCGGCCCAGGCCCCGGCGTGGTCGGGACCGCGCCGGGCGAGGGCCGCGTTCATGCGCTCCACCGCCGCCAGATTCGCGGGGGCGCCGTCGAGTCTCAGATCGCCGCAGATGCCGCACATGAGGTCATGCCCTAGTCCGTAGGGCGGGAAAGCGACAGCGCATCCCGCCGCACGACCCCGTAGGGCGGGAAAGCGACAGCGCATCCCGCCGTTCGCGGTGGAGATGGGGCCACGGGAACCGCCAGGCCGGCCGGTACGCGCCTGGGACGATCCGGCCCATGAGGTCTCACAGGCGTTCCCGCACCCAGTCTTCCACCAGGGCCAGGGCCGCCGGCAGCCCATCGGGGTCACCGCCGCCGGCCTGGGCCATGTCCGGGCGGCCGCCACCGCGTCCACCCACCCGGGCGGCGGCGGCCTTCACCAGGTCACCGGCCTTGCAGCGATCGGTGAGGTCGGGGGTGACCCCGGCGGCCAGGGCCACCTTGCCGTCCCTGACCGTGGCCAGGAGGATCACCGCACTCCCAAGGCGGTTCTTGAGCTGGTCCAGGGTGGTACGCAGGGTCTTGGGATCGGCCCCGTCCAGGCGCGCGGCGAGGACCCGCACCCCGCCCAGGTCCTTGGCCCGGGCGGTCAGGTCGCTGCCGGCGGCACTGGCCAGCCGGGCCTTGAGGCGTTCCAGTTCCTTTTCCAGCCCGCGCTCCCGTGCCAACACCTGGTCGAGACGCTGGGGGGCCTCCAGGGCCGGGCCCTTGAGGCGCGAGGCCACTCCGGCCAGGGCCCGGGCCTCGGCCTGCATGAGCGCCACCGCCCGTCCCCCGGTGACCGCCTCGATCCGCCGCACCCCGGCGGCCACGCCGCCTTCGGAGACGATCTTGAACAGGCCGATGTCGCCGGTGGCCCGCACATGGGTGCCGCCGCAGAGTTCGGTGGAGAAGTCGCCCATGCGCAGCACCCGCACCCGCTCGCCGTACTTCTCCCCGAACAGGGCCATGGCGCCGAGGGCCTTGGCCTCGGCGAGGCCCATGATCCGGGTCTCCACCGCCAGGTTGTCGCGGATACGGGCATTGACCAGGGCCTCGACGGCCTCCAGACGCTCGCGGTCGATGGCCTCGAAGTGGGAGAAGTCGAACCGCAGATGGGCCGGATTCACCAGGGAGCCCTTCTGTTGCACGTGGGAACCCAGGACCTGGCGCAAGGCGGCGTGCAGCAGGTGGGTGGCGGAGTGGTTGCGGGCGGTCTCGCGGCGGGCCTCGGCGTCCACCTCGGCGTTCACCTCGGCACCCACGCACAGACGGCCCTGGAGGGCACGGCCGATGTGAGCGAAGGCCCCGGCGGCCCCCTGTTTGCGGGTCTCGGCCACCTCGAAACGGGCCTCGTTGGCAGCCAAGCGGCCCCGATCGCCCACCTGCCCGCCGGACTCGGCGTAGAAAGGGGTGCGGTCGAGGACCACCAGGCCCTCCTCGCCCGGCTCCAGGCACTGGGCGGTCCGGCCGTCCTTGACGATGGCGAGGATGCGCCCTTGGTCCCGCAGGCGCTCGTAGCCGCTGAATTCGGTCTCGGCGTCGATGGCCGGCGCCACGCTCTGATCGGCGGCGAAGGCGTGAGCGGCGCGGGCGCGGGCGCGCTGGGCGGCCATCGCCCGTTCGAAGCCGGCCATGTCCACCTTCAACCCGCGTTCCCGGGCCACGTCGGCGGTGAGATCGGCGGGGAAGCCGTAGGTGTCGTACAACTTGAACAGGGTCTCGCCAGGGAGGGTGTCACCCGCGAGCCGGTCCATGGCCTCTTCCAGCAGACGCATGCCCTGGCTCAGGGTCTCGGCGAAACGTTCCTCCTCCAGGCGCAGGACCCGTTCCACCTGCCCGCGGGCGGCCGTCAGCTCGGGATAGGCGGTGCCCATGACGGCCTCCAGCGGGGCCACCAGACGGTGGAAGAAGGGGGTCTTGCACCCGAGGCGGTAACCGTGGCGGATGGCGCGGCGGATGATGCGGCGCAACACGTAGCCGCGTCCCTCGTTGGCGGGCAACACCCCGTCGGTGACGAGGAAGGCGCTGGCGCGGATGTGATCGGCGATCACCCGCAGGGACTTGTCCTCCAGGTCGGTGGTGCCGGTGACCTCGGCGGCGGCGCGGATGAGGTGGCGGAACAGGTCGATGTCGTAGTTGCTGTGCACCCCCTGCATCACCGCGGCCAGGCGCTCCAGGCCCATGCCGGTATCCACCGAGGGCTTGGGCAGGGGGCTGAGGGTCCCCGCGGCGTCGCGGTTGAACTGCATGAACACCAGGTTCCAGATCTCCACGTAACGGTCGCCGTCCTCTTCCGGGGTGCCCGGGGGGCCGCCGGGGATCTGGGCCCCATGGTCGTAGAAGATCTCGGTGCAGGGACCGCAGGGGCCGGTGTCCCCCATGGACCAGAAGTTGTCGCTCTGGTAGCGCCCGCCCCCGGGCTTGTCGCCGATGCGGGTGAGGCGTCCCGGATCCACCCCGATCTCCTCCAGCCAGATACGCGCGGCCTCGTCGTCCTCGGCGTAGACCGTCACCCACAGCCTCTCGGCGGGGATTTCGAGGGTGCCGGTGAGGAAGTCCCAGGCGAAACGGATGGCCTCCGCCTTGAAGTAGTCGCCGAAGCTGAAGTTCCCCAGCATCTCGAAGAAGGTGTGATGGCGGGCGGTGTAGCCCACGTTCTCCAGGTCGTTGTGCTTGCCCCCGGCGCGCACGCAACGCTGGGCGCTGGCCGCCCGCGTGTAGGGGCGCTTGTCGCGGCCGATGAAGACGTCCTTGAACTGGACCATACCGGCGTTCGTGAACAGCAGGGTGGGGTCGTCGGCCGGCACCAGAGGGCTGCCGGGCACGATCTCGTGGCCGCGTTCGGCGAAGAAGTCCAGGAAGGCCTGGCGGAGTTCGGCACTGCTCTTCATAGGTCTGGGGAACGCATGTTGGGAAAGGGGCGCAATGTGCCCCAAAGGAGATCAGGGGTCAAACGGCGCCATCTTGCGGATCCAGGCCGGGGGAAAGCCACGGCGTTCCAGGAAGCGGACCCGGCGGCCCCACTCACGGCGGTCGGTGGGCGGGGAGCCGCCATAACGGCGGCGGTGGACCTCGGCCAGGCGTTCCTGCCAGAGGTCCGGATCGTCGGGTAGGAAACGGCCGATCAGGTCCCCGCCAATGCCCCGCTCGCGCAGTTCCGCGCGAATCCGCAGGGGGCCGTAACCGGCCGCCGCGCGCTGCTCCACGTAGGCCTCGGCGAAGCGCGCGTCGCTCTGCAGACCGGCCGCCACGAGTTCCTCCAGAACGGCCGCGACCACGGCCTCGTCATGGCCGCGCCGGACCAGCTTGCGGGCCAGTTCCAGACGGCTGTGCTCGCGCGCGGCGAGCAGGCGCAGGGCGGTGTCGCGCGGATCCGGGTTCAGTCCACCGCCTCCGCGGGTTCGGCCTCGGCCTGGGGCAACAGCCGGGCGCGGATCTGCTGCTCGATCTCGGCGGCCAGCTCCGGGTGTTCCTTCAGATAGTTGCGCACGTTGTCCTTGCCCTGGCCGATGCGGTTGCCGTTGTAGCTGTACCAGGCCCCGGACTTGTCCACGATGCCCTCGGCCACCCCCATGTCGATGATCTCCCCTTCGCGGGAGATACCCTGACCGTAGAGGATGTCGAACACCACCTGCTTGAAGGGCGGGGCCACCTTGTTCTTCACCACCTTGACCCGGGTCTCGTTGCCCAGGACCTCGTCACCCTTCTTGATGGCGCCGATGCGGCGGATGTCCAGGCGGATGGTGGCGTAGAACTTGAGGGCGTTGCCGCCGGTGGTGGTCTCGGGATTACCGAACATCACCCCGATCTTCATCCGGATCTGGTTGATGAAGATGACGATACAGTTGGTCCGCTTGATGTTGGCGGTGAGCTTGCGCAGGGCCTGGGACATGAGCCGCGCCTGCAGGCCCACGTGGGAGTCGCCCATGTCGCCCTCGATCTCGGCCTTGGGGGTGAGGGCGGCCACCGAGTCCACCACCACCACGTCCACCGCCCCCGAACGCACCAGCATGTCGGTGATCTCCAGGGCCTGCTCGCCGGTATCGGGTTGCGACACGAGGAGTTCGTCCATGTTCACCCCCAGGTTGCCGGCGTAGGTGGGATCGAGGGCGTGCTCGGCGTCCACGAAGGCCGCGGTGCCGCCGAGTTTCTGGGCCTCGGCGATGATCTGCAGGGTGAGGGTGGTCTTGCCCGACGACTCCGGGCCGTAGATCTCGATCACCCGGCCGCGGGGCACCCCCCCCACCCCCAGGGCCACGTCCAGGCCCAGGGAGCCGGTGGAGATCACGTCCACCTTGCGCACCGCGGCGCCGTCGCCGAGGCGCATCACCGCGCCCTTGCCGAATTGGCGTTCGATCTGGCCGAGGGCGGCGGCCAGGGCCTTCTTGCGATTTTCGTCCATAGGGATGCGTCTGAATTGCTGTGTTGGGAATCGGGGGATTATCCCACGCCCGGGGGCTCAGGGCATGGGTCCGTAGCGGCGAGCGGCCAACGTCGCAGGATCTCGTAGCGAGGCGCCTGCGGGGCCCGCCCCGAACGGGCCAGCACGAACTCCCGCACCGGCCAGGGGATGGGCCGATCCAAAGGCCGGAAGGAGGCGGGACGGGCCTTGCGGTACAGGGTCACATGGGCAGCATAGGGACGGCGCTCGGGCTCCAGGCCGCACCGGGCGAGGCCGTCCTGGAGATCCTTCACCAGCCGCGCCAGGGGCGCGGGGGTCGTCGCCGGCCCACCCCAGAGGATATGGGGGCGTACCCAGTAACCGACCTGGTCGATCGCCAGGTCGAAGGGCGCGGCCCTCACACCCTCGGCCACCCGTTCGGCACAGGCCCGGGCCCCGGCGGCCAGGTGGCCCATGAACACCAGGGTCAGGTGGATATCCAAGGGATGGGTGGCGCGACCGTCCGCCGGCAAGTCGCGTTGCAGTGCGACCAGGGCGCCGCGGGTCTCCTCCGGCGGCCAGAGGGCGAAGAACAGGTGCTCAGCAGAGGGCACGGGGGAAGTGCTCCATCAGCCCTCTCAGGGCGCGCTCCACCGCCGCCCGGCGTACCGCCTCGCGATCGCCGGGGAAGCAGGCGCGCTCCGCGAGCGTACCACCGCCAGGCAGGGCCCAGGCCAGCCACACCGTACCCACCGGCTTGTCGGGCGTCCCCCCGCCGGGGCCGGCGATGCCGCTCACCGCCATCGCCACCTCGGCCCCGCTGTGGGCGACCGCCCCCAGGGCCATCTCCCGCACCACCGCCTCGCTGACCGCGCCCTGCGCCGCCAGGGTGCCGGGGTCCACCCCCAGGAGGTCTTCCTTCGCCGCGTTGCTGTAGGTGACGAACCCGCGTTCGAACCACCGGCTGGCGCCCGGCACGTCGGTCAGGCATTTGGCGATCCAGCCACCCGTGCAGGATTCCGCGGTGGCGACGCGGAGATCCTGGTCTCTGAGGAGAGCGCCGAGACACTCGGCCAGGGCATAGAGTTCTGTGTCCATGGGGGTGAGTTTCCTGGAACCTCGAACGAAGCGCAAGGCAGGGTGTAGAATTCCGTCGCGGCCGTGCCCTTCCCCGGGGTCGAAACCCCGGGGAGGGCATCCCTCCGCCCGACACCCAGCCCAACCCTCCGAGGAATCCCCAGTGACCCTGCCCAGTATCTATGTGGAACACAACCCTTCGCCCGCCAAACTCGACGTCATCGGGGTCTACGACTGGCCCATCTGGAAGAAAGGGGTGTCTTCGTTCCCCTGGCACTACGATCAGGCGGAAACCTGCTATCTGCTCAAGGGGCGGGTGATCGTCACCCCCGAGGGCGGCGAGCCGGTGGAGATCGGCCGGCGCGACCTGGTGACCTTCCCGGCCGGCCTCACCTGCACCTGGGAGATCCTCGAATCAGTAGAGAAACACTACGCCTTCGACGCCTGACGAAACCTTTTGTGCGACACACAAGCCCTTGATCTGAAAAATCGCCTCGAGGGCCCGGAATGCCTCTTATCCCACCATTCTCTCTGCGAGGCACTCTACTGCCCAACCCGTATCTGCCCTCATCCACAGGGGCAGGTCACACACACGACAGGCAGCGCGGCGAGAAAGACGGCCGGGAAGGCCACTTTTCGAACTCCCACGGAAGGGCGGCCTCCCTGTCTCTCCTTCGACCAAGGAACCGCCATGTCACCCCCTTTCCCCGGCCTTGCCCGGCGCCTCGCCGCCGCCCTCTACGACGGTCTGCTCGCCGCCGGGCTGACCTTCACCGCCCATGTCCTGGTGGTCCTGCCCCTGACCCTGGGCCTGGGGGTAGCCCCCCAGCGGATCGCCGCCAACCCCTTCTATGCCCTCTTCCTGTGCGGCGTGGTCATGGTCTTCTTCTGTGGTTTCTGGAGCGGTCCGGGCAAGACCTTGGGAATGCAGGCCTGGCGCCTGCGCCTGGTGGCCCTGGACGGTGGCCCGGTGCCACGCACCCTCGCCTGCCAGCGCTTCTTCGCCGCGATCCTGTCCTGGGCGGCGTTGGGCCTGGGATTCCTATGGGCCCTGCTCGACCCCGAGGGCCTCACCTGGCACGACCGGCTGTCGCGGACCCGTCTGGTAGTGGAACCGCGCGCCTGAGCGGACGCCAGGCCTGGAAATGCAGGCCCCAGGCGGCCACCAGGGCGATGACCGGGGGCAGCAAGGCGGCCACCGCCGGATGCAGGCCATAGACCAATGATATCTGGGCCAGGGCGCGTTCGAGGATGAAGAATCCCACCCCCACCAGCACCCCCCAGAAGACGCGCTGTCCCAGGCTCGCCCCGCGCACGCTGACGAACACCAGAGGCACCGCCAGGACCAGCATGGCGAGCAGGTCCAAGGGGGCGGCGAGCTTGCCCCAGAGGGCCATCCGGTAGGCGCGTGCGTCCAGGCCGTTCTCCTCCATGAAGGCGATATAGCGGTAGAGCCCCCAGACCGGAAGCACGTGGGGATCGATGATGAGCAGGGTCAACATGCCGGGGTCGAGCAGGGAATGCCACTCCCCCCGGTCGAGGTGGCGCACCTTCACCCCAGCATCCGAGATCTCGCTCTGGGAGATGTCCTCCAGGGCCCAGGCCTTGCCCTCGTAATGGGCGCGCCGGGCGTAGGTGGACAGGCGCAGGTGTCCCTGGCCGTCGTATTCGTATATGAACAAGTGGCGTAGATGGCCCTGGGGCAGGATCTCGCGGATATTGATGAAACTGTCTCCGTCCCGCGCCCAGAACCCATAGCGACTCTTCAAGGTGATCCGTTCCGACAGGGCTTGGGCCTTGAGTTCGCGCGCCGCCTGGGCCGCCGGCGGGGCCAGGCCCTCCCCCACCAGGGCGCCGATCAGGGACAGCCAGATACCCACCTTGACCACCGCCCAGGTGATGCGTCCCGCGGAGACGCCGGCCGCGCGCAGGGCGGTCAATTCCGAATGGGCGGCCAGGCCACCGAGCCCGAGCAGCCCGCCCATGAGGGCGATGATGGGGAATACCAGGTAGGCGTAACGGGGCAGAGACAGGCCCACCACGGCAAAGACATCGCCCAAGGTATAGTGGCCCTTGCCCAGATCACCGATCTCGTCCGCCAGCATCACGAAGGCCAGCAGGGGCAACAGTACCAGACACACCAGGAGCAAGGCGCGAAACACCGTGTGCCGAATGTAGCGATCGAGGATCTTCACTTGCACTCCATGGGGCGGGGAAGGAAACTGAGAGGCTACCGGTAAAGTAGAAGAAATGCCCGTCCCAGAGGAGACCCACGCCATGGAATTCACCCTCGAATTCAGCCCCCTCGCCGAGTCCGAAAGCCCGTGCCTGATCCTCCCCCACTGGCAGGACGGACCACAATCCCGGGTCTTCGAGGCCGCCGACCGGGCCAGTGGCGGCCGCCTCTCCAGCCTGGCCGGGCAGGCGGGGTTCAACGCCAAGGCCGGAAAGGTCCTGATGCTGTACGGGATCGAGGGCCTGCGCGCCGGTGCGGTACTCCTCGTCGGCCTGGGCAGCGCGGCCGAGGCCGACCTGTCGACCCTGCGCAAGGCAGCGGCCGCGGCCGCCCACCAGCTCACCGAGCGGCGGGTGACGGATGCCGTCTGGACCCTGCATCAGGTGGATGTGGATGGCACCGATCCCTATACCCGCCTGCGCGAATCCCTGATCGCCCTGCGCCACGCCCTCTACCGTTTCGATCAGTTCAAACAGGAACCGGACAAGGACGAGCTGCCGCGCCTGGAACGCCTGCGCCCCTGGCTGGAGGCGGACCAGGACCCCGACCGGGCGAACCGCGCCCTGGCCCAGGCCCGGGCTGTCGCCGCCGGGGTCGATCTGGCGCGTGACCTGGGAAACCTCCCCGGCAACGTCTGCACCCCGGGTTACCTGGCGGAACAGGCACGGGTGCTGGCGCTGAATTTTCCCGAACTCGATGTCACCATCCTGGAGCAGGAAGGCATGGAGGAACTGGGCATGGGCGCGCTGCTCTCCGTCGCCCGTGGCAGCCGCCAGCCACCCAAACTCATCGTCATGAGCTACCACGGTGCTGGGGAAGGGATCAAGCCCATCACTCTGGTGGGCAAGGGCCTGACCTTCGACGCCGGCGGCATCTCCCTCAAGCCGTCGGAGAAGATGGACGAGATGAAGTACGACATGTGTGGGGGTGCGGCGGTATTCGGTGTCCTGCGCGCCTGCCTGGAACTCAAGCTGCCCCTCAATGTCGTCGGCGTGGTGCCCGCCAGCGAGAACCTGCCCGACGGCAATGCCAACAAACCGGGCGACATCGTCACCAGCCTCGCCGGCAAGACCATCGAGGTCCTCAACACCGACGCCGAGGGCCGCCTGATCCTGTGCGATGCCCTCACCTACGCCCGCCGCTTCACCCCCGACACCCTGATCGACATCGCCACCCTCACCGGCGCCTGCATCGTCGCCCTGGGCCGCCACCCCTCGGGCCTGTTCAGCCGTGACGACGACCTCGCCCGGGAGCTGACCCGGGCGGGCGAGGCCAGTGGCGACCGCACCTGGCGCCTGCCCCTGTGGGACGACTACCAGGAGCAGCTCAAGAGCCGTTTCGCCGATGTGGCCAACATCGGTGGCCGCGACGCGGGGGCGGTCACCGCCGCCTGTTTCCTGGCCCGCTTCACCGAAGACCTGCGCTGGGCGCACCTGGACGTGGCCGGCACGGCCTGGGTCAGCGGCGAGCGCAAGGACGCCACCGGCCGCCCCGTGCCCCTCCTCTGCCACTACCTGATCGATCGCGCCGGGGCGCAGCCGTGACCCGGATCGATTTCTATCTCGCCCGCCCCCCAGGGGACCGTCTCCTGCTCACCTGCCGCCTGGCCGAGAAGGCCTACGCCCAGGGCCACCGGGTCTATGTCCACTGTGCCGATCCCCAACAGGCCGACCACCTCGACCGCCTGCTCTGGAGCTTCCGCCAGGGCAGTTTCATCCCCCATGCCCTGGCGGCCGAGGCGCATCCCGAACTGGACACCCTGGTGTTGGGCGCCGACCTCCCGCCCGAGGGAAGCGACGACGTGCTCATCAACCTGGGGGTCGAGGTCCCGGCCTTCTTCAGCCGCTTCGAGCGCCTGGCCGAGCCGCTGGACACCACCCCGGAGATTCAGCAGGCCGGACGCCGGAGGTATGCCTTCTACCGGGACCGCGGCTATCCCCTGGCCTTTCACGAGGTGTGAGCCCATGACCGACACGGACCCGCCGGAACTCCCGGTATTGACCGACAAGGTGGACCCCGAGGCCTTGCGCGCCCCGCCCGCCCTCGACCCCGAGACCGCCCGACGGATCGCGGTGGAGACGATCCGCTCCCTGGATCTGGCCCTGAAGCGCTGCTCCGTCAACCTGCGCCAGGAGATGCGGCGCGAGGTGGCGGAGACCCTGCGACGCGAATGCCGTCTCCCGCCCGCAGAGGCCCGGGGAGCGCCCGGATAGAAAGCGGAATGGGCACTGAAGGCATAGACAGATGTTTAATTCTGCTACACCTCCGCGCCTGGCCACCCCTTGAATTGAGCATCTGTTATACCCGTCGCATCCAGTCCCTGCTGGATCGACTCCTCGGCGCGGCCCGTTCCCAGGGCGCGTCCAAGTCTGAATTGGCGCGACGCGCCGGGATCCCCCCTGTCGAGCTGAGCCAGCCCCTGCGTCGCGGCGATCTGCGCGCGTCGACCCTCGCCCGTCTGGCCGCCGCGCTCGACCTCGAACTGACGCTGACGCCGGCCGACACCAGGCGACGCGCCACCGATGCGATTCGTCGCGGCAACTTCTTCGGCCTGAACGAGCAGAGGACTGAGGTGGCGCGGGTACGCCACGCGATGATCTGCTCGCGTAGTGGCACGGGGAAGTGCCGTTTACGGACCGAAGGACGGAAATATTTGCATGCGACGGGTGTATGTGCCTTCCTGCGCAGGAGCGCTGCGTGGGAGCAGCTTCAGCCGCGCCCACAGAAAGACCGCCGCTCATCCTCTTGGAGGAGGCCGCGTAGGGCGGCACCCCCTCTGGCTTCGGGTTTTCACCCCCCACCGCGGCGGCATTCGGGGATTGTCCGGCCTCGGTCCCCATGAGATTTTCTCTATCCCTCGCACCTGGATCTTCGTCTTTGGGATGCGTCCCGATCGCCCCCGGAGGCGGGACTCCACCGGCGAGGGGTATATATACTCGCCCATGGGAATTCCTTGTGCGCACCGACCTATCCGGTATGCTTGGTGGCTGGAGCGCCCGCGATGGGCAGACTCGAAAAAAATCATAAGATTCCAGAGTCCTCGCCTCGTCGACAAACCGGACGATGCAGTTGGCCCCGCCGATTGGGCGATGCAGGGATTCCAAGGATTCGTGGCGGCCTCGTACCCCTGTCTGACAGTTCCCATACCCCCTATCTGTAACCCCAGGAGACGATCCATGACCGATATGAAACGCAGACTCTTTCTCAAAGGCTCGGTGGCCGTGGGCGCGGTCGGGGCCGGACTCGCCAGCGGCCTGTTCACGCCCCGCGCGGTGCTCGCCGACTGGTCCGAGAGCGCCTTTCATGCCACCAAGATCCCCGCCGCCTTGAATGGCCTGTTCGGCACCGATACCACCGAGGTCAGCGATGCGATCCAGATCAAGGCGCCGGACATCGCCGAAAACGGCGCCGTGGTCCCCGTGACCGTGAAGACCGACCTGGAAGACGTGAGCCATATCGTCATCATCGCCGCGGCCAATGCCACACCCCTGGTGGCGGACTTCGAGCTGAGTGAACTCTCTGTGCCCTTCGTGGCCACCCGTATCAAGATGGGCAAGACCGCCGACGTGGTGGCCGTTGTCAAGGCCGGCGGCAAGCTGTACAGCGCCCGCAAGGCCGTCAAGGTCACCATTGGCGGTTGCGGTGGCTGAGGCCCCCGTCCCCCCTCTCCCTTCCCCCAATCCCCAAAGGAAAATCGAGATGGCAAAATCCAAGATCAGAATCCGCGCCAAGGTCAAGGGTGGCGTGACCACCGTCCGCTCCCTCATGACTCACCCCATGGAGACCGGGCTGCGCAAGGACAAGAAGACGGGCAAGAAGATCCCCGCCCATTTCATCCAGGAGGTGAAGGCCACCTGGAACGGCAGGACCGTGCTGACCGCCTACTGGGGTGGCGCGGTGTCGAAGGACCCCTACCTCTCCTTCAAATTCAAGGGCGGCGCCAAGGGTGACACCGTGACCATCGCCTGGAAGGACAACCTCGGGCAAAGCGCCTCGGGGCAGACCAAGATCCGCTGATCGCCGTATCTGGGGCAGGGACGCCACCCGGAAACGGCTCCAGGCGCGCTCCGGCGCCGCCGCTCAGTGCGGGGGCGGCCCCGGCCGCAGGAGCAGCCGCCGCAGGCGCCGGGCGTTCGCCGCGTCCAGGGCGTCCGCGAACAGGGGCAGCCCGTAGCGGCGCCACCCGCCGGCCTTCAGACGCAGTGCCACCAACCCGGGGGTGACGAACGGCGGGGCCTGCATCCGCACCTGGAGCAGCCGGCCATCGGCCCGCTCCAGGCGCCACCCGCGCCGGTCGTCCCAATACAGGGCGCGCACCGACCAGGGCAGGCGGCGCGTCAGATGAAGGGCGTGGGCATAACCCAGGTGGGCGAGCAGCAGGGCGCTGCCGAGGCCACCGAGCCACCCGGGCGGGCGCAGCAGCCAGCAGGCCGCCAGGGCCGCGCCGTGCAACCCGTAGATCCAGGCCGCCAGGACCCGCGAGCGGCGCGGTTCGAGGCGCAGCGGCGGCGGTGCCCGCATCACTCGCCGCGAATCCGGGCCACCGTCCGCGCCAGGCCGGGATCCAACGGTTGGGTACGCCCCAACAACCAGCCCTGGAGTTCCTGGTCGGGCTGCTGCAGGAGGCGTTCGAAGCCCGCCCGGCCGGCCTCGTCCAGGCGTTCCCAGCCGTCCTCCAGGAACCCCTCCAGGATCAGGTCCAACTCCAGCAGGCCGCGGCGGCACCGCCAGCGCAATCGGGCCGGGACCGCCATGGCCTCAGATGGATTCCTTCAGCATCTCGGCCTTGATCCGGGCGATGGCGGCGGTGGGATTCAGGCCCTTGGGGCAGGCGTCCACGCAGTTCATGATGCTGTGACAACGGAACAGGCGGTAAGGCCCCTCCAGGGCCTCCAGACGCTCGGCGGTGGCCTGGTCGCGGCTGTCGGCGAGGAAACGCCAGGCCGCGAGCAGGGCCTGGGGCCCCCGGAAACGCTCGGGATTCCACCAGAAAGAGGGGCAGGCCGTGGAGCAACAGCCGCACAGGATGCACTCGTAGAGCCCATCCAGGCGCGCGCGTTCCTCCGGGCTCTGACGGATCTCCTGCTCGGGCAGGGGATCGCGGTGTTCGAGATAGGGTTTCACCTCCCGGTAGTGACGATAGAAGGTGCTCATGTCCACCACCAGGTCGCGGATCACCGGCCGCCCGGGCAGGGGGCGCACCTGCACCGGCTCGCGCAATTCCGCCATCGGGGTGATGCAGGCGAGACGGTTGCGGCCGTTGACGTTGACCCCGTCGGACCCACAGACCCCCTCGCCGCAGGAGTGGCGGAAGGCCAGGGTCTCGTCCCCGGCCTTCACCTCCAGGAGGGCGTCGCGCAGCATCATCCCCGGGCGGATCTCCACCGTGTAGGACTGCATCCGCGGCGCGGCGCCGCTCTCGGGGTCGTATCTGTAGATCTCCAGGCGCATCTCAATAGACCCTCTTCTTGGGCGGAAAGCTCTCCACCGTCAGGGGCCGGGTGCGCACCGGTTTGTAGTCCACCCGCGCCCCCTCCAGGAAGAAGAGGCTGTGCTTCATCCAGTTGCGGTCGTCGCGCTCGGGGAAGTCCACCCGGGAATGGGCGCCGCGGCTCTCCTCGCGGGCGTGGGCGCAGGTCACCATGGCCAGGGCCAGATCGGCCAGGTTCTCCAGTTCCAGGGCCTCGATGCGGGCGGTGTTGAACACCCGGCTGTGGTCCTGGAGCCGCGCCTCGGCGATACGCGCACGCAGGGCCTCCAGGCGTTGCAGGCCCTCGGCCATCGTCGCCCGATCGCGGAACACCCCGCAATGGTCCTCCATGAGACGCTGCAATTCGTCGCGCAGGGCCTGTGGGGATTCGCCCTCCCCTTTCCGCTCCCAGCGCTCCAGGCGGGCCATGGCCCGTTCCACCGCGGCCTCTTCGGTGGGGCGGTGGTGGGGGTTCGCCTCCAGGAAGGCCAGGATGTCGCGGCCGGCGGCCCGCCCGAACACCAGGATGTCGAGCAGGGAGTTGCCGCCCAGGCGATTGGCCCCGTGCACCGAGACACAGGCACACTCGCCGGCGGCGTAGAGCCCGGGGACCACCTCCTCGGGACCGTGGCGGGCCGGGGCCACCACCCGTCCGAAGCGGTCGGTGGGGATGCCGCCCATGGCGTAGTGGGCGGTGGGGAACACCGGGATCGGGTCCCTGGCCGGGTCCAGGTGGAGGAAGGTGCGGCACAGATCGCGGATGCCGGGCAGGCGCTCGGCCACCACCCGCTCGCCCAGGTGGTCGAGACGCAGCAGCACGTGATCGCCGTCGGGGCCGCAACCGCGCCCCTCGCGCACCTCCACGGCGATGGCCCGGCTGACCACGTCGCGGCTGGCGAGGTCCTTGGCGTGGGGGGCGTAACGCGCCATCAGGCGCTCACCGTCCTTGTTCTCCAGATAGCCCCCTTCGCCGCGCGCCCCCTCGGTGATGAGCATCCCCTTGCCGGCGATGCCGGTGGGATGGAACTGGAAGAACTCCAGGTCCTGGATGGGGATGCCGGCGCGCAGGCACATGGCCATGCCATCGCCGGTGTTGATGTGGGCGTTGGTGGTGGTGCGGAACAACTGGCCGCAGCCGCCGGTGGCCACCAGGGTGGTGCGGGCCTCCACCAGCAGCGGCTCGCCGGTCTCGATGCAGAGCACCAGGGCGCCCAGGGCCACGCCCTCCTCATCGCGCAACAGGTCCACCGCCCAGTATTCGTCGAAGAAGTGGGTGCGGGCGCGCAGGTTCTGTTGATAGAGGGTGTGGAGAATGGCATGGCCGGTGCGGTCGGCGGCGGCGCAGGTGCGGGTGGCCTGTTCACCGCCGAAGTCGCGAGTCATGCCGCCGAAGGGGCGTTGATAGATGCGCCCGTCCGCGAAGCGCGAGAAGGGCACACCGTGATGCTCCAGTTCGTAGACCGTGGGGACGGCCTCGCGGCACATGAATTCGATGGCGTCCTGGTCGCCCAGATAGTCGCCCCCCTTGACGGTGTCGAACATGTGCCAGTGCCAGTCGTCGGGCAGCTTGTTACCCAGGGCGGCGTTGACCCCGCCCTGGGCGGCCACGGTATGGGAGCGGGTGGGGAAGACCTTGGACACCACCGCCACCCGGGCGCCACTGTCGGCCAGTTGCAGGGCGGCGTTGAGGCCGGCGCCCCCGGCGCCGATGATGAGGGTGTCGAAGCGGCGTCTGGGCAGGGCCATGTGCGGATGCCTCGTTCAGATCCGGTAGAGGATGCCCAGCCCCCCCAGGGCACAGGCGATGAGGACAGCGGCCAAGCCACCGAGCAGGGCCAGGCGCGCCCCGGGATGAGAGACATAGTCCATGAGGATGTCGCGTCCGCCCACCCAGGCATGCATACAGAGGGCGGCCAAGTACAGGATCAGCCCCAGGGTGATGGCGGGCCGGGCCACCCAGCCATGCCATGCCGGGTAATCCGCCGGGGGTGCCCACAGCAGGCGCCACAGCAGCACCGGTGTGAACAGAGCCAGCCAGAGGCCGCTGAGACGCTGCCAGGTCCAGGCGCGCAGGCCCGAGGCGAGGCGGGTCACCACAGCCTCCCGGCGGCCCAGAGGCCGCCCGCGAGCCCCGCCGCAAGGGCCGCCCAGGCGGTGAGGCGGGCCTGCGCCAGGGGCAGGCCCCAATGCAGATCCAAGAGCAGAAAGCGGATCCCCGCAAACAGGTGGTGGAACAGGCCCCACAGGAGCAGCATACCGAGCAGCCGCGCCGGCAGAGAAGACAGGATCGCCCGGGCCTCGGCGAAGCCCTCCGGACCGCTCAGGGACAGGCCCAGCAACCCCACCGCCAGAGGTAGGGCCAGGAGCAGGGCCGCCCCGGAGACGCGGTGGCCGATGGAGACCCACCCCGGCAGGGGCAGGCGGATGCGCAGCAGATCGAGGAAGACGGGACGCTGGGAAACGAGGTGTGGGCGCGGTTCCATGGGTGCTGATTCGTTTTTCTTTGTGATGAGTATAGACCGTCGTGCGCAAGGCGTGTTGTCAGACTGCGGCCGCGGCCAGGTGCTCCAGGATCAGTTGCAAGCGTTCCTGGCCCTGCCAGAGATTCAGGTCCAGCCGGTACAGGGCGTCCACCCGGGCCCCCGGCGGCGCCGCCGTTTCCCAACGGAAGGCAACGGCCTCGAGCGGCCGCTCCCCACCCTCGGGGCGCAGCCAGAGCCGCAGATGACCGCCGTTGAGCGGGCGCCAGTTGTCCACCTCGAAGCGGCCTTCGAACAGGGGGGGCGGAAAGGCCTGTCCCCAGGGGCCGCCATAGCGCAGCAGGCCGGCCACCTCGGGCGTCAGATGGTCCGCCTCCAAAGGGCCATCGGTGATGAACTCGGGCCCCGCCGGGACGCCGCCCAGGCGGTCCTCCACGGTCGCGGCGAAGGCCTCCGCGAACACCTCCAGATCGGCCTCCCGCAGGCTCAGGCCGGCGGCCATGGCATGGCCGCCGAAACGCCCCATGAGACCGGGCCGGCGGGCATCCAGGTCGGCCAGGCAGTCGCGCAGATGCAGGCCGGGCACCGAGCGCGCCGAGCCCTTGAGTCGCCCGTCCCCGGCGCGGGCGAAGACCACCGCCGGGCGGTGGTGGCGCTCCCGCACCCGCGCCGCGAGGATGCCGATCACCCCTTCGTGCCAGTCGGGATCGTAGAGGGTGATCCCCGCCCGGCGACCCTCCCCCTCGGGCAGGGCCGCGAGCAGGGCCTCGGCCTGGTCCTGCATCTCCGCCTCGATCCCCCGCCGTTCCCGGTTGAGTCCATCGAGGCGCCGCGCCGCCTCCAGGGCCCGGTCCGGATCGTCCGCCAACAGACAGGCGATGCCCTGACCCATGTCCTCCAGGCGGCCGGCCGCGTTGAGCCGGGGACCGACGGCGAAGCCCAGATCGGCGGTGGTGATGCGCCCCGGGTCGCGCCCGGCCACCTCCAGCAGGGCCAGGATCCCCGCGCAGGCACGGCCCGCCCGGATCCGCCTGAGCCCCTGCTCCACGAGGATGCGGTTGTTGCGGTCCAGGGGCACCAGATCGGCCACGGTGCCCAGGGCCACCAGGTCCAGGAGTTCGGCCAACGCCGGCTGCGGGCCCGCCCCGTCCCGCAGGCGTGCCCGCAGGGCCAGGAGCAGGTAGAACATCACCCCCACCCCGGCGAGGTGCTTGGCCGGGAAGGGATCGCCCGGACGGTTCGGGTCCACCAAGGCGTCGGCCGCCGGCAGGGCCTCGCCCGGCAAGTGGTGGTCGGTCACCAGCACCCTCATGCCCAGGGCCTTGGCCCGGGCCACCCCCTCCACCGCGGCGATACCGTTGTCCACGGTGACGATGAGATCCGGCCCGCGCGCGGCGGCGAGTTCCGCCAGCTCCGGCGACAGCCCGTAACCGTGGCGAAAACGGTCTGGCACCAGCCACTCCACGCGCTCCAGGCCGAACATCCGCAAGCCGCGCACCGCCAGGGCGGTGGCGGTGGCGCCGTCGGCGTCGTAGTCACCCAGGATCAGGACCTTCCATTGCCTGGCGAGGGCCTCTTCGAGCAGATCGAGGGCGGGGGCGAGATCCAGCAGCCCCTGCGGTCGCGCCAACCCCTTCAGGGAGAGGTCCAGGTCGGCCGCTTCGGTCACCCCCCGGGCGGCGTAGAGCCGGCGGAGCACGGGGTGGAGATGGGCGGGCAACAGGCCGGTGTCGGCCACCGAGCGGCGGGTGATCTTCGGAATCATGAGTACGCAGGATACGCCAGTTTGAAGGAGACCAGAAAGGAACACGAGAAAAAAGGCCGGGAAACACCCGAGCAGGATACCGACAACGTCCCTCCTTCCACTTTTTTCAAACACGGAACCGGGAAAGAGGCCGTAGTAGCCGACCACCTGTCGCGGTGCATCAGGAGGCGAGGCGACAAATACCCGGTTGACCCGCCGTTTTGTGTCCTGGCTCAAGACAAGGGAGGGACTGCTTGGCAAAGTGATACCCGTCCCACGTGAATATTCCGTTTTTCGAGGGTGTTCCTCGTGCCTCTGGGCAAGGCGCGAGGGCGTTGAGCAGGGTCACGTCCGCCTCCTCGTTGTGGTCTGGGTTCACCGGCTGCCCGCCGAGCGCCTCCGGCTTCGTTCCTGTCACAATGGCCCCGGTCGATGATGGCTTGGTACTGGCCCTGCCCAACGGTCTGGAGATCCGCAGCGTCGAGGCGAACAACCTCGGCCTGGTGCGCGATCTGCTGGGGATGCTGTCATGAACTACCGACCGCGTCCGCATCATCAGGGGTGAGCCCGCGAACCGAACCGATGGGCCGTTCGCTGCCGGGCCCACGTTGCATTCGCAAACACGAGTCATTATCATTCGCTATACGTTCAACATCCAGTCACAAACGATATTCGTAAGAGGTCCCGGTATGCGACACCCCTCCCTTCATCTCCGAGGCGCCTTCCTCCTCCTGCTCCTGACGGCCCTGGCCCCCGCCTGGGCCGGCGCCGATACCTGGACCCCGCTGGCCGCGACGATCGGCAGCGAGCTGACCCATGGCCTGGACCTCTACCGCCAGGGCCAGGCCAAGGCCGCCCGCGGCACCGTCACCCGGGCCTATTTCGGTCTATTCGAGGACCGCAGGATGGAGGCCGCCATGCGCACGGAACTGGGCGCCCGCTACACCTACAAGGTGGAGAAACGCTTCTCGGCCCTGCGCCGGGCCATCAAGGCCGGGGTGCCGGTGGCGGAACTGGAGGCACAGATCCGGGAACTCACGGAGATCCTGAAGCGGGACGCCGGGCGCCTGGACGCGGCCGGGGTCCCGGCGCGGGTCTTCGACGCCCAGACCCCCACCGCCCGCCGCTCACCTGCCCGGTCCTGAAGGAGGCGCCCCCATGCAACCCTCGACGCACACCCCTTGGACCCTCCGCCTCTGCTTCACCCTGGCCTGCGCCTGGATCCTGGCCCTCCCGGCCCATGCCGACAGCCCGGACCTCCAGGCCGTATGGCGCGACCTCGCCGCCGGCGGGGACGCCGCCCTGGAGGCCTATCGCCCCGCCACCGGGGCGGATACCGCGGAGCGCTTCTCGGATCTCTACTTCGATACCTTCGAGGGCCGCGGCATGGAGGAGGCCATCGGCCTGCGCGACCCCCATCTCAAGGGCCGCCTGGAGGCCGGCTTCAGCCAAGTGATCGGCCTGGCCTCCCAGGGCCGGCCACAGCCCCAGGTGGCGACCGCCTGGGCGGCGCTGCGCCAGGCCCTGGCCCGCGCCGCCTCCGCTCAATCCGGGCCGGGCGGCTTCTGGGCGGTCTTCCTGCAGGCCTTCCTCATCCTGATACGGGAGGGGTTCGAGGCGATGCTGGTGATCGCCGCCCTGGCCACCTACCTGCGTCGTCAGGGGGCTACGGACAAGCTCCCGGTGATCTATCAGGGCGTCGGCTGGGCCCTGGCGGCCAGCCTGGTCACGGCCTGGGCCTTGACCTCCGCCCTGGAGGCGTCGGGCATGGCCCGTGAGGCCCTGGAGGGGGCCACCCTGTTGATCGCCGCCGGAGTGCTCTTCTACGTGAGCTATTGGCTCATCTCCAAGAGCGAGGCCGCCCGCTGGCAGGCCTGGGTACGGGGACGGATCGACCAGGCCCTGTCCCGGGGGAGCCTGTTCGCCCTGGGAGCGGCGGCCTTCCTCGCCGTCTACCGGGAAGGGGCGGAGACGGTGCTCTTCTACCAGGCCCTGGCGGGCCAGGCCGAGGGGCAGGGGACCGCCCTGGCCCTTGGGCTGGCCACGGCCGGGGCGGCCCTGGCGGGGATCTATTGGATTATGCGCCGCGCCACCCTGCGCCTGCCCCTGGGGTGGTTCCTCGGGGTCACCGCCGGCCTGCTCTACTACCTGGCCCTGTCCTTCGCCGGCAACGGCGTGGCCGAACTCCAGGTCGCCGGCTGGCTGCCTGTCACCCCGCTGGACGGCCTGCCCAGTGTCCCCTGGCTGGGGATCCATCCCACCCTGGAGACCCTGAGCGCCCAGTTCGCCCTGCTCCTGCCCCTGCCCCTGGCCCTGATCTGGTGGACCCGCCAGCGACGCCGCGCCCTGCCCAGTGGAGGTGCCGCATGAACGCGGAGGCCGCTCCCGTGGACCGCCTGAACGCCATCCCGGTGCGGGTGGAGGCGCCCGCTCCCCGCCCTATCCGCCGCATCGAGGCCTTCTTCGTGCGCCACCGCGAACACCTGATGTGGGTCCATGGGGCCATGTTCCTCGGCTTCCTGGCCTTGATCTTCCTGCCCCTGGCCCTGCCCGAACCGGCCGAGGACGCCACCGCCCTGACCGACTTCACCCGCCTCGCCAACTTCATCCTCTGGGGCCTCTGGTTCCCCCTCGTGTTCCTCTCGGTGATCTTCACCGGCCGCAGTTGGTGCGGCCTGCTCTGCCCCATGGGGGCGGCCTCCGAGTGGGCCAACCGCAAGGGCCTGCAACGGGCGATCCCCGCCTGGGTGCGCTGGGAGGGGACGCCCATCCTCAGCTTCGCCTTCATCACCCTCCTCGGCCAGACGGTGGGGGTGCGCGACCACCCCGAGGCGGTGGCCGAGGTCTTCGGCGGCACCCTGGCGGCGGCCATCCTCCTGGGCTGGATCTACGGGCGCAACAAACGCGCCTGGTGTCGCCACATGTGCCCCATCGGCCTGCTCCTGGGGGTCTTCTCGCGCCTGGGGGCGGTCCAGTTCGTCCCCAAGCGGCCGCGCCCCGGCGGTGAACGCTATACCGAGAAGACGGTCTGCCCCACCATGATCTCCATCCCCCACAAGCAGGAGTCGCGCCACTGCATCGAGTGTTTCCGCTGTGTCCAGCCGGAGGCCCGCGGCGGCCTGAGCCTGCGCCTGCGCCGCCCGGGCGAGGAGATCGAACGCATCGCCCATCACCATCCCAACCCCTATGAGACCTGGTTCCTGTTCCTGGGCACCGGCCTCGCCCTGGGCGGCTTTCTGTGGTTGGTGTTGCCGGTATACGAGCGTTTCCGTCAGGCCCTGGGAGAATGGGCCTTCGACCGGGGCTGGTTCTGGATCGGCGAGAGCGGGCCGGGGTGGCTGATGAGCGTTCATCCCGAGCGGCGGGAGGTGTTCAACTGGCTGGACTTCGGCAGCATCGTCGGCTTCATGCTCGGCACCATGCTCGCCATCACCCTGATCCTGGGCCTCACTACGGCCTTCGCCGCCTGGCTGGCCCGCCGCCAGGGGGGCGCGCGAGGATTCCGCCCGGCCTTCGTGGAACTGGGCTATCAGTACGCCCCGGTGGCCATGGTCTCCCTGGTCCTGGGCCTGGGGGCCGCGCTGTTCGAGCCCCTGTCCGCCCTGGATCCGGCCCTGCCCGGCCTGGTGAAGGGGACCCTGTTCGCGGCCGGTCTGCTCTGGAGCCTGTGGTTGGGCGACCGCATCCTCAAAGGTCAAGGCCTGACGGGCGGCCGCCGCTGGCTCCCGGCCCTGCCCGGGATCCTGGGCAGCCTGGCCGTGGGTGCGGCCTGGTGGCCGGGGGTGTTCGGGGTCTGAGGCCCGTAGCGCACCGTCTCTTCCCGCCAGGCAGTGACGTGGGAGCGGCTTCGGCCGTGCTCGGCGAGGCCGCTCCGTGCAGGAGTCGTCGCGGCTGAAGCCGCCCCCACCGGCCGCCCACGATCTCTGATTTCTACAGCCATCGGGATGAGCGACCTGTTGGGTTACGTTGCGCCAACCCGACCTACAGGCCACGCGGGAAGCCCATACGACAGCAGTGGATTCAGGTCGGGGTAGGCGTCTTTCCCGGCAACGGCGGGATGCGCTATCGCTTTCCCGCCCTACAGGCTGCGCGGGAAGCCCATACGACAGCAGTGGATTCAAGTCGGGGTAGGCGTCTTTCCCGGCAACGGCGGGATGCGCTATCGCTTTCCCGCCCTACAGGCTGCGCGGGAAGCCCATACGACAGCAGTGGATTCAGGTCGGGGCAGGCGTCTTTCCCGGCAACGGCGGGATGCGCTATCGCTTTCCCGCCCTACAGGCTGCGCGGGAAGCCCATACGACAGCAGTGGATTCAGGTCGGGGTAGGCGTCTTTCCCGGCAACGGCGGGATGCGCTATCGCTTTCCCGCCCTACGGGCTTCGGTCGTCTCGCCCATACTTGACTCTATACTACGAATAATTATCATTTGCGTCACGCTCATCAAACGATGCGGTATTGGCACCATGAAATGCGGCCACGTCCGCCCAACCACAGGAGCCCAGTCCCGATGTCACCCATCAAGACCCTCGCCCTCGCCGCCACCCTCGCCTCGTCCTGGGGCCTCGCCGACGCCGGCGAACACCCCATCGGCGAGCCCTTCGAGCGCCACGGCATGGAGATCGGCGCCGTCTATCTCCAGGCGGTGAAGATGGTTCCCATGCTCCCGGGCATGACGGACCCCGCCGACATCCACTTGGAGGCCGACATCCACGCCCTCAAGGGCAACCCCAATGGTTTCGGCGAAGGCGAATGGATCCCCTACCTGCAGATCGACTATCTGATCGAGAAACAGGGCACGGACTGGTCCAGCTTCGGAAGCTTCATGCCCATGGTGGCCTCGGATGGCCCCCATTACGGTAAGAACCTCAAGCTGCATGGTCCCGGAAGATACCGGCTGACCTACCACATCGCCCCGCCCCCCTATATGGGCTTCTACCGCCACACCGACCGGGAGACCGGGGTGGGCCGCTGGTGGACACCCTTCGAGGTGAAGTGGGAGTTCAGCTTCTTCGGCGCCGGCAAGAAGGGGGGCTACTGAGCATGAAGGCACTTGGCGGTCTCCTGACCGCGGCCCTGGTTCTCGCCTCCACCGGCGCCGGCGCCGACGACGTGGAGGTACGTCACGGCCAGGTCCGCGACGGGCGCACGGATCTCAGCTTCGAGACCGGCGTCACCGGCACCTTCCAGCACGCCAGCGATCCCCGGGTGGGTGACGAGTTCCAGGGATCCCTGGACCTGGTGGCCACCCTGCCCATGGGGCCGGGGGTCTGGACCCTGTACGTGGAGGGCAGCAGCAGCACCGCCGGCGACGGGGTCTCGGCCCGGATCCCCGAGGCCAATGGCGACGCCGGCAGCGCCCTGAATGGCGACGGCAAGGGCCGCCTCCAGGTCTCCGAGTTGCATTACGAGTGGATGCTGGGTGGGGGTAGCCTGACCCTCGGCCTCATCGACCCCACCGGTTTTCTCGATGCCAGCGAGGTGGCCAACGACGAGACCCGTCAGTTCCTCGGGACCACCCTGGTGAACGATCCGGCCATCGAGTTTCCCGACTACACCCTGGGGGCGGTCTGGCATCAGGGAAGAGAGGACGACGCCCTGCACTGGACCCTTCTGGTGGCCGGTTCCCACGGGCTGGCCGACGGTGACGGCACCTATGGCGCGCTCTTCGACCTGGGGGCCGCGGGCAAGGGGGCCTTCGTCGCCACCGAGGCCGCCTGGACACCCGAGGACACGACCTGGCGCCTGGGCGCCTGGATCCACACCGCCGCACATCCGCACCTGGACGGCACCCCCGGCAGCGCGGCCAACCGCGGCCTCTACGCGGTGGCCGACGGCGCCCTGGGCAAGGCCCGCTGGAACCTGCGCGCCGGCCTCGCCGACCCCCGGGTCTCGGCCGTGGCAAACTTCGTCGGGATCGCCGTGGAACGGCCCCTGGCCTCCGCCACCCTGGGCCTGGGCCTCACCCGCAGCGGCCCCTCGAACCACCTGGGCAGCGGGGCCGCGGCCACCTGGCAGGGCGAGATCTACACCCGCTTCCACCTCGCCGAGGGACTGCACCTGACCCCGGACATCCAGTGGGTACGCCACACCGGGCTCGGGGGCCCGCCGAACCTGGATACGGATGCCTTAATCCTGGGAGTGCGGCTCAGCTACGAGCTGCCCTGAGCCGTCCATCCGTCCCGGGTCTGCGGTTCGTTCAGGGGCGAAAGGGCGAGGGGCCCCGGCGAAGGCCCACACGATCCCCAGATACGGTGGTGGCCGGCGTTCAGTCCGCCACGCCGTAGGACTCCGGCGGCAGGTACAGCGTATAGAGGTCGCTCTCTTCGAGCTGGATGCGCTGACCCAGGATCTCGGTCAACTGGGCGAAGTCCTTCTCGAAGCGATCCTTTCCGGCCGCGTCCCATTCGTGATCCATGTAGTGTTCGAGAAACCGGTTGACCGACCGGCCGATGTGCATCATCTCTCGTTTGAGATCATGGATCAGGGCATGGTTGTCCGGGTCGTTGGCCAGATTGCGGTCCAGATACACGTAGAGCTGCACATTCTCCTTGAGCAGATGGGCGCGCAGGCGCACGCCGAATTCATGCAGGATCTTCGGGATCTTCCGGGTCCGGTCCTTCTCCACCGCAACGCTCAGTTCTTCGAGCAATTGCACCAGGGCCTGGTGTTCGTCCTTGAGTTCCGAGATCAGATCGGGGTGATAGGGAATGCGGTGAGCACCCCTACGCACGGCGGCTTTGGGTACCGGGACAGGGATTTTCTCTCGGAACCACGGCCTGACAAAAGCGAACATAAGCATCTCCCTCCTTCTTGTGGTTGTCCACCCACGAGGCAGGGGATCCCCAGGCCCGCGCACCCCCTCAGGATGCATTACCAGGAAACGCCGTGCCCGGCGTTTTCCGGCATCTCTTTTCCTCGACCGAAGAAGATCTCTACGAGAGACGCCTAGGTATCCTTCTCATCCTATAGCGGTCACGCGCAGATATCTCCAGGAGTCCTGAAGGATTCTTTCGCCACTATGATACCCCGTGCACATTTGGGCCTCACCACGGGGATCTATATCGAGTGCACACCGCCCCCGCGCTTAACCCATGCCGCGATCATCACCCTCTAATGACGACAAACCCCGGCGCACGGGGCATACGCAGATAGGCCGCCCTGGAAGTGGGCGCATGGTAGCCCCGCCTCAGAAGGATTCGGAGATGCCCCGGTCCCGATGAAGGAAACACCGGTCCATCACCAGGGAGCGGGTGAGCCGGGCGCTGCCGAGCAACACCGCGGCCAGGGCGGACTTCACGACCGGGGGCAGATGGAGGGGACGTGGTGCGCCGAAGCGGTCCCTCAGGCGTTCGGCGTAGGTCATCAGGCGTGCGGCGCGATAGTCGCCGCCGGCCGCGGCGATGGCCTCCGCAGCCAGCATCCCCGATTCCACCGCCGGCCCGATGCCCTCACCGCTCTGCGGCCAGGCGAGGCCCAGGGCGTCGCCCACCAGGAGGGCGCCATCGCTGACCGGCGGCCGTCCGCCCCGGCCATGCAGGAGATAGGCGTGGCCCTTGAAGGCCTTGGCCTCCAGCCGGGGCAGGCGGCCCGTGTCTTCGAGCCAGGCGCTGAACTCGGCCAGCCGCTCCTTGAGGTCCCGCCCCGGCTCCAACCCCAGGCCCACATTGATGAAATCCCCCTTGCGGAAGATCCAACCGTAACCGCGCAGGTCGCGGCTGAAGTAGAGTTCCGGCCGTTCCCCCGCCACCGGTAACGTCCGCCAGGTCTCCGCGGGCAACCGCAACTCGGCCTCGCGCGCGGCCACCACCGGTACCCGGCTGCCCATGACGGCGCCCAGGTGGCGCGCCACGGGACAGGCGTGTCCCCCCGCACCCACCAGGACCCGCGCCTCCCACTCCCCGTTCACCCGCCAACCACCGCGGGTGCGTTCGATCCCGCGCACCGGCCGTCCGAGATGCAGAGGGACCCCGGCACGCCTGAGCAAGAAATGGTCGAATTCACGCCGACGGATGCCATAGCTCACCACCCCGGGGTAGTCGAACTCGCGCGCCCCCCCACCGATGAGGCCCGTGCGGAAGCCGCGGATGGGCTGGAGGACGTTGCCGGCGGCGGCGTAGTCGTCGGGATCGAGGTCCAGAGACTGGAAGACCCGGGGGGTGACCCAGCCGGCGCAGACCTTGTCGCGCGGGAACGCCCGCTGGTCGAGCAGATGGCAGTCGATCCCCAGTCTCCGCAGTTCACGGGCGCAGGAAGAGCCCGCCGGACCGCCGCCGATCACCAGGACCTCGCAGGAGAGGGTCATTGCCCGGCGGTCTGTTCCAGACACATGTAGGCGCGGGTGCGCGGCAACTCATTGTAGCCGTTGCGGCTGAACAGGACTTGGTAGAGTTGCAGGTTGCCGGTGACGAAGGCGGCCTCGGAGGAGGCGAGATAGAAGCGCCAGGCGCGCACGAAGGTCTCGCCGAAGCGTTCGCGCACGGCGTCGCGATGGGCCTCGAAGCGCTCCAGCCAGTCGTGCAGGGTCCAGGCGTAGTGCAGGCGCAGGTTCTCCACGTCGAGCACCGAGAAGCCCCGGGGCGCGAACAGGTCCATCATCTGGTCGAGGGTGGGCGGACGGGCGCCGGGGAAGATGCGGCGTTCGATCCAGGTGTTCATGGGCGCCGCATGGAGACTGCCGATGGTATGGATGAGGCCGCGTCCGTGCGGTTCGAGGGCGGCATCCATCACCGCCCCGAGCCGGGGGTACTGTTCCTGCCCCACGTGCTCCAACATGCCCACGGAGACGAAGGCGTCATAGTGCCCGCGAATCTCGCGGTAATCCCCTTCGACGAACTCCACCCGGTCTTCCAGGCCCTCGCCCGCGGCGCGTTCGCGGGCCCATTCCAGTTGCGCCCGGGAGATGTTGAAGGCCCTGACCCGCACCCCGTGGTGGCGGGCCATGTACAGGGCCAGGGCACCCCAGCCACAGCCCGCCTCCACCACCCGTTCGCCGGGGCGCAGGCGCAGCTTGCGGCATACCAGTTCCATCTTGGCCCGCTGAGCCTCCTCCAGCGTGGTGGCCGCTTCGGGATAGTAGGCGCAGGTGTAGAGCATCTCCTCGTCGAGCCACAGACGGTAGAAGTCGTTGCCCAGATCGTAGTGGTGATGGATGTTCTCGCGCGCCGCGCGGAGACTGCCCGGGTGGGGACGGAAGAGGGCCGCGAGCAGACGTTGACGCAAGGAACGAGCGCCGATATCTCGGCGTGCCCGTTGCAGGATCTCCATCAGGCGTTCAAGATTCCCCTCCACCTCCAGACGCCCCTGGGCGTACATCTCGGGAAACTGATACTCGGGATAGGCGAGGATGCGCCAGAGGGCACCCCGGTCGCGCAGGCGCAGGGTGCATTCCGGGGCCGCGCCCCGCGGGGCCACGGTGGCGCCATCCCAGAGCAGGAAACGCAACGGCGGATGGCCGCTGAGTTCCAGCAGACGGCGGAGCAAGGCGCGTTCCAGGCCCAGCGATGCGGCCTCCGTGCCCGGAGATTCGGCATCTACCAAAGGCCCTTCGGGTACACTGAGTCGGTTACGTCTCTCGCTGCCCATGGGGTTCGATCCCTGTGGATTGGCGGAAGCCCGAGTGTACCGTCTGCTTCCAGGAATGATAACCCCTGGTGGATGCACCCCCCCCAGGGGCCGATGCGTCACACCGGCCCTCGCAACAACCCCAGGACTCAAGCGCCACAGGGAACCGCCGCTATGGATCCCTGATGGGCGGCACACCTGGGACTTCGCCGGGAAGAATCACGACAGGAGAGACTATGTGGGGCCATTGGTCATTCCTTCCGCAAGAGGAAGACGAAGAGAATCAGCGAAAGCTCCTGGACCTGCTCTACGCCCATCTGCCCCGTTCCATGGTGGCGGTGATTGCGGATGGGGGCCTGGTCGCCTATCTGCTGTGGTCCCAGGCCAACCGGACGAGTCTGTGGATCTGGCTGGGACTCCTGGCATTCATCTCCTCGCTACGCCTGCTCGATGCGCTTGCATACCAGCGCAACCCGAACCGCTTGCAGCAGCGCCTGTGGTGGCGGCGGCTCGCCCTAGGTGTATTTGCCACGGCCCTCCTGTGGGGGAGCATCACCCCCCTGTTCTTCGATTCCGGGGGGTATCAGACCCACCTCCTGGTGGGACTGGTGGTCTCGGGGGTGGCCGCCGGGGCGGCCATGAGCCTGGGGCCGGACCGGCGTATGGGGCTGGTCTATCTCTATGTGGTGATGGTCCCCTATCTGCTGGGCCTGCTGTTCCAGGGGCGACCCGAGGATCACGCCCTGGCGGCGATGGTGGCGATGTTCATCCTCGTGACGACCACCGGCATCCTGGGGTATCACCGTACCCTCTTGGAGTCTCTGCACGCACGGGCCCAGCTGGAGAAACAAGGTGAGGCGCTCGACGAAGCGAATTCCCGGTTGCGGGAACAGGCCAAGGTCCAGGCCCAGACCCTGGACAAGCTCCGCACCACCGCCAATCGGCTCCTCGTGGCCAGAGGCGAACCGCCCATCTCCCTCAGCGAGGCCGATTTCCCCCGTCTGACCGCGGCGATCACGGGCTTGGTGCAGGAAATGGAGCGTTTCGGCTGGGAAATGGAACAACAGATGGAGGCCATCGACCGCCACCTGATCCTCAGCGTCACCGACGACGCGGGACGCATCCTGCACGTCAACGACCGCTTCTGTGAGGTGAGCGACTACCCGCGCGAGGAGTTGATCGGCCGTACCCATGCCCTGTTCAATTCGGGCACCCATCCGCCGGAGTTCTTCGCCGAGTTGTGGAGGACCCTCGAGGCGGGCCGGGTCTGGCGGGGCGAGATCCGCAACCGTACACGGCACGGGGCCTACTACTGGGTCTCCAGCACCATCGTACCCATGCGGGATCCACACCACGACGAGGTACGCTACCTCGCGGTGAGTACCGATATCACCCTCCTGAAGGAGGTACAGGAGGAGGCCCGCCAGAGCCGCCGCTTCCTGCAGAGCCTCACGGCATCCATGGGTGATGGGGTCTATGCCCTGGACCGCTGGGGTTACTGCACCTTCCTCAACCCCGAGGCGGAACGGCTGCTCGGTTGGTCGGAGGTGGAACTCGCCCTGACCCCATTGCACGATGCCGTGCATTTCGAGGATGCCGAAGGCCATCGCGTGGCCACCGAGGGTTGCATCATCCAGGCACGGGTCATGGCGAAGGACACCTACCGTTCCGACGACCAATGGTTCATCGCCCGGGACGGGCGGCGCTTTCCGGTGTCCATCACTGCGGTACCCCTGCTGGAAGGGGACGAGGTGGTGGGCTCCGTGGGCGTGTTCCGGGACATCTCCACGCGCAAGGAACACGAGGCACGTTTGAAGGCAGCGGTGGCCCAGGCGGAAGAGGCGAACCGGGCCAAATCGGCCTTTCTGGCCAACATGAGTCATGAGATCCGCACCCCTTTGAACGCCATCATCGGCATGGCCCATCTGGCCTTGCAGACCGCCATCGACCCCAAACAGCGCAACTATCTGACCAAGGTCCATCGCGCCGCCCAGTCTTTGCTCGCCCTGATCAACGACATCCTGGATTTCTCCAAGATCGAGGCGGAGCGCCTGGAACTGGACAGCAGCCCCTTCCATGTGGCCCACCTCATGGATGACCTCGCCGGAATACTCAGTCACCAGGCCGAGGCCAAGGGTCTGAAGCTGATCTTCGACACGGCCCCCGAGGTGCCCGAGATCATCACCGGGGATGAGCTGCGCCTGCGCCAGGTCCTGCTCAATCTGTGCAACAACGCCCTCAAGTTCACCCACGAGGGAGAGGTCGTAGTGAAAGTAGGGCTGGCCCCCGATACGGATCCCACCAACCAACGGTTGCGCTTTTCCGTTCGTGACACGGGTATCGGCATCGCGCCCGAGGCGAAGGAGCGCCTGTTCGCTCCCTTCAGCCAGGCCGATGTCTCCACCACCCGGCGGTATGGAGGAACCGGCCTGGGCCTCACCATCAGCCGTCATCTGGTGGATCTCATGGGCGGCCATCTGGAGGTGACGAGCGAGCTGGGGAGAGGCAGCACCTTCCATTTCACCCTGCCATTGAAGACCGTACCCGCCAGGCCCGCCGCGGCCCGGAAGTCGTCGGGCTGGCGGGTACTCCTGATGGAAGACAGCGCGACGCTCCGCGCCACCCTGAGCGCCCTCCTGAAAGAACAGGGAGCCTGGGTGGAGAGCCCGAGCGATCCCACCCAGGCCCTGGAGGCATTGCGCCAGGGAAGGGTCTTCGATCTGCTCCTCGTGGACGACCCCGTCTCGGACATGCAGGGAAGTGAATTCCTGCGCCAGGCCCGGGTCCGCTGCGCGCGGGGACTGCCGCCAGTGATCTGGCTGGGTGATCCGAATACTCTCCCGGCCGCCAGGGAGGCCGCCGGGTCGCCCCCCGCCGCTGCCTTGCCCAAGCCGGTGACCGCCACGACCCTGGCCGATGCCCTGATGAAGGTATGCCCCGATATAGAAATCGATACAGGAAAGGATACCGATGGGAAGACCCACCCGCGCCCCCTGAAAAAAGAGGCACGCATCCTGCTCGTGGAGGACAATGAATTCAATCAAGAAGTGGCGCGGGAAATCCTGGAGGGTGCCGGGCTGCGGGTGGAGATCGCTGGCAATGGCCGTGAAGCCCTGGAGCGCCTCGACTCGGAGCGCTACGACCTGATCCTCATGGATTGCCAGATGCCGGTGATGGACGGCTATACCGCCACGCGCGAGATCCGCCGCCGCCCCGGACTCCAGGACCTTCCCATCATTGCCATGACCGCCAGCGCCTTCAAGGAGGACCGCGACCGGGCCCTGAGCGCGGGTATGAACGACTTCATCACCAAGCCCGTGGAGGTGGATCGCATGTTCTCCACCCTCGCCCGCTGGCTGGGCACCGGCCCTGAGGATGGTCAGGCCGAACCCAAACCGACAACCCACAGGAAAAGGGGGGCCATGGAAGGTGGGTTGGATCGGGATGCCGGCCTGGCCCGGTTCTCTGGGGATCGGATTGCCTACGAGCGCATATTACAGAAATTCGCGCACAACCAGGGCAGCACGGTAAGCACGGCCGAGGCCGCCCTCACCCAAGGGGACCACGCCACCGCCCGAAGGCTCATGCATACCCTCAAGTCGAGCGCCGGCACGGTAGGGGCACACCGCCTCCAGGACCTGGCAGGACAGGCCGAGGCGGCCCTGGCAGGGGATGTCCCGGCAACGGAACTGCCGCACGTGGAGGAGCTGGCCGCCGAGATGGACCGGGTCCTCGCGCAGATCACCGGCATGGCGCCAAGACCCGCCGGATGGGAACCGCCCACCACGGCCCTGGACCCGGCCGAACTGGCCGCCCGCGTGCGAGACCTCTTGGAGGGGCTGGAGGCGTACGACGCCGAGGCCCTGGACCGGCTGGCGGCGCTGCGTCCCCAGGTCCCCGACGGCCCGCTGGCGCAGGCCCTGGAGGCCATCGCCAAGGCCTTGGATGCCTACGATTTCGAGCAGGCCGCGAACATCCTGCGCCCCTTTGCGGACAGCGCCGATGAGCACTGAAGAACGCCCTCTGATCCTCGTGGTCGACGACAATCCCGAGAACCTGGATGTCATCAAGGGCACCCTGTCGGAATTCTACAGCCTGCGCATGGCCACCAATGGCGAGACCGCCTTGCGCCTCGCCACCACGGAGCCGCCACCGGATCTGGTGTTGCTCGACGTCATGATGCCGGGCATGGACGGCTACGCGGTCTGCCGCCGGCTCAAGGCCGATCCCCTCACCGCTGCCACTCCGGTGATCTTCGTGACTGCCCTGGGGAGCGAAGGGGACGAGTTGGCCGGGCTGCACGCCGGGGCGGTGGATTTCATCACCAAGCCCATCGTACCCTCGGTGTTGCGGGCGCGGGTGGCCACCCATTCCGCCCTGGTCCAAGCCCGCCGGGACCTGGAGGCACGCAACCACCAACTGGCCCGCGAACGTGAACTGATCCAGGAGATCGTTCTGCGCATGGTCCGCCACGAGGCCTACGACGGTCGTTTTCTAAGACATGCCACCCTTGCGCCCGAGGCCACCAGCGGAGACATCCTGCTCGCCGCCTTCCGCCCCGACGGGGCCCAGCATGTGCTCCTGGGTGACTTCACGGGCCACGGCCTGGCCGCTGCCGTGGGCGGTCCCCTCATCGCCGAGCTGTTCTATGGGCTCACCCGTGCCGGCCACCCCCTGGCCGAGGTCCTGGACGAATGCAACCGGGTCCTGCGGCAGCGATTTCCGGTACAGATCTTCATGGCCGCGGGGGCCCTGGAGATCGCTCCCGACCGCCGCCGGGCGCGCTGTTACGTCATGGGGCTGCCGGCGGTCCTCTGGTGGCGGCAGGGCCGGGAATGGACGCACCTGCACGCCCGGCAACCCCCTTTGGGGATCACTGGCTTCGACGCCACGATGGCCTATGATACAGCAGTGGGAAGCAGGGACCGGTTCTATCTCCTCACCGACGGACTGGGCGAGGCCGAGAACGCCGCGGGCAGGCCTTTCGGCCAGGCCCGCCTGGAGGCCCTCCTGGCACAGACGGTGGTCCAGGACCGTCCTCTGCGGACCCTGATGGAAGCCGTTCGCGAATACAGTGCGGACGGACCTCCGACGGATGACATGAGCCTGGTGGAGGTGGCCATCGGTACCCTTCCGTCCAGGGAGGAAGGCAAATGAACCGGACCCTGGAGAAGAGACACCTCCTGGTGGTGGACGACGCGCCCGAGAACATCGACGTGCTCAAGGGCATCCTCATCCCCGATTACGTCCTCCACGCCGCCACCAGCGGGCCCTTGGCCCTGAAGATCGTCGCCCGACACCGGCCCGACCTCATCCTCCTGGACGTGATGATGCCCGGCATGGACGGCCACGAGGTCTGCCGCCGGCTCAAGGCCGACCCCGCCAGCGCCACCATCCCGGTGATCTTCGTCACCGCCATGGCCGACAGCGAAGACGAGCGCCGGGGCCTGGCCCTGGGGGCGGTCGACTACATCACCAAACCCATCCAGCCGGAGGTCGCCCGGGCGCGCATCGCCACCCACATCGCCCTCGCCGACCAACAGCGCGCCTGCCGCGAGACCGTGATCCAGCGTACCCGCGAGCTGGAGCAGGTCCAACGCGACGCCATCTACATGCTGGGCGAGGCCGGCCACCACAACGACACCGACACCGGAGTCCACATCTGGCGCATGGCCGCCTACGCCGGGGCCCTGGCCCGTGCCCTGGGCTGGCCGGTAGCGCGCGCCGAACTACTGGAGCTGGCCGCGCCCATGCACGACACCGGCAAGATCGGTATCCCCGACGGCATCCTCAAGGCCCCGCGCAAACTCACCCCGGAGGAGTGGCGGATCATGCAGGGGCACTGTGAGATCGGGCATCGAATCCTCAGCCGCAGCGATACCCCTCTGTTCCGTCTCGCCGCCGAGGTCGCCCTCTGCCATCACGAGAAATGGGACGGCTCCGGTTACCCCAGGGGCCTGGCCGGAGAGGCGATTCCCGAGGCCGCGCGCATCGTGGCCGTGGCCGATGTGTTCGACGCCCTCACCATGCGCCGTCCCTATAAGGAACCCTGGCCCGTCGACCGCGCCCTCGCCACCCTGCAGGAAGACGCCGGCAGCCATTTCGACCCGCGGGCGATCGAAGCCTTTCTCGGCATCGAGGCCGAGATCCTCGCGATCAAGAACGAGTGGGAGGCCCGAGAAGAGGCCGTGACCTGAACGACCCGGCCCAACCCCCGGACAACGGATCAGAGGTCCTGCCAGCCCTCCAGATATTTGCAATCCGGCGAATGCACCGGGCTGGAGTCCTCCAGCACCTCGGCACGGATCTGATTGATGGATCCGGCATGCCGGTTCTTGATCTCGAACAACATGGAGTTGGAGCGGATCCAGCCCTTGTAGAACACCTTGACCCGGGCCGTGGTCATCTCGCCTTCCGTCACCGGCTCTTTGGCGTACTCGGCCTTGGCCTTGTCCACGTTCACGGTGGAATGCACGCATGGCAGGAGGGTGGAGCGGGCGAACTCCACGTAGTCCATGGCCAGGGCGCCGCGGGCGAGCAGCAGACCGGCGGTCAAGGCCAGGGCGGATGTAATCTTCTTCATATCGATACCTCTCGATGTTCCATGGAATAGAGCCCGGAATGGCCGCGACCGGTCAGGGCCCACAGCGTCCGGGTGTCGGAGCGGGCAGTGTAGTGGACGCCTTCGGGCCATGACAATCGGGAAATTCCGACATTCGCCGGCCTGTATCGGGCAAGCCCCTGCGCCGTTCAGGTGCGCACCTGGCCGTCCCCCAGGACCACGAACTTGAGGGAGGTGAGCCCCTCCAGGCCCACCGGCCCGCGGGCATGGAACTTGTCGGTGCTGATGCCGATCTCGGCCCCCAGGCCATACTCGAAGCCGTCGGCGAAGCGGGTGGAGGCGTTCACCATCACCGAGCTGGAGTCCACCTCGCGTAGGAAGCGACGCGCCCGGGTGTAGTCCTCGGTGACGATGGCGTCGGTGTGGTGGGAGCCGTAGGTCTCGATGTGCTCCATGGCCGCCGCCATGTCGGGCACCACCCGGATGGAGAGGATCGGCGCCAGGTATTCGCTGCGCCAGTCCTCCTCCGTGGCCGCCCGGATCCCGGGGAGGATGGCGCGGGTGCGCGCGCAGCCGCGCAGCTCCACCCCCTTCTCGCCATAGGCCGCGGCCAGGCGCGGGAGCAGGGCCTCGGCCACGCCCTCCGCCACCAGCAGGGTCTCCAGGGTGTTACAGGTGCCGTAGCGCTGGGTCTTGGCGTTGAGGGCCACGGCCAGGGCCTTGTCCGGATCGGCGCGGTCGTCGATGTAGACGTGGCAGATGCCGTCCAGGTGTTTGATGACCGGCACCCGCGCCTCCCGCGCGATGCGCTCGATGAGGCCCTTGCCGCCACGGGGGATGATGACGTCCACGTACTCGGGCATGGCGATCAGCCGCCCCACCGCGTCACGGTCGCTGGTGGCCACCACCTGTACCGCGTCCGCGGGCAGGCCGGCGTGCTCCAGACCGCGATGGATGGCGGCGGCGACCGCCTGGTTGGAGCGCAAGGCCTCGGAGCCGCCGCGCAGGATCGTGGCGTTGCCCGACTTGAGGCACAGGGCGGCGGCATCGGCGGTGACGTTGGGGCGCGACTCGTAGATGATCCCCACCACCCCCAGAGGGACCCGCATCCGGCCCACCTGGATTCCGCTGGGGCGGTACTTCAGATCCAGGATCTCGGCCACCGGGTCCGGCAGGGCGGCGATCTGGGCCAGGCCCTCGATCATGGCGTCGATGCGCCCGGGGGTGAGTTCCAGGCGGTCCAGCAGGGCCTCGGACAGGCCCTTGGCGCGCCCCGCCTCCAGGTCCCTGCGGTTCTCGGCCACGAGGCTCCCGCGCCCGGCATCCAGGTGCTCGGCGATGGCCCCCAGGGCGGCGTCCTTGGCGGCGGTCTCGGCCCGGGCCAGGTGGCGGGCGGCGGCGCGGGCGCGGCGGCCCAGGTCGTTCATGTAGCTGGGGATGTCGGTGATGGTCATGCTCTGCACACCTCGCTGGCTGGTCAACTCCGGGGGGATTCGGACGGCGCCCTTGGGACCCGGGCGCGGGGATCCGCGGACGGCCGCGCCGCCGCCATTGTAACCCGCTCCAGTTCCACCCAGGGATCGAGCCCGGGCACCCCCTTGGCGGCCCGGTCCACCTCCAGGCAGCGCCCGAGCAAGGCCCGCCAGCGGGCGGCCGGAAAGCGTCCCAGGGCCCGCCCCACCTGGGTCTTGCGCTTGTCCCAGAGGTCACGGCGGGCGCCCAGGGCGCGCGCCGGCGGGGTGCCGTGCTCCACTTCGGCGGCGAGCCCGGCGAGCAGACGCAGGTCCCGCGCCAGGGCCCACAGGACCAGGACCGGCGCCTCGCCCTCTTCGCGCAGGCCGCGCAAGACGTGCAGGGCACGGGCGGCGTCGCCCGCCAGCAGGGCATCGGAGAAGTCGAACACGGAATAGCGGGCGCTGTCGGCCACCATCCGGCCCAGGTCCTCCAGGGCCAGGGGGCCGGGACCACGCAGGAGCAGGAGTCTCTCCACCTCCTGCGCCGCGGCCAGGAGATTGCCCTCCACCCGCCCGGCCAGCCATTCGGCCACCCCGGGCCCGGGCTCCAGGCCGCGCGCCCGCATCCGCCGGGCGAGCCACCCAGGCAGTTGCCGGTGGTCCAGGGGCCAGACCTCCACCAGTCCGCCGCGGCGGTCCAGTTCCCGGTACCACTTGGACTTGCGCTGGCGCGCATCCAGCTTGCCCAGGGCCACCAGCAGCAGCGCATCGGGAGGCGGCGCGGCGGCATATTCGCTGAGGGCCCGGACCCCCTCCTTGCCCAGCTTGGCCGACTCCAGGCGGACCTCCAGGAGGCGGCGTTCGGCGAACAGCGACAGGCTCTGGCCGGCCACGTTGAGCGCCCCCCAGTCCATGCGTCCGCCGGCCTCCGGTTGCAGCAGTTCACGCTCGACGAAGCCCCGCGCGCGGGCGGCGGCGCGGATGGCGTCCAGGGCCTCGCCGCGTTGCAGGGGCTCGTCGCCCGCCACCAGGTACAGGGACAGGAGTTCGCCCTTCAGATGAGGGCCGAGACGCTGGAGGTCCAGGCGCATGGCTCAGCGCAGGCGCACGCGCACCTGTTGCAGGATGCGGTCGGCCATGTCGGCCACCAGGTCCTTGCGCATCAGGGCGGCCTCTTCGGCCTTGCCCAGGACCTCGATCTCCGGATTGATCTGCTCGCGCGCCAGCCGCAGGGTCTGACGCGGAACCAGCTCACCCCCAGCGCGCGCCTCGACCCGGTAGTCCACCCGCAGACGCAGCTCCGAGGCCACCACCTTGCCGGCCTGGTTCACCGCCACCACCCGGCTGTCCTGCTGTTCGTCGAAGACCTGGATGACCATGCCCGCGGCCCCTGGATCGGTGCTGACGGGGACCCCCGCGGCGGCCAGTCGGCGCACCAGGGCCGGGCCCACGCGGGAGGTCGCCGGGGCCTTCACGTAGACCGGCATCCGCTGGGCCGGCAGACCGAGATCGCCACGCAGATGAAAGCCGCACGCCGGCAGGAGGGTCGCCAGGGCCAGGGCCAGGATACGCCGACCCGTATTCATCGCCGGCGGCGGCTCATTTGGCCACGATGTTGACCAGCTTGCCCGGCACCACGATGACCTTGCGCACCAGGGACTGACCGATGAAGCGGCGCACGTTCTCGTGGCCCAGGGCGGCGGCCTCCACCGCCTCCCGATCGGCCCCGGCCGGGACCTGGACGCGGGCGCGCAGCTTGCCGTTGACCTGGACCACGTAGTCCACCCGGTCACGCACCAGGGCGGCCTCGTCCACCTCGGGCAGGCCCGCCTCCAGGATGTCGTCGCCATAGTCCAGGGCCCGCCACAGGTGGTGGGCGATATGCGGGGCGATGGGGGCGAGCAGGCGCAGGACGATACCCAGGCCCTCGTACAACAGGGCGCGCTCAGCGGCTCCCGGCCCCAGGCGGCCGAGCCGGTTGACCAGGGTCATGCAGGCCGAGACCACGGTGTTGAACTGCTGGCGCTCATAGTCGTACAGGGCCTTCTTGAGGGTCGCATGGATCTCGCGGCGCGCCTCGGCCGGCCCCGGGGCGGCATCCGTCCGCGGGCCGGCGCCCAGGGCCAGGTTCCACAACCGGCGGAGGAAGCGGTGGGCCCCCTCCACGCCCTCGTCGGACCACTCCAGGGACTGGTCCGGGGGGGCGGTGAACAGGATGTAGAGGCGCACGGTGTCGGCCCCGTAACGCCGGATCAGGGCCTCGGGGTCCACCCCGTTGTTCTTGGACTTGGACATCTTCTCCACGCCCCCCGGGGTCACCGGCCGGCCGTCGGCGCGCAGGCAGGCGCTCAGCACCCGGCCCTTGGCGTCGCGTTCCACCTCCACCTCGGAGGGGTTGAACCAGGTCTTGCGCCCGTCCGCGTCCTCGCGGTAATAGGTCTCGGCCACCACCATGCCCTGGGTGAGCAGGCGGGCGAAGGGCTCGTCGCCGTCCACCAGGCCCTCGTCGCGCATCAGCCGGTGGAAGAAACGGGCATACAGCAGGTGCAGGACCGCGTGTTCGATCCCACCCACGTACTGGTCCACCGGCAGCCAGTAGCGGGCGCGGGCGTCCAGCATGGCATCCGCGCTGTCGTGCGAGCAGTAACGGGCGTAGTACCAGGAGGACTCCACGAAGGTGTCGAAGGTGTCGGTCTCGCGCCGGCGTCCGCCGCCCAGATCGTAGAATTCGGGCATCCGCGGCAGGGGCGAGCCGCTGCCGTCCACGATCACGTCTTCGGGCAGACGGACCGGGAGTTCCTCCTCCGGCACCGGGGTCACCCGGCCATCCGGCTCGTGGATCACCGGGATGGGGCAGCCCCAGTAGCGTTGCCGGGAGACGCCCCAGTCGCGCAAGCGGAAGTTGACCCGGCGCCCGCCCTTGCCGGCCCGCTCCAGATATTCGGCGACGGCGTCGAAGGCCTGTTCTGAGGTGAGGCCGTCGAACGGCCCCGACTCGTGCAGGACGCCCTTCTCCTCGAAGGCCCCCCCGGAGATGTCCGGCGCCCCCCCGTCGCGCGGCCAGACCACGGCCTTGCGCGGGATGCCGTACCTGCCGGCGAACTCCCAGTCGCGCTGGTCGTGGGCCGGCACCGCCATCACCGCGCCCGTGCCATAGCTCATGAGCACGAAGTTGGCGGCGTACACGGGCACCGGCTCACCGCTGACCGGATGGACGGCCTCCAGGCCCAAGGCGATGCCCCGTTTCTCGAGGGTCTCGATCTCGGCCTCGGAGACCCCGCCCTTGCGGCAGTCCTCGATGAAGGCCGCCACCGCGGGATCCCGTTGCGCGGCCTCGCGCGCCAGGGGGTGCTCCGCCGCCACCGCCACATAGGTGACGCCCATGAGGGTATCCGGGCGGGTGGTGTAGATCTCCAGTTCCCGGTCGCTGCCGCGGATCCCGAAGCGCATGGCCACGCCCTCGGAACGGCCGATCCAGTTGCGCTGCATGGTACGCACCCGCTCCGGCCATTCCGGCAGGGTATCGAGCCCGTCCAGCAATTCCTGGGCATAGGCGGTGATACGCACGAACCACTGCTCGATCTCGCGTTTCTCCACCGGGGCGCCCGAACGCCAGCCCCGACCGTCGATCACCTGCTCGTTGGCCAGCACGGTCTGGTCCACCGGATCCCAGTTCACGGTGGCGCTGTGCCGGTAGGCCAGGCCCTTCTCCATCAGGCGGGTGAACAGCCACTGTTCCCAACGGTAATAGTCCGGATCGCAGGTGGCCAGTTCCCGGTCCCAGTCATAGGCGAAGCCCAGGCGTCGGAGTTGCGCCTTCATGTAGGCGATGTTCTCCCGCGTCCAGCGCGCCGGGGGGGTGGCATGCCGGATGGCCGCGTTCTCCGCCGGCAGGCCGAAGGCATCCCAACCCATGGGCTGGAGCACGTTCTTGCCCAGCAGGCGCTGATAGCGCGCGATCACGTCGCCGAGGGTGTAGTTGCGCACGTGCCCCATGTGCAGCCGGCCCGAGGGATAGGGGAACATGGACAGGCAATAGAACTTCTCCCGGGAGGTATCCTCCACGGCCTTGAAAGACCGGTGGGCATCCCACCAGGCCTGCGCCTCGCGCTCTATCTCCAGGGGATCGTATTCTGCCGCCATTTCTGCTGCCATGGGTCCCTGCAACCGCCGATGGAAATAAACGATAAAGGATACCCCAAGGACAGCGCCTGAGCGAGGACGCGGGTGTCCCTCGGTCGTGCAGGCATCCCGCCTCTCTCCCCTCGCCCCGGCCCGCTTCCCCACACCCAACACCTGGATTTTCCACATTCTCCATCCCCATGCATTTTTGGATAGAATGAAGGCCCTTTGATTTGAAAGGAGGAGTGTCTCCATGCGGATAAACAAGAACCTGTTCGCCCTGGCCCTGGGTTCCGCCCTGCTCGCCCTGTCGCCCCTGATGGCAAACGCCGGGGTCAACGAGATGGCCAAGAAATGCGACGAGTGCCACGGCAAGGGCGGCAACAGCACCAAAGAGAAGGTCCCCACCATCGCCGGCTTTTCCGCCGCCACCCTCGAGGACATCCTGACCCAGTACAAGGAGGGTGACCGCAAGGGGGTGGAATTCAAGAAGGACGACGGCACCAAGACGGACATGAACGCGGTGGCCAAGAAGCTGAGCGAGGCCGACATCAAGGCCCTGGCCAAGCACTACGCGGCCCAGAAGTTCAAGCCTCACAAGCAGGCCTTCGATGCCAAATTGGCGAAGAAGGGGGCCAAACTGCATGACCGCAAGTGCGAGAAGTGCCATTCCGACGGCGGCACCAATCCGGAGGACGATGCGGCCCTTCTGGCCGGCCAGTGGCGCGCCTATCTCGAAGAGCAGTTCCAGCTCATCAAGGACAGGGACCGCCACGTGCCCAAGAAGATGTGGAAGAAGTTCAAGAAACTCAACGACGCCAAGATCAAGGCGCTGATCGAGTACTACGTCAGCCAGCAGTGAGCGGCGCCTGAGCCCGCCCCCAAAGGCCGCCTCAGAGCGGCCTTTTTTGCGCCTCGCGGATGGCCCGCTCCCGGGCCCGGCGATCCACGTCCAGGAGGGCGTCCAGATCGCCGACCGCTTCACTGTCCATGCCTTCCAGGGTGGCGGCCACCACCTCGGGGATGCTGGTGAAGCGGATGCGCCGCTCCAGGAAGGCCGCCACCGCCACCTCGTTGGCGGCATTGAGCACCGCCGGGGCGGTGCCCCCGGCACGGGCGGCGGCGAAGGCCAGGTCCAAGGCCGGAAAACGCTCCAGATCGGGGCATTCGAAGTCCAGGCGCCCCACGGCGAAGAGGTCGAGATCGGCGACCCCCGACGAGACCCGTTCCGGCCAGGCCAGGGCCTGGGCGATGGGGGTGCGCATATCCGGATTGCCCAGCTCCGCCAGGACCGAGCCGTCCACGTATTGGACCAGGGAATGGACGGTGCTCTGCGGATGGATCACCACCTGGATGCGCTCCGGTCCGGTGGCGAACAACCAGCAGGCCTCGATCACCTCCAGGCCCTTGTTCATCATGGTGGCCGAATCCACCGAGATCTTGCGCCCCATCTCCCAGTTGGGATGGGCGCAGGCCTGTTCCGGGGTGACGACGGCGAGGGCCTCCAATGGGAGTTCCCGGAACGGCCCGCCGGAGGCGGTGAGCAGGATGCGGCTCACCCCCACCCGCTCCAGGCCCTCGCGGAACCCCGCGGGCAGGCACTGGAACACGGCGTTGTGTTCGCTGTCGATGGGCAACAGGGTCGCGCCATGGGCGGCCACCTCGGCCATGAACAGCGGTCCGGCCATCACCAGGGTCTCCTTGTTGGCCAGGAGGAGACGCTTCCCGGCACGCGCCGCCGCCAGGGTGGGCAGCAGGCCGGCGGCCCCCACGATCGCTGCCATGACCGTCCCGGCCTGGTCCAGGGTGGCGGCCCGCTCGAGGCCGTCCACGCCCTGGTCCACCTCGATGGCGGCCATCTCCTCTGCCTGCAGCGATTCGCGCAGCCGGGCGGCTGCGCCTGGATCGGCCATCACCGCCAGATCGGGGCGGAAACGACGGCACTGTGCCAACATCCCCTCCACGTCGCTGTGGGCAGTGAGGGCCACCACCCGGTAGCGCCCCGGATGGCGGCCGATCACATCCAGAGTGGAGACGCCGATGGAACCGGTGGAGCCGAGGACGGAAACGCCAATCATGAGGTAACTCCCAACAAATGGATGCCGAGGGCGAACAAGGGCGCGGCCGCAGTGAGGCTGTCGATCCGGTCCAGCATCCCGCCATGGCCGGGCAGGATCCGGCCACTGTCCTTGAACCCGCGGCGGCGCTTGAGCCAGGATTCGAACAGGTCACCGACGATGGACAGGGCCACCACGGCCAGGCCCAGCGCCACCAGGCCCAGGGCGTGGCGGAGGTCCAGGCCCAGTCCCAGGGCGAGCCCCAGGGACCAGACCGCGCCCCCGGCGAGGGCGCCGTAGACGCCCTCCCAGGTCTTGCCCGGGCTGAGGGCCGGGGCCAGCTTGTGCCGCCCCCAACGCCGCCCCGCGAAGAAGGCGCCGCTGTCGGCGACCCATACCAGGCTGAGCAGGAAGAGCATCAGCAGCGGACCGTGTGGCCCGCCATGGAGCCACATGAGCCCACCCCAGGCCGGGGGCAGGGCGAGAAAACCCGCCGCCGCCGCCAGCGGGTCCGGCCCATCGACCTTGCGGATTGCCCTCACCCGCGCCAGGCCCAGGGCCACCCCGATCCAGCCCGCCACTACCGCCGCGAACCACCAGACACCCCCCGGGCCGGACTCCAGCAGGACGGCCATGCCGAGGAGGGCGGCGCCCTGGGCCAGGATGAACCCCAGGTAGGCGCCACAACTGCCGAGGCCGGCCAGACGGGTCCATTCGTCGGCCGCCACCATGACCGCCGCGCCCAACAGCAGGCCGAGGTAGGGGGCGGGCAGCCAGAGTACCGCGGCCACCACCAGGGGGATCAGGACAGCGGCGGTGAGCAGCCGATGGGCCAGGGGGGTCATGGGCGTGCCTCGCCCGTCTCCAGTTGCTCCCCGGTGCGTCCGAAGCGGCGCTGGCGCCGGGCGAAGTCGGCCAGGGCCAGGTCGTAGGCGGTGGCATCGAAGTCGGGCCAGAGGCTGTCGCAGAAATAGAGTTCGGCGTAGGCCGCCTGCCAGAGCACGAAGTTGGAGATGCGGCGCTCGCCGCCGGTGCGGATGAACAGGTCGGGGTCGGGTTGGTCGGCGAAGGAGAGCCGTGCGGCCAAGGCCGCCTCGTCGATGGCCTGGGGCGCCAGGGTCCCGGCCTGCACCGCCTCGGCCAGGGCCCGGGCGGCCTGGGTGATGTCCCAGCGCCCGCCGTAGTTGGCGGCGATCTGCAACAGCAGGGCGTCGTTGCCGGCGGTGAGGCGTTCGGCCTCGGCGATCTGGCGTTGGAGCCTGGGGGCGAAGGCGGAGCGCTCACCGATGATGCGCAGGCGCACCCGGTTCTCGTTCAGGCGTCGCACCTCGGCGCGCAGGGCGCTCATGAACAGCTTCATGAGCATCCGCACCTCCATTGGGGGGCGCGCCCAGTTTTCGCTGCTGAAGGCGAACAGGGTGAGTACCCCGATCCCACGCTCCACGCTGTGCTCGACGATGCGCCGTACCGCCCGCAGCCCCTCGCGGTGCCCGGCGTAGCGCGGCAGGCCGCGCGCCCGCGCCCAGCGCCCGTTGCCATCCATGATGATGGCCACGTGACGTGGCAAGCGGTCAGGTGTCCCGGCCTCTTCCGGTGCTGGGTCCATCCCGGCGACCCCGTCAGATGGCCAGCAGGTCCTTCTCCTTCTCTTCCAGGAGCTGGTCGACGCGCTTGATATAGGTGTCGGTCAGCCTCTGCACGGCCTCCTCGCCCCGGCGCTCGTCATCCTCGGAGACCAGCTTCTCCTTCGCGGCCTCCTTCAGTTCATGGTTGGCATCGCGGCGGATGTTGCGGATCGCCACCCGCGCCTGCTCGGCCTCGTGGCGCACCACCTTGATCAGGTCGCGCCGCCGCTCCTCGGTGAGGGGGGGCATGGGCACGCGGATCACGCTGCCGGCGGTGTTGGGGTTGAGCCCCAGGTCCGAGTTCAGGATGGCCTTCTCCACCGGCGCCACCATCGACTGCTCCCAGGGGGTGATGGTGAGGGTGCGGGCGTCCTCCACCGCCACATTGGCCACCTGCTTGATGGGCGTGGGGTTGCCATAATAGCTCACCATGATGTGATCGAGCAGAGAGGGATGGGCGCGCCCCGAACGCACCTTGGCCAGTTCGTGCTTGAGGGCCTCCACGCTCTTGCCCATGCGCTCGGCGGCGTCCTGCTTGATGTCTTCGATCATTGCTCTCGTCCCCTGTCCACCAGGGAGCCCAGGGCCTCGCCCCGCAACAGGCGCAGCAGCCCCCCCGGCTGGTTGATATCGGTGACCCGCAAGGGCAGGTCGTGGTCCCGGCACAGCACCAGGGCCGCGGCGTCCATGACGCCCAGGCCCTCGCGCAGCGCCCGGTCGTAGCTCAGGTGCGGATAGAACTCGGCGTCGGGATGGGTGAGCGGATCCGCCGAGTAGACCCCATCGACCTTGGTGGCCTTGATCAGGAGATCGGCCCCGATCTCGACCGCGCGCAGGGCGGCGGCCGAATCGGTGGTGAAGAAGGGATTGCCCGTGCCACCCGAGAAGATCGCCACCCGCCCCTGTTCGAGCCATTCCACCGCCCGGGGGGAATCGAAGGGCGTGGTGAAGGTGCCCACCGGGAAGGCGCTCATGACTCCCGCGGGCGCCCCGGCGCGGGACAGGAAATCAGCCATCGCGAGGGCATTCATGACGGTGCCCAGCATGCCCATGCGGTCACCCGTCACCCGCCCCATCCCGGCGGCCGCCAGGTTCGCCCCCCGGAACAGGTTGCCACCACCGATCACCAGGCCCACTTGGCCGCCGGCGGAGATCAGCCCGTGGATCTCCGCCGCCAGGCGTTCCAACACCCGCGGGTCGAGTCCGCGTCCATCCTCGCCCAGGGCCTCGCCGCTGAGCTTGAGCAACACCCGCCGGTAGACCAGAGCACCCATACCGCGACCCTGCTTCAGGCCCCGGCGGCCTGGGCCATGACCTCTTCGGCGAAGTTCTCCACCCGCTTCTCGATGCCCTCGCCCACCTCGTAACGCTGGAACTGGAGCACCTGGGCGGAGGCCTTCTTCAGCAGCTTCTCCACACTCTGATCCGGGTCCTTGACGAAGGGCTGACCGAGCAGGGTGATCTCACCCAGGAACTTGCGCAGGCGCCCGCCCACCATCTTCTCGATGATGTTGTCGGGCTTGCCGCTGTCCCGGGCCTGGGCGGTGAAGATCTCGCGTTCCTTCGCCAGAACGGCCTCCGGGACCTGGTCGGCCGAGACGTATTCGGGCCGGCTGGCGGCAATGTGCATGGCGATGTCCCGGCCCAGGACCTCGTCGCCCCCGGCCATCTCCACCAGGACGCCGATACGCACCCCGTGGCGGTAGCTGTAGATGTGCCCTTCGCCGGCGGCCATGCGCACGAAGCGGCGCACGGTCATGTTCTCGCCCAGCTTGGCCACCAGGGCCTCGCGGGCATCGTTCACGCTCGTGGCCTCACCTTCATGCAGGGGCGCGGCCAGGAGGGCCTCCACATCCGCCAAGTCGCTGTTCAGGACGCGCTCGGCCACGGCCTCGGCAAAGGAGGTGAAGTTGTCGTCCTTGGCTACGAAATCGGTCTCGCAGTTGACCTCTGCCATGGCGGCGCGGCGGCCGTCATCGCTCAGCCGGATGACGACCACACCCTCGGCCGCGGTGCGCCCGGCCTTCTTCGCCGCCTTGGCCTGCCCCGATTTGCGCATCGCCTCGATGGCGGCCTCGATGTCGCCGCCGGTCTCCACCAGGGCCTTCTTGCATTCCATCATGCCTGCGCCTGTACGTTCGCGCAGTTCCTTCACCTGGGCAGCAGTAATCGCCATTGCCTCTGTTCCTCGTTCATATATCTGGGATCGGGCCGGCCGCGGACGCGACCAGCGAAATAAAAAGCCACGGCCGCGACGGACCGTGGGGCGGGGTTCAGCCCTCTTCTTCCACCTCAACGAACTCGTCTTCGCGCCCGGCGGCCACCTGGGCGGCCGCGGTCTTGCCCTCGAGCACCGCCGCCGCGGCGCCCTGGCAATAGATCTGCACGGCGCGGATGGAGTCGTCATTACCGGGGATGATGTAGTCCACCAGGGTGGGATCGTTGTTGGTATCCACCACGCCCACCACCGGAATACCCAGCTTGCGCGCCTCGCTGACGGCGATCTTCTCGTGACCCGTATCGATCACGAACAGGGCGTCGGGCAGGCCGTTGATCTCTTTGATACCGCCCAGGCTGCGCTCCAGCTTCTCCATCTGCCGGCGCAGACCGAGGGCCTCCTTCTTGGAGAAACGTTCCACCGAACCGTCGGCGAACATCGCCTCCAGGTCGAGCAGGCGCTTCACCGACTGACGGATGGTCTTGTAGTTGGTGAGCATGCCACCCAACCAACGGTGGTCCACGTACGGCATCTTGCAGCGGGTGGCCTCTTCGCGTACCGCATCGCGCGCCGCACGCTTGGTGCCCACGAACAGGATACGTCCGCCGTTTTGAGACAGGGAGCCGATGAAGTTCATCGCCTCCTTGAACAGGGGCAGGGTCTTTTCGAGGTTGATGATATGGATCTTGTTACGCTCACCGAAGATGTAGGGGGCCATCTTCGGGTTCCAGTATTGGGTCTGGTGGCCGAAATGACAGCCGGCCTCCAACATCTGGCGCATGGTGACTTCGCTCATGGGATTGGCTCCTGAAAGTCGGGTTGGGACCTCCACGCACCCCACGGGGCAACCCTGAGGCAGGGCACCCGGCCCCGTGCGCCGGTGCGTGTGTGGATTTGCCGTCGGAACCTGGAAAGACCGCCCGTCTGAGGAGGACAAGGGGATCCGGCGGGACCCGGCCCTTGCCTGAGAGGCCAGAAGCTTCGTCCAACGACGTCGCACCTTATAGCATAAGGGCCCTCTCCCCACAATTGTCTCCACTCAGAGCCGTTTGCGCCGTGCCGCTCATCGGGCGCGTGACCGGCAGGGTGTCTTCACGGGGATGCTCTGATCGGGGCCCACCCGCGCGACGTCACCGGGCCGGCCCTGTTCCCGGGAGACATCGGCCCCGCTTCCATCCTCTTCGCCCGCCGGGCAGTCTGCGGGACGAGATCAAGGAAGGCGCGAATGGCCTCAATGGTGCCGATGCAGGCGCGCCGTTCCAACATCCGACCCGGGAGCAACAGGACGGCGGTCAGGGCCGCGGCCTCGAAGCAGACCGCCACGGCGCCATCGGGCTGGATCATGCCGCCGGGAAGGACCTCCGCCGACACAGACCGGTCACGAAAGGACGTCTCGAAAAACCGCGATGCCGGGGGCAACCCCCTCAGCGATACTGGCGCAGATACCACCACTCAAAGAAGCGTTTGGCCCAATGGAACAGGCGCATCTGCGGCATCACCAGGCTGTGCTTGGCAGTCCGTGCCACCAACATGCCGCTGTCGCAGCTGTCCACGATACAGACCAGTTCGGCACGGAAGGTCCGGTCCGCGGGCCCGCCCTGGAATTCTGCGAGCAGGTTCTGAGCCGCCGCCCGGGCCTGGAGATCGGCCATGTGGGCCTGTTTGGGAAGCCACTCGGGACCAGGAAAACTGCCCGAATCACCGGCCACGTAGACCCGCTCGAAGCCCCCCACCCGGCAATGGGCGTCGGCGGCGATCAGCCCCCCAGGGGAGCGGGGCAGATCGGTGTGATCGAACCAGGTGTTACCGGTCATACCCGGCATGAACAGGATAAGGTCGGCAGGAAACTCACCCCCGTCGGTGGTCACCTTGTCCGCACTGAAGCCCTTGAGCTTGTGTCCGAGATGGGTATGGATGTCGCGTTTCTCCATCTCCGCGAGGAGGCCCGATACGGCCTTGGGACCCAGCCGGTTTCCCGGTTTGGGGGCGGGGGTGAAAAACACCAGATCGAAACGCTCGCGCCGGCCCTCCCTGCGTAACTGACGGTCGATACCAAACAGAAACTCGAACATGGGTCCGCCACGCATGGCCCCGGGTTCCTTGGGATTGCCGGCGAAGCCGATGGCGATCGTGCCACCGTCGAGTTCGCGCAGGCGGTCACGGATACGCTCCGCCGCGGCAATGCCTTCGCAGGGGGTGATGGCATGTTCGATCCCCGGCAGTTTCTTCAGGAAACGCCCGCCCGAGGCGATGATGAGGCCGTCGTTCTCCAATTCGCCCGCGGTGGTGGACAGGCGCCGGCCGTCCGCGGAGAGGCCCTGGGCCTCCGCCGGCACGTGGCGCGCCTGCATCCGGCGGAAGAAGTTGCGCAACGGAATACGCAGGTCCTCGGCATTGCGCAGCCCCGAGGGGACCCAGATCAGACCGGGCAGGTAGACGAATTCAGGATGAGGACTGACCACCTGGATGTCCAGCGGCCGGCCCCCTTCGCGCAGGGTCTGAATGGCGGTGAGCGCGGCAAATCCACTGCCGACGACGGTGACCTTTTCCACGAGGATTCTCCGGTTTCGTTTGTCTATACCCGCCGCACATGGGTTTCCCCCCGGCAGCAGCCAGGCCAGCCACTACGGCCGCCGCCCGCACAAGCGAGGAGTGGCGCAGGGAAGTCCCGGTCAGGGAGCGAAGGACAATAGACCCAGGCGCGACGAATACAACGGGATGTCGAAAAAGCGGATTCTACGCCGCGAACGAAGGAGGGCCTGGAAAATCGCCAAGCCGTGCTTGTCGGGCATCTGGCGAATCACGGTCGGCCGTACCGACCGCGCCGGTGGCGAAGGCCCGCTACAGACCCACCAACTCCCCATGATGCCCCAGATACTTCACGATACTCAGGAGTTCCTGCGGCCGCACCTTGTCCGGGACGAACTCGATCACGGCAAGATGGGGATGCGCCTTCTCGGTGTTGAAATGGACCGAGACCACACCATCGCGCTCCCGCAGGCGTGCCTCGAGGCGGGCGATATCTTCGGCAGAGAGTGCTTCGTCTATGTGCAGGGTCACATCGGCCAAGTCGACGTCCATCGCAGACACCTCCGGTGGTAGGAATGCTTTCTTTTCCTTTTATACACCAATCGAACGAACATGCCAGTCTCCCCGCCTTCTTGATACGATAGGCGCCTCCTGCCGTAGAGGAACGAGTCCATGTACCGCGCCCTGTCCGTCTCATCCGCCGTCGCCCTCGTTCTGGCCGGCGCGAGCGCGGCGGACCCGGATCTGAGCGTCACCCCGGCCGATCTCACCCCCGAAATCGAGGTACACGACTACTCCAACCGCCGCGTGGAGGAATACCGGGTAAACGGACATCTCTATATGATCAAGATCTCACCCGCGGCAGGTGCGCCCTACTATCTGATCGACGACGACGGCAGCGGCCACATGGAATACCGCCGTGACGCCGCTGGCCGCGACATCCGCGTGCCCCAATGGACCCTGTTCTCCTGGTAAGGCCCATGGTGTCCCGATCTGCCTGCAACCCGCAGGCAGGCGTACCCTCCCGACGGATGACCGTGCCGGGCCGCGCAGAAGTCGCCGTGGCCCGAGCCGCTCCTACGAACCGAGATGCCCGGTGGAACAGCGGAAGATCCGGCATCGCGCTACGAGGTGCGCCTGATGCGCGTACTTTCACAGTAATCACAGAGGGAGTCTCCATGGCCATTCGAACCTTCTTCACCCTGCTGTTGCTCGCCGTGATCGCGGCGCCTTCTGGGGCCGACACCCTGGACGATGTCCGCGCCCGCGACAGCCTGCGTTGCGGCGTCAACGGTAACGCCCCCGGCCTTTCGCTCAAGGATGCCCAGGGCCGTTGGACCGGCCTCGACGCCGACTTCTGCCGGGCGGTGGCCGCCGCCGTTCTGAGGGATCCGGACAAGGTGACCTTCGTGTCCCTGGACAACACCGCGCGGCTGGAGGCCCTGGCCAAAGGCCGGATCGACCTCCTGGCCCGCAACACCACCTGGACCCTGTCGCGCGACACCAGGCGCGGGATGAGCTTCGTGGGCACCCTCTACTACGACGGCCAGGGCCTCATGGTTCCGGTCGCCAAGGGCCTGCACAGCGCCCTCGAACTGGATGGCGCCCGGGTCTGCGTGGCCCGGGGCACCACCAGCGTGGGCAATCTGCAACGCTACTTCCTGCGTAACCGCATGAAACTCGAGATCGTACCGGCCATGGACACCCGGGCGGCGCTACGCGCCTACCTCAAGGGCCGCTGTGACGCCTTGAGCAGCGACGCCTCCCAACTCTACGGCCTGCGCGCCGGTCTGCCCGACCCCGGGGCGCAGATGGTACTGCCCGAACGACTGTCGAAGGAGCCGCTGGCCCCCGCGGTCCGCAAGGGCGATACACGCTGGTTCGACATCGTCCGCTGGACCCTGTTCGTGCTCCTGGATGCGGAGGAACTGGGCATAGGCTCCAGGAACGCCACCCAGGCCCGGCGCCTGGCCCGTAGCCCCGAGTCGCGCCGCCTCCTCGGCCTGGCCACCCAAACGGCCCACCCCCGGGGCCTGGACAGCGATTGGGCCTTCCGGGTCATCTCCCGGGTAGGCAACTACGCCGAGATGTTCGAACGCAATCTGACTGCCCCCCTCGGGATAAAACGCGGCCTCAACGCCCTTTGGCGCGATGGTGGCCTGCAATTCGCCCCCCCCATGATGTAATTCGCGGAGATCCACCATGCCCCTGGTACGTCCTTTTCCCGGCCTGCGCCCCGCGCCCGGCCACGCCGCCGAGGTGGCGGCCCCCCCCTATGATGTAGTGAATGCACAGGAAGCGCGCGCCCTGGTGGCCGGCCGCCCCTGGAGCTTTCTGCACATCTCCCGTCCCGAGGTGGACCTGCCCGAGGGCACCGACCCCTATGCCCCCGAGGTCTATGCCAAGGCCCGCGAGAACCTGGACCGGATGCGCGCCGAGGGCATCCTGCAGATGGACCCGGAGCCCCGTTTCTACGTCTACCGCCTGAGCATGGGTGACCATCGCCAGACCGGACTGGTGGGCGCGGCCTCGGTGGCCGCCTACGAGCAGGGCAGGATCAAGAAGCACGAATTCACCCGCCCCGCCAAGGAAGACGACCGGGTACGCCAGATCGACGCCCTGGACGCCCAGACCGGGCCGGTGTTCCTGGTATACAGGGCCGCCCCGGAGATCGACGCCCTCCTTGCGGAGCAGAGCAGCGGCGCGGCAGAAGTAGACGTCACCGCCACCGGCGGTGTACGCCACGAACTCTGGCCGCTCCGCGATGCCGGAGTGAATGCCCGCCTCCAGGCCGCCTTCGATGCCCTGGACGCCCTCTACGTGGCCGACGGTCATCATCGCTCCGCCGCCGCCTCACGGGTGGCCGCGGCCCGACGCAAGGTCAATCCCCATCACACCGGAGAGGAACCCTACAATTACTTCCTCTCGGTCGTCTTCCCTCACGATCAGATGCAGATCCTCGACTACAACCGTGTGGTCCGGGACCTCCACGGACTGGACGAGCGCACCTTCATGGAGCGCGTCGCGATTCCCTTCCAGGTGCTTCCGGTAGAGACACAGGCGCGCCCCACCCGCCCCGGCGAATTTGGCATGTACCTGGCCGGACACTGGTACCGCCTCGTGCTCGACCCGGCGCGCATCCCCTGGGACGATCCCGTGGGCCGCCTGGACGTCAGTCTGCTCACCGACAACCTGATCGAGCCGATCCTCGGTATCGTGGACCAGCGCCGTGACGACCGCATCGATTTCGTCGGCGGCATCCGCGGTCTGGGTGAACTGGAACGGCGGGTGGACAGTGGAGAGATGAGAGTGGCCTTCGCCCTCCATCCCACCCGGATCGACGATCTCATGGCGGTGGCCGACGCCGGCGAGGTGATGCCACCCAAGTCCACTTGGTTCGAGCCGAAACTCGCCGACGGCCTGGTGAGCCACGTCTTGGGTTGAGACCGCCAACCCATGGTCTCCACTACGCCGACCCTCCCCGAGGACCCCGACCTGACCGCAGAGGCCGTGCATGCCTGGCTCGAGGAGCTGGGCAGGCCGTACGACCAGGAGGGACGCGACCGCCTGCGGGCGGCGGCAGACCGGGCCTTCAACGAACTGGCCGACACCCACCTGGAGACCGCCGAGAGCCGCCTGCGCCACAACCTGGCCACCGCCGAGATCCTGGCGGAACTGCGCCTGGACGCAGACACCCTGAGCGCGGCCATCCTCAACGGCCTGCCCGTGGACGCGGCCTTCGAGGCGGCCTTCGGAGCGGCGGTGGCGCGGATGGTGGCCGGCCTCGACCGCCTGGCCCAGCTCGCCGCCCTGGACACCGCCGACGACGCCCGCAGCGCCGAGAACCTGCGGCGCCTGCTGCTGGGCATGACCGAAGACGTACGCGCCATCCTGGTGGCCCTGGCCGAACGCCTGCACCTGCTGCGCAGGGCGCGTGGACTGAGCGACGAGATCCGCCGCCGCCTCGGACGCGAGACCCGCGACATCTATGGCCCCCTGGCCAACCGTCTCGGCGTCTGGCAGCTCAAGTGGGAACTGGAGGACCTCTCTCTGCGTTTTCTCGACCCCGGGACCTACCGGCGCATCGCCACCCTCCTGGAAGACCGGCGCAGCGAACGCCAGCAGGGCATCACCGAGGTCATGGAGACCCTGCGCGAGGCCTTCGCCGAGGCCGGCATCCCCGCCGAGCTGAGCGGCCGCCCAAAACATATCTACAGCATCTGGCGAAAGATGCAGCGCAAGGGGGTCGACTTCGAGCAGATCTTCGACGTACGCGCGGTGCGCGTCCTGGTCTCGGACCTGGGCCAATGCTACGGCGCCCTGGGGGTCGTCCATGGCCTCTGGCGACACATCCCGGGAGAATTCGACGACTATATCGCCACTCCCAAGGCCAATGGCTACCAATCCATCCACACCGCGGTGATCGGTCCCGACGGCAAGCCCCTGGAGGTACAGATCCGCACCCGCGCGATGCACCGTGACGCGGAACTGGGGATCGCCGCCCACTGGCGCTACAAAGAAAACGCCGGCCACGACAGCGAACTGGAACGGCGCATCCTCTGGATGCGCAACTGGCTCGATCTGCAAGACGAGGGCGGCAGCCCCGAGGCCTTCCTGGAACGCTTCAAGGACGAGTTCCAGCCGGTGCGCATCTACGTGCTCACCCCCCGCAACCAGGTGATCGAGCTGCCGCGTGGGGCGACACCGCTGGATTTCGCCTACGCCATCCACTCCGATGTGGGGCACCGCTGCCGCGGCGCCCGGGTGGACGGCCGCATCGCCCCCCTCACCCAGCCCCTGGAGAGTGGGCAGCGGGTGGAGATCCTCACCGCGCGCGAGCCCGCCCCGAGCCGCGATTGGCTCAACCCCCAGCTCGGTTATCTCAAGACCGCCCGCGCCCGCAGCCGGGTGCGCCAGTGGTTCAAACAGCACGACTACCTCACCCACCTGGAACAGGGCAAGGCCCTGCTGGAGCGCGAGCTGACACCCCTGCGCCTGGCGTCGCCCCCCGACCTGGAGGCCCTCGCCCAGCACTTCAATCTCGTCTCGGGAGACGACCTCCTGGCCGCCCTGGGGCGTGGCGAGATCCGCCCGGCTCAGGTCCTCAAACGCGTCGTTCCGCCCACCCCGCCCCACCGCCGCATCCAGGCGAGGCCCAAGACCCCGCCCGGCGGGGTCCTCGTGGAGGGGATCGGCGATGTCCTCACGCACATCGCCCACTGCTGCAAACCGGTGCCCCCCGACCCCATCCGGGGCTTCATCACCCGTGGTCATGGGGTCAGCATCCACCACCACGACTGCCCCAACATCCGGCGTCTCGCCGAGGCCCACCCCGAACGCGTGGTGGAAGTGGCCTGGAGCGGCGACGGGCAGAGTCGCTTCCCGTTGGACCTCGCGATCCACGCCAGCGACCGCAAGGGCCTGCTCCGGGACATCTCGGCCCAGTTCGCGGAAGACGAGATCGACGTGATCGGGGTCAACACCCGTTCCGACCGGGGAAAGGGGACCGCGCGCATGCGCTTCACCGTGGAGATCGAGGACCTCAGCGGCCTGCAACGGGTCATCCGGCGTCTGCAGGCCATGCCGGAGGTGCTGGAGGTGCGGCGGGCACGACCGCGCTGAAGGCGGAGGGGTATATACGCGCCCTCCCTGGGGTCTTCCGTCCTTTGGTCCCTAGTCGCCACCACCGTGCCACGCCCCGCCACTGCCGTCGCAACCACGGCTGACAGCAGGCCCACGAACGGGTAGCATTGGCAGGCCGTCGAAAAATGGAAGTTTTGCACGGCCGGCGTGCGATACATGGATGTATGGCCACTCTCTACGGCTGTAACCTATTGAAAAGCAAATAAACCGGGAAATCGCACTTCCCGGCTCGGTGGAACATCCTGTCAACGGCCTTTGGCGCCTGCCCCGACCTCCCGAATGTACCTCGTCCTGCTGTCCCCCCTCCTCCTGCTGGCCGCCTGCGCCCAGATGCAGCCCCGCCCCGGCAGCCCGTGGTATCCGCCACCGGTGGGCACGGTCCTGGAAGTGCGGGAACCTCTGCCCATCCCCATCGGCCGTACCCGCCTGTTCTTCCAGCAGGGGCACCGACGGGACAGGTACGACCCCTACCGGCCGGTATGCGCCTTCGAGGTCCGCCGCATCGACCGCCAGGCGGTCCGCCGCCTGCCGCCGGGGCGTTTCCGGGTGCGCCGGGTGGAACCGGTGGCGGCCGAGGTGGTGCGGGCCGCGCCCCTGCGGCTGGCAGGCCTGGGTCCGGCGGGGACGGGTGACAGTGGCCGCCCCATGATTCAACGCGGCTGGCATCTCTGGTTCGAGCCTTCGGGGACACGTCCCGAACCCCTGCGCCTGAGCTGCTACGGGGCCTTGGATACGGCGGACCGCGCCCTGCCGCCGAGCCTGCCGGAGATGGGGATCGCCCTCGGCCCAGGCTTCCATCTGCAACTGGCCTCCGTGAAGGGCCCCTGATGGACGCCGGCACCCTCCTCGAACCCCTGAACCCGGCCCAACGCGAGGCGGTCAGCGCCCCTCCCGGGCACCTGCTGGTCCTCGCCGGGGCCGGCAGCGGCAAGACCCGGGTGCTCGCCCACCGCATCGCCTGGCTGCTGCGGGTGGAGGGCCAGAGTCCCTGGTCGATCCTGGCGGTGACCTTCACCAACAAGGCCGCCCGGGAGATGCGCGCGCGTATCGAGGGCCTGTTGGAGGCCCCCATCGGCGGTATGTGGGTGGGCACCTTCCACGGTCTCGCCCACCGCCTGTTGCGCGCCCATTTCGCCGATGCCGGACTGCCCCAGGGCTTTCAGATCCTCGACGGCGACGATCAGTTGCGCCAGATCAAGCGCACCCTGCGCGCCCTGGAACTGGACGAGGCCCGCTGGCCGCCGCGCCAGGCCCAGGGCTTCATCAACGCCCAGAAGGACGCGGGCCACCGCCCCCGGCACCTGGACGGCGGCGGTGACTTCCAGCAGGAGACCCTGATCCGGATCTACCGCGAATATCAGAGCGCCTGCGACCGCGGCGGCCTGGTGGACTTCGCCGAACTCCTGTTGCGTGCCTACGAACTCTGGCGCGACCACCCCGACATCCTGGACCACTACCGCCGCCGCTTCCGCAACGTCCTGGTGGACGAGTTCCAGGACACCAACGCCATCCAGTATGCCTGGCTGCGCCTGCTCGGCGGCGACGACAACCACCTCTTCGTGGTGGGCGACGACGATCAGTCCATCTACGGCTGGCGCGGGGCGCGGGTGGAGAACATCCAGAACCTGGAACGCGACCTGCCCGGCACCCGCCTGGTGCGCCTGGAGCAGAACTACCGCTCCACCGCCAACATCCTGGCCGCGGCCAACGCCCTCATCGCCCACAACAACGGCCGCCTGGGCAAGGAACTCTGGACCCAGGGCCGGGCCGGCGACCCGCTCTATCTCTATGCCGCCTTCAACGAGGGGGACGAGGCGCGCTGGGTGATCGGGCGCATCCAGGCCGGGATCGAGGAGGGCCGGCGCCGCGACGAGCACGCCATCCTCTACCGCACCAGCGCCCAGTCGCGGCAGTTCGAGGAGGCCCTGATTCAGGCCGGGATCCCCTACCGGGTGTATGGGGGGTTGAGGTTCTTCGAGCGCCTGGAGATCAAGGACGCCCTCGCCTACCTGCGCCTGGCGGTCAACCGCGACGACGACGCGGCCTTCGAGCGGGCGGTCAACACCCCGCCCCGGGGGATCGGCCAGAAGACCCTGGAGGCCCTGCGCGCCGAGGCCCGCGCCGCGGGCCGGACCCTCTGGGCCAGCCTCGCGGCGCTGCGCGCCCAGGACCGCCTGCCAGCGCGGGCCGGGACCGCCCTGGGCCGCTTCGCCGATCTCATCGACGGCCTGGCGGCAGAGATCCGGGGGCTGGACCTGCACGACCAGGTGGGCCGCGCCATCGAGCGCTCAGGCCTCCCGGACCACTACCTCAAGGCCCGCGACGGCCGCGGCCAGGACCGGATCGAGAACCTTCAGGAGCTGGTCAACGCCGCCCGCCAATTCACCCCCGACGACCTGGAGGAGGCGCTGCCGCCGCTGGAGGCCTTCCTCGCCCAGGCCGCCCTGGACGCGGGCGAGGCCCAGGGCGATGCCCACGACGATTGCGTGCAGTTGATGACCCTGCACGCGGCCAAGGGCCTGGAGTTCCCCCGGGTGTTCCTGGTGGGCCTGGAGGAGGGCCTGTTCCCCCACGGCCTGTCGGCACATGACCCCGCGCGTCTGGAGGAGGAACGCCGCCTGTGTTATGTGGGCATGACCCGGGCGCGGGAGACCCTGTACCTGAGCTACGCCGAATCCCGCCGTCTCCGCGGACGCGAGGACTTCCCCATGCCGTCGCGTTTCCTCGCCGAGATCCCCGCGGAACGCATCGAAGAGGTGCGGGCCCGGGCCCAGGTGAGCCATCCCCTGTACCGCCCGGAGCCGGAACCGGAGGTCGCGGGCGGCTTCCGCCTGGGCCAGCGGGTGCGCCACGCCCGCTTCGGCGAGGGGATCATCCTCGATCAGGAAGGTCAGGGGGCCGGGACCCGGGTGCAGGTGAACTTCGCCGGCGGCAGCAAGTGGCTGGTGTTGGCCTATGCCCGCCTGGAGGCCTGCTGAGCGGAACCCCTGAGTGTCCAAACCGATGCCCCAACCCCGGCACACCCCCATGATGCAGCAGTACCTCCGCCTCAAGGCGGAGTTCCCGGAGATGCTGTTGTTCTACCGCATGGGCGACTTCTACGAACTCTTCTACGCGGACGCCGAGCGCGCCGCGCGCCTGTTGGACATCACCCTGACCCAGCGCGGCCAGTCGGCGGGCCAGCCCATCCCCATGGCCGGGGTGCCTTACCACGCCGCCGAGTCCTACCTGGCCAAACTGGTGAAACAGGGCGAGTCGGTGGCCATCGCCGAGCAGATCGGCGACCCGGCGGCCACCAAGGGGCCGGTGGAGCGCAAGGTGGTGCGCATCGTCACTCCCGGTACGGTCACCGACGAGGCCCTGCTGGACGAACGCCGGGACAATCTCCTGGTGGCCATCCACGCGGCGGACGAGGCCTTCGGCCTGGCCAGCCTGGACCTGGGCGGGGGGCGCTTCGTGCTCCAGCAACCCGCCGACCTGGCCGCCCTGCGTGCGGAGCTGGAAAGGCTGCAACCGGCCGAGATCCTGGTGGCCGAGGACAGCCCCCTGCCCGCCCGCCTCGGCCTGGAGAGGGGCGTCACCCACCGTCCGCCCTGGCACTTCGACCGTGACAGCGCCGAGGCCCTGCTCACCGCCCAATTCGGGGTGCGTGACCTGCGCGGCTTCGGTTGCGACGCGGTGCCGCTGGCGGTGAACGCCGCCGGCTGCCTGTTGCAGTACGCCCAGGACACCCAGCGCACCGGCCTGCCCCACCTCCAGGGCCTGCGCGTGGAACGCAGCGAGGACGCCCTGGTCATCGACGCGGCCACCCGCCGCAACCTGGAGCTGACCCGCAGCCTCACGGGCGACGACCGTCATACCCTGGCCGGGGCCCTGGACCGTACCCTGACCCCCATGGGGGCACGCCTGCTGCGGCGCTGGATCAACCGGCCGCTGCGGCGGGTGGAGGCCATCCGCCGACGCCACGCGGCACTGGCGGAACTCCTGGAGACCCAGAGCTGGGAGGCCCTGCGGGAGGCCCTCAAGGGCCTCGGCGACCTCGAACGGATGCTCGCCCGGGTCGCCCTGCGCAGCGCCCGGCCGCGCGACCTGGCGGGCGTCCGCGCCGCCCTGGGGCGGCTGGAGAGCGTCCACGGCCTGCTCGCCCCCTTGCAGGAACCGCTCCTGCGCGGCCTCGCCGAGGCCTGCGCGCCCCGCCCGGCGGAATGGGACCACTTGTGCCGCGCCCTGGTGGAGGAGCCCCCGGCCCTGGTCCGGGACGGGGGGGTGATCGCCCCCGGTTTCGACGCCGATCTGGACGCCCTCAAGGGCCTGGCGGAAAACGCCGACGGCTTCCTCCTGGATCTGGAGAGGCGCGAACGCGAACGCACCGGGGTCGCCACCCTGAAGGTGGGCTACAACCGGGTGCACGGCTACTACATCGAGATGGGCCGCGCCCATGCCGACCAGGCCCCCCCCGACTACCAGCGCCGTCAGACCCTGAAGGGCGCCGAGCGTTACATCACCCCGGAACTCAAGCGTTTCGAGGACCAGGTCCTGAGCGCCCGGGAACGCGCCCTGGCGCGGGAGAAGCAGCTCTACGAAGAACTGCTGGACTGGCTCGGCGAACGCCTCGCCCCCCTCCAGGCCCTGGCCTCGGCCCTGGCCACCCTGGATGTCCTGGCCAACCTGGCCGAGCGCGCCGAGGCCCTGGATCTGGTCCGGCCCGAGATGCGCGAGGCGCCGGGGATGGCGGTCGAGGCAGGCCGCCACCCGGTGGTGGAGCAGGTCACCACCCATCCCTTCGTGGGCAACGACCTGGACCTGGACGAGGAGCGGCGGATGCTCATCGTCACCGGTCCCAACATGGGCGGCAAGTCCACCTTCATGCGTCAGAGCGCGCTGATCCTGATCCTCGCCTGCGCCGGGGCCTTCGTCCCGGCACGGCGGGCGGAGATCGGCCCCTTCGATCGCATCTTTTCGCGCATCGGCGCCTCGGACGACCTCGCCGGCGGGCGTTCCACCTTCATGGTGGAGATGGAGGAGACCGCCAACATCCTCCACAACGCCGGCCCCGGCAGCCTGGTGCTCATGGACGAGATCGGCCGCGGCACCAGTACCTTCGATGGGCTATCCCTGGCCTGGGCCACGGCGGTGGAGCTGGCCACCCGCATCCGCGCCTTCACCCTCTTCGCCACCCATTATTTCGAACTCACCACCCTGCCGGAGGAATATCCGGGGATCGCCAACGTCCACCTGGATGCGGTGGAACAGGGGGACGGGATCGTCTTCCTCCATGCCCTGCGCGAGGGCCCGGCGAGCCAGAGCTACGGCCTTCAGGTGGCGGCCCTGGCGGGGGTGCCACGGGCGGTGATCGAACGCGCCCGCAGGCGTCTGGCGGAATTGGAGGATCAGGCCCTGGGACAGAGCGGGCGCCACGGCCCGCAACTGCCGCTGTTCCCCGCCGCGGCACCGAACCCGCTGCAGGAACGGCTGCGCGGCCTGGACGTGGACGGGCTCAGCCCGCGACAGGCCCTGGACCTGCTCTATGAACTCAAGCGGGATGCGGAAGCGGGCGCATGAGGTGGAATCGTCCCGGGGGAGAGAGCGATTCCTGGAAGGCGGGACCTCATGCCGGGGCCTGGGCGGGCAGATCGCTGTCGGCATTGGGCAGATCGGCGGCGAAAAAGAATTCGAGCCGGGTATCGCCGACCTGGATATGGTCACCGGAGGACAGGCGCACCCCTCCACCCTGGATCTTCTTTCCGTTCAGTCGGGTCACCTGCCTGCCGCCCAGGTGGAGCAGGAAATAGCCGTTGGCACGGCGCGATATGACCGCCAGTTCGGAACCGGGCGTTCCCACTGTGAACAGCCCTTGTTCGATACCCCGGATCTCTCCCTGACGCTCCCCCTCGATGTAGCGCACGCAGGCCTTCTGCGGACGCGCCGGGGGCACGGTACGGGACGGAGAGCGCCGCAGCACCAATGTCTTGTCGGGGTCTTTCTCGTTGATCTCCGAATCCGCGGGCGTGGCCACGAAACGCAAGCGGAAGGGGGTGATCTGTAGGATGTCCCCATCTTTCAACAGATGCTTGCGAATCCGGCGGGCATTCAGGGAGACGCCGTTGGTGCTCCCCAGGTCCTCCAGATAGTAGTCGCCGTACATACGCACCACGCGGGCATGACGGCGGCTCACCGCCGGGTTGGCCAGGTGTACGCCGCACCCGCGCTCTCGCCCGATCAGGGTCTCCTGCGCGGCCAGATCCCAGACCTCCACCACCTTTTCGTTCTCCACCAGCTCCAGCCTGGCCATGATGTTCACCCCGAAACTCGTTTCCTGTCACTTCCTACAAGATCTCGAACCCTCTGCCAAGGGGGAAGCAGGAAAACCGGAGATCCGCCAACCATGGGACATCTCTCCGCAGGCACGTCCCTTTCTTCACCCTACCAGCACCACGCTGACGTTATCGCTTCCGCCGCACAGGCAGGCCATCTCAATCAGACACTCCGCACGATCGCGCAGGTCCCGGGCCTCGTCGGCCAGGGTGGCCGCAATCTCCGCCTCCTCCACGAGATGGCTGAGCCCGTCGGTGCAAAACAGGAACATGTCACCGGCCTCAACCGCCACCTGGCCGAGACCGGGGTCCACCCAGGGTTCGCTGCCGAGGGCCCGAGTGAGCACATTGCCACCCACGCCCAATTCGAGCGCCTCGGCCGCGGACCGGACGACACCTTCGTCCAGCATCTCCTGAAGCAAAGAGTGGTCACGACTGAGGCACGTCAGCCGCCCCTCCCGAAAGCGGTAAAGACGCGAGTCCCCCAGCCAAACGTAGATCAGATGGGCGTCTCGAAACACCCCGGCGATCACAGTGGTGCCCATCCCTCGCAAACTCGGGTCTTGCCGGGCGCGGTCGTAGATCAGACCGTTGGTCTTTTCGAGGGCCGCAACCAACTGCCTTCGCAACACCTCGATATCCATTGGAGCGCACAGCCTTGGGCGCATCTGGGCGACCATGCCCTCCACCGCCATACGACTGGCCACGGCGCCGCCACGGTGCCCACCCATGCCGTCGGCCACCACCACCAGCCCGAGTTGGGGGTCGGCGGCCACGAAATCTTCATTGCCGGGACGAATCAGTCCCACATCGGTGAGGGCGATGAATTCCATTCATGCGGTACGGTCGAGTGGAGACGCAGGGGCATTATATACCCATCCGACGAAACGGCCGCGACCCGGCACGGCTCTCCGCGCAGGAGTCATCGCGGCTGAAGCCGCTCCCACGTCGATGCCTATGGGGAGAATGCGGAGATCTTATTCCCTTTCTTCGATCCAGGCCATCTGGATGGCCTCCAGGATGCGCTCGCTGGAATGTTTCGGATCATCGCCGAAGGCCTCCAGGGCAACGACCCAATCGTGGAGGTCGACGAAGTTGATCTGCAACGGGTCCACCTCGGGATGGACCTCGTCGAGTTCGATGGCGATCTCCCGGACATCCGTCCACCTCAGACTCATGGGCAACCTCCTCAATGGCTCTCGGAGACCATATTGATGGTGTATTTGGGGATCTCCACCACGAGGTCCTCACCATCCACGACCGCCTGGCAGCTCAGCCGGGACTCGGGTTCCAGGCCCCAGGCCTTGTCCAGCATGTCCTCTTCGGTCTCCTCGGCCTCCGGCAGGGAGTCGAAGCCCTCGCGCACGATGACGTGACAGGTGGTGCAGGCACAGGACTTCTCACAGGCATGTTCGATCTCGATGCCATGGGCGAGGGCGGCGTCGAGGATGGTGACGCCCGGCTCCGCCTCGATCAGGGCGCCCTCGGGACAGATCTCTTCATGGGGCAGAAAGATGATTTGGGGCATGGTGTCCTCAGTCGAATTCACTGACTCTGCGGCCGGCCATGGCGCGCTGGATGCCCGCGTCCATGCGGCGCTGGACGTAGGGGGCACAGGTGCGTTCCAGGGTCTTCAGGGCGGTATGGATGGCCTCGGGGTCGGAGCCGGCCGCCAGGGTCTCCAGGCGCTCGGCGGCGGCGTCGATGGCGGCCCGCTCATCGGGTTCGAGGAGGGCCTCGCCGTCCTCCGCCAAGGCGGTGCGCAGGGATTCCAGCACCCGCGCGGCCTCCACCTGTTCCTCGCGCAGGCGCCGCGCCGCCAGATCGTCCTCGGCGTGGGTGAGGGACTCGCGCAGCATGCGCTCCACCTCGCTGTCGGCCAGACCGTAGGACGGCTTCACCTCGACCCGCGCCTCCACCCCGCGGGTCTGTTCGCGGGCGCTCACCGACAGCAGGCCATCGGCGTCCACCTGGAAGGTGACCCGGATACGCGCCGCCCCAGCCACCATGGGCGGGATGCCGCGCAATTCGAAGCGGGCCAGGGAACGGCAGTCTTGGACCAGATCCCGCTCGCCCTGGACCACGTGAATGGCCATGGCGGTCTGGCCGTCCTTGAAGGTGGTGAACTCCTGGGCGCGGGCCACCGGGAGGGTGGTGTTGCGGGGGATGATGCGCTCCACCAGGCCGCCCAGGGTCTCGATCCCCAGGGACAGGGGATTGACATCCAACAGCAGGGTATCGCTATCCGGACGGTTGCCGGCCAGGACGTCGGCCTGGAGGGCGGCGCCCATGGCCACCACCCGGTCTGGGTCCAGATCCACCAGGGGCGGGATCCCGAAGAATTCCGCCACCCGCTCGCGCACCCGGGGCACCCGCGTGGAACCGCCCACCATGATCACGTCGGCCACCTCTCCGGGCCTGAGGCCGGCGTCGCGCAGGGCCCGGCGACAGGCGCTCAGGGTCCGGGAGACGAGGGGGTCCACCAGACCGTGAAAGGTCTCCCGGTCCAGCTCCCCCTGCCAGCGGCGGCCCTCGCCCAGGTCGATGTCCAGGGGCACCGCCCCGGCCTCGCTCAGGGCCTCCTTGGCGGCACAGGCGTCAGCCAGCACCCGGCGCAGCAGGCGCGGGTCCTGGCCCTCGCCCAGGCCGGCCTGCTCCAGGATCCAATGGGCGACGGCGCGGTCGAAATCGTCACCGCCCAGGGCCGAGTCGCCGCCGGTGGAGAGGACCTCGAACACGCCCTTGTTGAGGCGCAGGATGGAGATGTCGAAGGTCCCGCCGCCCAGGTCGTAGACGGCATGGAGGCCCTCCGCCCGGCGGTCCAGGCCGTAGGCCACGGCCGCCGCGGTGGGCTCGTTGAGAAGGCGGAACAGATGCAGCCCGGCGAGACGGGCGGCGTCCTTGGTGGCCTGGCGCTGGGCATCGTCGAAATAGGCGGGCACGGTGATGACCACCCCGGCGAGTTCACCGCCCAGGGCCTGTTCGGCGCGCCGGGCGAGGACCTCGAGGATCGCCGCCGAGACCTCCACCGGGCTCTTGGCCCCGGCGCGGGTGAGGATACGCGGCATCCCCCCTTCCGCGGCCTCGAATTCATAGGGCAGGCGCCCGCCCAGGGTCTTGATGTCCGCGATCCCGCGGCCGATGAGGCGCTTCACCGAGGCGATGGTATTGTGGGGGTCTGCGGCCGCCATGGCCTTGGCCTCGTGACCCACCACGACCGCATCCGCATCGGCATAGCGCACCACCGAGGGCAGCAGATGGCGACCCTGTTCGTCGGGCAGGGTCTCGGCCCGCCCCGAGCGCACCACCGCCACCAGGGAGTTGGTGGTGCCCAGGTCGATGCCCGCGGCCAGGCGGTGCTGATGAGGGGCGGCGGACTGGCCGGGTTCGGCGATTTGCAGGAGGGCCATGACGAAGTCTCCAGTAGAATTAGGGAGGCAATGACGGGAAGCGGTACGCTAGCCCGTCTCCTCCAGGCGTGCCTCCACCCCCTCCGCCTCCTGGCGCAGCTTGTCGAGAAACTGATACCGCCGCACCCCCTCCACCGCCTCGGCCAGGGCGGCCTCGTCGCCACGGGCGAAGAGCCCCGAGAGCCGCCCCTGAAGCCCTTCGATCGCCGCCTGGATGCGCTCCAGGACGGCCTCCAGGGCGGTGTGGGGATCGGCCGCCGCAGGCACTGCCTCCAGGGCCTCGCGCAGTTCCATCTGTTCCATGAGGAAGGCGGGGTCCACCCGGGCGTTGGCCCGGTCCAGGTCGATGCCATGCAGGCCGAGGAGGTAGACGGCCCGCTGCAAGGGGTCCTTCAGGACCTGGAAGGCCTCGTTGACCCGTACCGCCTCCTGCATGGCCAGGCGCCGCTCCTGATCCGGGGCGCTGGCGTAGCGGTCCGGATGGACCACCCGCTGGAGTTCGCGGTAGCGGTCATGCAGGGCCTGGACATCCAGGTCATAGGTACGATCCAGACCGAACAGGGCGAAGTGATCCCGGGTGAGGTCCAAGACGGGGCCTTCAGGCGGTGAAGCTCTCGCCGCAACCGCATTCGTTCCGGGCGTTGGGATTGTTGAACTTGAAGCCCTCGTTCAATCCCTCCCGGGTGTAATCCAGCTCGGTGCCTTCCAGATAGATCAGGCTCTTGGGATCGACGATGACCTTGACTCCCTTGTCCTCGAAGACCCGGTCGCCCTCCTGCAGTTCGTCGGCGAACTCCAACACGTAGGCCATGCCGGAACAGCCGGAGGTGCGCACCCCGAGACGCAGGCCGATGCCCTTGCCGCGGTTCTCCAGAAAGCGGCTCACGTGTTCGGCCGCGGAAGGGGTGAGCGAGATGCCCATGGATCAGGCCCCCTCCGTGGTCTCGGGCCGGCCCTGCTTCCTGGTGTAGTCCTGCACCGCGGCCTTGATGGCGTCCTCGGCCAGGACCGAGCAGTGGATCTTCACCGGCGGCAGGGCCAGCTCCTCGGCGATCTCGGTATTCTTGATCTCCAGGGCCTCGTCCAGGGTCTTGCCCTTGACCCACTCGGTGAGCAGGCTGCTGGAGGCGATGGCGGAGCCACAACCATAGGTCTTGAAGCGGGCGTCGGCGATGACGCCGTCTTCGGCCACCTTGATCTGCAGGCGCATCACATCGCCGCAGGCGGGGGCGCCCACCATGCCGGTGCCCACCGACTCGTCCTGGGTATCGAAGGCGCCGACGTTACGCGGATTCTCGTAGTGATCCAGAACCTTTTCGCTGTATGCCATGGTCTGTTACCTCTTGCTGACGGACCCGGGCTCAGTGCCCGGCCCATTGCACCGACTTGAGGTCGATGCCTTCTTTGTACATGTCCCACAGGGGAGAGAGTTCGCGCAGCCGCTGCACTTGGCTGCGTATCTTGGCGACGGCATAGTCCACCTCCTCCTGGGTGGTGAACCGGCCCAGGGTGAAACGTATGGAGCTGTGGGCCAGTTCGTCGTCGCGGCCGATGGCGCGCAAGACGTAACTGGGCTCCAGGCTCGCGGACGTGCAGGCGGAACCGGAGGAGACCGCCAGGTCCTTGAGGGCCATGATCAGGGATTCGCCCTCCACGAAGGCGAAGCTGACATTGAGATTGCCGGCCACCCGGCGCTCCTCGTGACCGTTGAGATAGACCGCCTCCATGTCCTTGATGCCGTCCCACAGGCGCTTGCGCAGGCCGAGCACGCGCTCGTTCTCGCTGGCCATCTCCTCGCCGGCGATGCGGAAGGCCTCGCCCATGCCCACGATCTGGTGGGTGGCCAGGGTGCCCGAGCGCATCCCGCGCTCATGACCGCCGCCGTGCATCTGCGCCTCGATGCGCACCCGCGGCTTACGCCGCACGTAGAGGGCGCCGATCCCCTTGGGACCATAGATCTTGTGGGCGGAGAAGGACATCAGGTCCACCTTCATGCGCTCCAGGTCGATGGGCACCTTGCCGGCGCTCTGGGCGGCGTCCACGTGCAACAGGATCTTGCGCGGCCGGGTGATCTCGCCAATCGCGGCGATGTCCTGGATCACCCCGATCTCGTTGTTGACGTGCATGACGGACACCAGGATGGTGTCGTCACGCAGGGCGGCCTCCAGCTTGCCCAGGTCGATGAGGCCGTCCGCCTCGGGCTCCAGATAGGTGACCTGGAAGCCCTCGCGTTCGAGCTGTCGGCAGGTATCCAGCACCGCCTTGTGCTCGGTCTTGCAGGTGACGATGTGACGTCCGCGTTTGGCATGGAAATGGGCCGCGCCCTTGAGGGCCAGGTTGTCGGACTCGGTGGCGCCGGAGGTCCAGACGATCTCCTTGGGGTCGGCGTTGACCAGCGCAGCCACCTGCTCGCGTGCCTGCTCGACCCGCTTCTCCGCCTCCCAGCCGAAGGCGTGGGAACGCGAGGCCGGATTGCCGAAGGCCCCGTCCGGGGTCAGGCAGGCGCACATGCGTTCCGCCACCCGCGGATCCACCGGGGTGGTGGCCGAGTAATCCATATAGATGGGTAGTTTCATAGTGGGTCGTTCCTCCGGGACCGGTGGTCAGGCGTCGGCCTGTTCCAATTCGACGGCGGGTGCGGCGGCCTCGGCCCGCACGGCCGGCTTGCGCCGACGCCGGTCCACCAGATCTTGCAGGCTGATGGTGTCGAGATACTCGTAGATTCGGTCGCTCAGGTCCTGCCACAGGTCATGGGTCAGGCAACGATGGTTGTTCTGACAATTGTGGGCGCCGCCGCACTTGGTGGTGTCCATGGGCTCATCCACCGCCACGATCACCTCGGCCACACAGATGTCCGCCGCCGTCCGGGACAGACGATAACCCCCGCCGGGACCGCGTACGCTGTCCACCAGGGCGTGCCGGCGCAGACGCGCGAACAACTGTTCCAGGTACGAAAGCGAGATCCCCTGGCGCTGAGCGATGTCCGCCAGGGCGATAGGGGCACTGTCCGCGTTGATCGCCAGATCCAGCATGGCGGTCACCGCATAGCGTCCTTTGGTGGTCAACCTCAAGGCAGTCTCCGGTTTGAGTGGGGACCGGGCGGGAATGACGCGCTCTGCGCACGTCGTCTCCGCCCGGTTCTGATAAGAGAGGTGGGATGGCCCACCCCCGCTGAGGACATCATGGAAACTACAATAGTTGACCAAATTAGTCAACTTTGGTTTCGTCGTCTCCTCCGGCGGAGTGGATCTCGCAGGCCTCGATCTCGGGCAGGTCCTCCACACAACGACCGGCGCCGAGACGTTCGAGGGCGTCGCACATGGCCTGCATCCGCCGGTCGAGCAGATGGATGTGGTCGAGGGTGCAGTTGATGGCGTGGGCCACCGGGTCGGGCGCATCCCGGGTCACCCCGTAGGCGTCGAACCCGATCCGGCGGGCGGTGGCCGCGCGGCGCGCGGCCACCGCCCCCTTGGGGCGTTCCACCACCCGCCCGGGCACCCCCACCACGGTGGCCCCCGGGGCCACCGGCTTCACCACCACGGCGTTGGAGCCGATCCGCGCCCCGTCGCCGATCTCGATGGGACCCAGGACCTTGGCCCCGGCCCCCACCACCACGTCGTTGCCCAGGGTGGGGTGGCGCTTGCCCTTCTGCCAACTGGTGCCGCCCAGGGTCACGCCGTGGTAGAGGGTGCAGTCGTCGCCGATCACCGCGGTCTCGCCGATCACCACCCCCATGCCGTGGTCGATGAAGAAGCGCCGGCCGATGCGCGCCCCGGGATGGATCTCGATCCCGGTATACCAGCGCGCCAGGTTCGACAACACCCGCGCCAGCCATTTGAAGCCGCCGTTCCACAGGCGATGGGCGACCCGGTGCATCAGGACCGCGTGGATGCCCGGATAGGTGGTGAGGATCTCGAAGCCGTTACGTGCCGCGGGATCGCGGTCGAACACGCTATCGATATCTTCGCGCAGCCTGTTGGGCATGGTACTTGAGTCTTTCGGTCAATTATTGGCGCATGAGCATGCGCTACAGGGATGGACGATTATGCATCAAGAGGGGACGGGGGGCCAAGCGGGGGGATGATAAGATGCGTCAACCCTCAGGAGTCTCGCCATGCCCCCCAACCCCACCCTCGACCTCGGCGCCCTGGATATCCTGGACATCCTGCCCGTGCTCGCCGCCCTGGTGTGCGGATTCGCCGCACGCCTGGCCAGACTGCCCCCGATGGTGGGCTTCCTCGCCGCGGGCTTCGTGCTCGCCGCCTTCGGTTTCCGCAACAGCCCGGGCCTGGAGACGATCGCCGACCTGGGGGTGAGCCTGATGCTCTTCGGCATCGGTCTCAAGCTCAATCTCCGGGAACTGACATCCCCAGTGATCTGGGCCGCGGCCTCGCTGCACATGCTGGCGATCACGGCCCTCGGCAGCGCCCTGCTGTGGCTCCTCCCGGCCGGCCTCGGCCTCGCCCCCTTCCCCGAGCTGACCCGGGCCCAGACGGCCCTGCTCGGCTTCGCCCTCAGCTTTTCGAGCACCGTGTTCGCGGTCAAGGTCTTCGAAGAACGCGGCGAGGGCGGCGCCCTGCATGCACGCATCGCCATCGGCATCCTCATCGTGCAGGACCTGTTCGCGGTCACCTTCCTCGCCGCCTCCGCGGGCAAGGCGCCCTCCCCCTGGGCCCTGGCCCTGCTGGCCCTGGTCCCCGCCCGTTCCCTGCTCCTGGGCCTGCTCGAACGCGCGGGTCATGGCGAGATGCTGGTGCTCCTGGGCTGGCTGCTGCCCCTCGGCGGCGCCGGGCTGTTCGAACTGGTGGGGGTCAAGGGCGACCTCGGCGCCCTGCTGCTGGGCGCGCTCATCGCCGGCACCCCCAAGTCCGACGAACTCGCCAGGGCCCTGTCCAGCTTCAAGGACCTGTTCCTGGTGGGGTTCTTCCTCACCATCGGCCTCACCGGCCTGCCCACCTGGGGCCAACTGGCGGCGGCCGCCCTGTTGCTGGCGCTCATACCCTTGAAGACCGCCCTCTTCTTCTGGCTGCTGACCCGCTTCCGCCTGCGTGCCCGCAGCGCCACCCTCGCCTCCCTGGCGCTCGCCGATTACAGCGAATTCGGGCTCATCCTCACCGCCATGGCCGTGGCCGCGGGCTGGCTGCCCGCGGGATGGGTCACGGTCTTCGCCCTCGCCGTGGCCCTGAGTTTCGTCCTCGCCGCCCCCCTCAACATCCTCGGCAGTGGGATCTATCGCCGTTGGCGCGACGGCCTGCTGACCTGGGAACGCGACCGGCGCCTGCCCGGCGACGGGATCATCGACCCCGGCGCGGCGCGGGTGGCGGTCTTCGGGATGGGCCGTCTGGGGAGCGCGGCCTACGACTCCCTGCGCGAGCGCTGGGGGGACACGATACTCGGCGTGGACCGGGACGCGGACACCGTCGCCCGGCATCGCGCCCAGGGCCGGCGGATCGTCCGCGGCGACGCCGCGGATCCGGATTTCTGGTCAAGGATCGATCAGGGCCGGGTGCGCTACGCCCTGCTCACCCTTCCCGACCACCAAGCCAACCTGAGCGCCGCGCGTCTGTGCCGGGAGTTCGATCCTCACATCCGGATCGCCGCCGTCGCCCGCTTCGAGGACGAGGTGGCCGAGCTGAGGACCGCAGGCGCCGAGCGGGTCTTCAACCTCTACACCGAGGCCGGCGCCGGTTTCGCCGAACACCTGTGGGCATCCGTGGAGAGCGGCCATCGGGCACGCGCCCCTGTTGCGCCTGCCTCCGACGGCGGTAGAATAGCGTCTTCGCGCCCGTAGCTCAGCTGGATAGAGTGTCGGCCTCCGGAGCCGAAGGTCACAGGTTCGAATCCTGTCGGGCGCGCCATTTCTTCGCGACCGCCCCCTCTCCCGGGGGACCGGCACGGGGCCGGGGGACCAAGCCCCTCGCCCATCCCCTTCATCGCCTCAACCACGGCACCCTGCGTGCCGGACAGCCCTTGTCAGTTCTGGGCCTGGGCCGCGGGGCTCTCGCCCCCCCACAGGCGCTCCAGGTGATAGAAGTCGCGCACCTTGGGCAGCATGATGTGCACCACCACATCGTTGAGGTCGATGAGGGCCCATTCGCCCTCGGCGAAGCCCTCGGTCCCCAGGGGGGGTTCGCCGGCCTCCTTGGCCTTGAAGGCCAGGGTCTCGGCCATGGCCTTGACGTGCCGGTCCGAGGTGCCGCTGGCGAGGATCATGGTATCGGTGATGCTGGTCTTGCCGCGTACGTCCAGTACTCTGATGTCTTTGGCCTTCATCTCCTCCAGGGTGGACAGGGCCAGGGCCTCGATCTGTTCAGGTCGCATGGTGTCGGCAGGTTCTCCTTACCGTGAAAGGCGCGCTGTGCGCGCTCCAAGTCCCCCTCTCCCAGAGGGAGAGGGCCGGGATGAGGGAAGGTTCAAGGCATCCCGCTCTTTCATCCTGCGGGGTGGCGCGGGCGCCGGGGCCTTGGTGGATTTTCGGAGCCAGCATGGCACTCGGCCTCATTCGTAACGCACCTCGAGGATCTCCAACTCGCGGATGCCGCCCGGCACCTGTACCTCGGCCACGTCGCCCTCGCTCTTGCCGATCAGGGCGCGGGCGATGGGTGAGCTGATAGACACCCGGCCATCCTTGGTGTCGGCCTCGTCGTCGCCCACGATCTGATAGCTGTGCTCCACCTCGGTATCGAGATCGAGGACGACCACGCTGGCCCCGAAGACCACCTTGCCGTTGGTGTTGAGCCTCGAGACATCGATCACCTGGGCATTGGACAACTTGGCCTCGATCTCCTTGATCCGGCCTTCGATGAAGCCCTGCTGTTCGCGCGCGGCATGGTATTCGGCATTCTCCTTGAGATCGCCGTGAGCACGGGCCTCGGCGATGGCCTGGATCACCCGGGGGCGTTCCACGCGCTTGAGGCGTTCGAGTTCCTCGCGCAGCTTCTCGGCACCGCGTTGGGTCATGGGGACTTTCTGCATTTCCTTCGATCCTCTCTCGAAATCGAGCCGTTGAAAAACGCGCGTTTTCGACGGTCTGTGTGCGGTACAGGATGCGCCGCCCCTCTCGACGGCGACAACTGGTTGCAAATGGAGGAACCGGGAACTCGCATCTTCCGGTTCCTCCGTCTAAAAAGTGATGCCGCGGGTCTCTGAGCGGACCCGTCGGCGCCTCGCTGGTGGGAAACGAGGCCTTCAGCAGACGCCGGCCCGGTGCAGGTCCTGCAAGCGGTACACGTCCACGTCTTCACGCCGCTTCAAGGCCCGGCAGGTGGCCTCGGCCCCGGCGATGGTCGTAGTGTAGGCCACTTTGTGGCGCAGGGCGGCGCGCCGGATCTCGGCCGAGTCGGCGATGGCCTGGGCGCCCTCGGTGGTGTTGACGATGAAGCTCACTTGGCCATTCTTGATCATGTCGACGATGTGCGGCCGGCCCTCCTTGACCTTGTTGACCCGGGCACAGGGCAGCCCGGCGGCCTGGACCGCCACCGCCGTGCCCGCGGTGGCATGCAGTTCGAAACCCAGTTCCAACAGATCGCGCGCCACCTCCACCAGGCGGGGCTTGTCGGCGTCACGTACACTGAGCAGGGCCGGCCCCGGGCGCGGCAGGCGCGATCCGGCACCGGCCTGGGCCTTGGCATAGGCCTCGCCGAAGCTGCGCCCGATCCCCATCACCTCGCCGGTGGACTTCATCTCGGGCCCGAGCACGGTGTCCACCGCCGGGAACTTGGCGAACGGGAACACCGCCTCCTTGACGAAGAAACAGTCGCTGGGCACACGTTCACGGATGAATCCCTGTTCCACCAGAGAGACACCGGCCATGCAGCGCGCGGCCACCTTGGCCAGGGGGATGCCGGTGGCCTTGGAGACGAAGGGCACGGTGCGTGAGGCGCGCGGATTGACCTCCAGGACGTAGACCTGGTCGTCCTTGATGGCGAACTGGACGTTCATGAGGCCCCGCACGTCCAGGGCCCGTGCCATCTTCTGGGTCTGCTCCCGCATGCGGTCCTGGAGGGCCGCGGGCAGGGTGTAGGGGGGCAGCGAGCAGGCCGAATCGCCGGAATGCACGCCGGCCTGTTCGATGTGCTCCATGATCCCGCCGATGAGCACCCGTTCACCGTCGCAGACGGCGTCCACGTCCACCTCGATGGCGTCGTCGAGGAAGCGGTCCAGGAGCACCGGCGAGTCGTTGGAGACCCGCACCGCGTCGCGCATGTAGCGACGCAGGTCGGCCTCGTCGTAGACGATCTCCATGGCCCGCCCACCGAGCACGTAGGAGGGCCGCACCACCAGGGGATAACCCAGATCGGCGGCCAGGTCCACCGCCTCCCCGACGCTACGCGCCGTGGCATTGGGCGGCTGGCGCAACCCCAGGGACTGGATCATGCCCTGGAAGCGCTCGCGGTCCTCGGCCAGGTCGATGGACTCGGGCGAGGTGCCGACGATGGGCGCACCCGCCGCCTCCAGATCGCGGGCCAGCTTCAGGGGCGTCTGCCCGCCATACTGGACGATCAGGCCTTCGGGACGCTCCTTGTCCACGACCTCCAGGACGTCCTCCAGGGTCAGGGGTTCGAAGTAAAGACGGTCGGAGGTGTCGTAGTCGGTGGAGACCGTCTCCGGGTTGCAGTTCACCATGAGGGTCTCGTACCCGTCCTCGCGCATGGCAAAGGCGGCGTGGACGCAGCAATAGTCGAACTCGATGCCCTGACCGATGCGGTTGGGGCCACCCCCCAGGACCATGATCTTGCGTCGGGTGGTGGGCTCGGCCTCGCACTCCTCTTCGTAGGTGGAATAGAGGTAGGCCGTGGTGGTGGCGAATTCCGCGGCACAGGTATCCACCCGCTTGTAGACGGGACGAATGCCTTCGGCGTGGCGGCGGGCGCGCACCTGGTCCTCGTCGAGGCCGGTGAGCAGGGCCAGGCGGCGGTCGGCGAAGCCCTTGCGCTTGAGGGCACGCAGCCAGTCCCCGGTCAGGGCCTCGCCGCCGCGGGCGCGGATCTCGGCCTCGGTGCGCACCAGATCCTCGATCTGGGCCAGAAACCAGGGATCGATGGCGGTATGGCCGAAGACCTCGTCCAGGGTCAGGCCCAGGCGGAAGGCGTCGGCCAGATACCAGATCCGTTCGGGACCGGGTTGCCGGATCTCCGAGATCACCCGCTCGCGGGCCTCCTCGGCCTCCGGGTCGATGCGCTCGCAGAGTCCGTAGGCGTCCACCTCCAGGCCGCGCAGGGCCTTCTGCAGGGACTCCTGGAAGGTGCGCCCGATGGCCATCACCTCGCCCACCGACTTCATCTGGGTGGTGAGGTGGGGATCGGCCTGGGGAAACTTCTCGAAGGCGAAGCGCGGCACCTTGGTGACCACGTAGTCGATACTGGGCTCGAAGGACGCGGGCATGGCCCCGCCGGTGATCTCGTTGCGCAACTCGTCCAGGGTATAGCCCACCGCCAGCTTGGCCGCCACCTTGGCGATGGGAAAGCCGGTGGCCTTGGAGGCCAGGGCCGAGGAGCGGGACACGCGCGGGTTCATCTCGATGATGATCATGCGCCCGCTCTCGGGATCGATGGCGAACTGGACGTTGGATCCGCCGGTGTCCACCCCGATCTCGCGCAGCACCGCCAGGGAGGCGTCGCGCATGATCTGATATTCCTTGTCGGTGAGGGTCTGGGCCGGGGCCACGGTGATGGAATCGCCGGTGTGGATCCCCATGGGGTCCAGGTTCTCGATGGAGCAGACGATGATGCAGTTGTCCTTGCGGTCGCGCACCACCTCCATCTCGTATTCCTTCCAACCCAGGGCCGACTCCTCGATGAGGAGTTCGCTGGTGGGCGAGAGATCGAGCCCACGCTTGCAGATCTCGACGAACTCCTCGGGGTTGTAGGCGATGCCCCCGCCGCTCCCGCCGAGGGTGAAGGAGGGCCGGATGATGACCGGAAAGCCAAGCACGGCCTGCACCTGCTCGGCCTCTTCGAGGCTGTGGGCCACCGCCGAACGGGGCATCTCCAGGCCGATGCGGCGCATGGCCTGGCGGAACAGGTCACGGTCCTCGGCCTTGTCGATGGCCTCCCGGGAGGCGCCGATCATCTCCACGCCATAGGCCTCGAGCACCCCCTCGCGGGCCAAGTCGAGGGCGGTGTTCAGGCCGGTCTGGCCGCCCATGGTGGGGAGCAGGGCGTCGGGACGCTCCTTCTCGACGATGCGCGCCAGGGTCCGCCAGTCGATGGGCTCCACGTACACCGCGTCGGCGGTGTCGGGGTCGGTCATGATGGTGGCCGGGTTGGAGTTCACCAGGATCACCCGGTAGCCCTCCTCGCGCAGGGCCTTGCAGGCCTGTACCCCCGAGTAGTCGAACTCGCAGGCCTGGCCGATGACGATGGGGCCGGCGCCGATGATGAGGATGCTCTGGATGTCGCTGCGTCTGGGCATGGGAGAGGGGTCTCGGGGGTCAGGCGGTGCGCATGGCGGCGATGAAGCGGTCGAACACCGGGGCCACGTCATGGGGCCCCGGGCTGGCCTCGGGATGGCCCTGAAAGCCGAAGGCCGGCCGGTCGGTGCGCTCGATCCCCTGGAGGCTGCCGTCGAACAGGGAACGGTGGGTGGCGCGCAGATGTTCGGGCAGGCTCGCCTCGTCCACCGCGAAACCATGATTCTGGCTTGAGATCATCACCCGCCCACTGGCCAGGTCCTGGACTGGATGGTTGGCCCCGTGGTGGCCGAACTTCATCTTGACGGTACGGGCCCCGCTGGCCAGGGCCAGCAACTGATGCCCCAGGCAGATGCCGAAGGTGGGCACCCCCGCGGCCACCACCTCGCCGATGGCCTCGATGGCATAGGTGCAGGGCTCGGGATCACCGGGGCCGTTGGACAGGAACACCCCCTGGGGACGCAGGGCCAGGACCTTGTCGGACGGGGTCTGAGCCGGCACCACGGTGACGTGGCAGCCGCGGTCCACCAGCATCCGCAGGATGTTGCGCTTGATGCCGTAGTCCCAGGCCACCACGTGCAGGGGCAGGCGTTCGTCGATAGGATGGGGCGCCTGGGGCAGGCCACCCTCCAGGGACCAGGTGCCCTGGGCCCATTCATAAGGCACGGGGGTGGTCACCTCGCGGGCCAGGTCCATCCCCTGAAGACCGGGAAAGGCGCGCGCCGCGGCCAGGGCGGAGGCCTCGTCCAGGCCTGTCCCGGCCTGGAGGCAACCGTTCTGGGCCCCCTTCTCGCGCAGGATGCGGGTCAGCCGGCGGGTGTCGATATCGGCGATGGCCACCACCCCCTGACGGCGCAGCCAGACGTCCAGGGGCTCTTGCAAACGCCAGTTGCTGGCCCGCAGGGGCAGGTCGCGGATCACCAGGCCAGCGGCCTGGACCCGGTCGGACTCCTCGTCCTCCACGTTCACCCCGGTGTTACCGATGTGGGGATAGGTGAGGGTAACGATCTGTTTGCGGTAGGAGGGATCGGTGAGGATCTCCTGATAGCCGGTCATGGCGGTGTTGAATACCACCTCGCCCAAGGCCTCGCCATCCGCGCCGATCGAGCGGCCGCGGAACACCGAGCCGTCTTCCAACACCAACAGGGCAGGCTTGCTCAAGGGCTTCTCCGGGCAGAAGAAAAGGGAGGGACCTCGGATAAGGCCCTCCCGATCGAGGGGGTGATTCGAGGCGCACCGGTCCGTGTTCCGGGACTCGCCGTCACCGGGCGGGCGTCTGGCCACGGATTGTACAGGCAGGGCGCGGCGACTGTCCATGGCCAGGGCCTCGCACCTGCGGGGAGGGGAAACGACGTGGGAGAAACCACGCGATCTTCAACCTCCCGCCCAGGACATCACCCTCCTCCCAGCTCCCCCCTCCTCCGCCGGTGGAACAACAGGATCAACAGCGCCGGCATCAGCAGCAGATCGAACAACAGGGCGGCCACCAGGCCGATGCTGGTGAGCAGGCCGAAATGGGCCGTGGGGACGAACTGGGACGTGACCAGGATCAGGAACTGGGCCGAGAGGATGATGCTGGTGGTCATCACCGCCCGGCCCGCCTGGCCATAGGTGCGCGCCACCGCGGTCACCGGGGATAGTCCCATGCGGGTGCGCCGGCGGAAGCCGTGATAGACGTGGATGGTGTCGTCCACGGCGATCCCCACCGCCACGCTGGCGATCATGGCGGTGGCCATGTCCAGCCAGATGCCGAACAGACCCATGATGATGAAGATGAGCAGGATCGGGGCGAGGTTCGGAATCATGCACAGCAGGGCCGAGCCGAACGAGCGCCAGAGCACCACCATGAGCCCGAAGATGAGCAACAAGGCCCCCCACAGGCTGTAGACCTGGCCCTTGACCAACAGGTCCTCCATGTCGGCGAACAACCTGCCGTAGCCCGCCAGATCCCATTTCAGACCCGCCACCGGATGCGCCGTCAGCCAGGCGCGGATCCGCTCCATCACCGCGCTGATATGGTTGGCGCTGTGGACATGGAGGCTGAGATTGACCCGGGCGAGGCGGAAATCGGGGTCGATCAGGTCGTACAGGTCGTTACCGTCGTACACGAACAGGTATTGGCCGATCAGCCGGCGGTCGTCGGGTATGCGCCGGAACGCGGGGTCCTGGTCGTGGAAACCCCAATTCATCTCTTCGATCAGATCGGCGGCCGAGAAGGTCTTGTCCACCTCCGGCTGGGTCTCCGCCCAGGTCTGAAAGCGGCGCATCAGACGCAGGCGGGCCGGATCCTTGAGTCCATCGGCCTGTGCGGTCTCGAAGGCCACATCCAGGGAGGTGGTACCCGAGAGCTTCGCCTCCACCCGGTCGGTGGCCTGGCGGATCGGGTGCCGGGGATGGAAGAATTCCTGGAAGTTGGTCTCCACCTGGACCCGCCACAAGGCCGGCGCGCCCAGAGCCAACAACAGCCCCAGCCCCCCTGCCACCCACCCCGGATAACGCACGCCCAGGCGATAGATGGCCCCCACCGCGCGGTCCATGTAGACCAGCCCGCCGCGTTCGCTGGGCCAGGGGGAGCGATCCAGGCGCGCGGTCAGGTTGGGCACCAGATGGATGACCACCAGATAGATCAAGACCACCCCCGCCCCCGACAACAGGCCGAAGACCGCCACCGGCTTGATCGGGCTGGTGCCCAGGGAGGCCAGGCCGGCGGCGGTGGTGAGCATGGTGAACAGAGTCGGCCGACGGATCTCCTCCAGGGCGTGACGGGTGCGGTCACGGCCCGTCAGGCCGCGTTGGGCCGCGTAGTGCAGGGCGTTGAAGAAGTGCACCAGGGCGGCGATCGTCAGGGCCGACAACAGGGGCGGGATGATGCTCGATATGAGGGTGAAGGGCTGCCCGGCGAGGACGTAGAAGGCCACGGTGCAGGAGACCACCGCGCCGACGGCGATGCCGCTGACCCCTACCGCCAGGGGCCGGCGAAACAGCCACCAGATGAGGATCAGGCCGATGGATACCGTCGCCGGGATGAACAGCATGTTGTCGTGCAGCATGGACCGCAGCTCGGCCACGTCCAGCGGGATCTGCCCCGCCGTGGCGGTGACATAGCCCGTAAGCCGGGCCTCGGCCACCGCCCGCCGGACGAAGCGCATCAGGTCGAGGCGCTGGAAACTGCTGTTGGTGCTGACCGGCACCACCACCATGGCCACCGCCGAACCGTCGCGGGCCACCAGTGATCCCGGGGCGAAACGGTCCCCCAGCACCCGCTGCAGACGCTGCGCCGGGCGCGATTCATCGAGCCTCTCGACATCGATCAGCGGCGTCACCTCGAAGCCCCCGGCGGTCCCGCCGATATGGTCCTGGCGGGTCAGGGCGAGCACCTTGTCCACCAGCGGATCCGCCTCGATACGGCTGGCGAGGTCGTCATAGGCGCGGAGGAAGCCGTCGGAGAACAGGGCCACCCCCTCGAACAGGAGCAGGATCACCTGATCGCTGGGAAACTCCTGGCGCAGGCGGGCATCCGCGATCACCGCCGGCGCATCGGCCGGGAAATAGGTACGCGGCGCATTGTTGATGTGCAGGCGCAGGAGCAACAGGGAGGGCAGGAGTACCAGGGCGGCCAGGAAGGCGCTGCTGAGATAGAAACGCCAGGGGAGATTGCGGATGCCCCGGGCGAGCGAGATATCCTCGCGGGTACGCAGGTGGAGTTCGACCCCCTCCTCGTCGTCGAAGCGGGTACGGTGACCGGTGACGATGGCCATGAAGTGGCTGCCGTCGGGGCGGTAGAAGGCCACCTTGGTCTGGGGCGGGGTCTCGGCGGTGCCCGGGGTCCGCTGGGCCCTGGCCAGATGTTCCTTCAGGCGCGGCTGGTAGTACTCGGGGACCAGGTCGAGGAGGAGCATGGGCTCCAGATCCTCGAAGCGCGCGTAGCCCAGGCGGCGGCAGAACTCGGGATTGGCATAGACGAAGATGCCCTCATGGACGATGGCCACGGGCCGGCGTAGTTGGTCGAGCCGGTCCCGGCGTGAGGGATCGCCAGACATGACGCCCCGCTCAGAACGAGGCACGCCAGCCCAGGGTCAGCAGGTCGTTGTCCTGGTAGAAGCCCCCCAGCGTCCCCTCGTCACCCTCGAAATGGTGGAACTGGAGAGAGATCTCATGGGGATCCCAGCCGACCCAGGCGATCTCCGGGTTGAGGTACAGGTCGTGCTTGTCCAGGCCTACGAAGAAGCGCAGTTTCGCCCGCCAGGTGTCGTGGGCGAAGGGGGCCTCCACGGAACCGTTGAGATTGTAGAACGGGGTGCGGTCGTAGACCTCGGAGCGGGCGGTGTGCACCAGGTTCAGACCCACCACCTGCAGGTTCACCCGGGTATCGCCGTCACCGGGGTAGAACTCCACCCCGGCGGCCCAGTTCACGGCCTCGACGGTGGTGTAGCCCGTGGCCTTGCGGGTGACCGGCAGATCGCTGAGCCAGGCCGCCTCCAGACGCCAGGTGGCGCCGCCGGCCTCCAGGCCCAGGTCGCCGCCCAGCAGCCAACTGCGCGGATACTGGGCCAGGAGGCGGTTGCTCCCGGGGTCATAGCGGAAATAGGGGGTGGACTGGCGGTCATTCTGGACCGTCAGGGCGAAATCCAGGGCCGGGAGGGTGCGGCTGAAACGGACCCCGAAGCCCCCATCGCCGTCCGGGGCGTCGTCGTCGATGGCCGCCTGGCGCACCAGGGCGCGCAGCGCCGGGGTGGTCTCCAGGCCGAGGATGCGCCCACTGGTATGATCGAGCGGATACCAGACGCCGTCGGGGTCCGACAACTTGGCCCCACGGAAGGCCGGCAACCACACCAGATCCAGCTTGCCGTCGCCCCAGAAGGACTCCACGCGGACCGCCGGCAGCGCCCGCCGCCGCTCGCTCAGGCCGTCGAGCACCCCCCGGGTCGCGTCCACCCGGCTCAGGCGATCCGAGGGGGGCAGTTCATCGATACGCCCCCAGAGGACGGTCTGGGTGCCCAGGGTGACGCGCACGTCCTCGCCGCGAAAACGCAGAAATGTCTCCCCATAGTCGAGTTGCAGGGCCTTCCAGTCCCGGGCGCCGTCCTGGTAGTAGCCATCGACCCGCGCCTCCAGGCGTACCTGCCACGCGGGGTCCGGCCGCCAGTCGCCGTAGAGCAGGGCATGGGCATAGCTGCTGCTGTCCGCGGGGGCGGCATCGAGGCCGAGATAGCCGAATTCGGCACGCGCCTCCTTGAGCCCGAAGTCGAAAGAGGCCCCCGACGGTGCCGGCTCCTCGGTGGTTTCGGACTCGCCCTTCCTTTCGACCTCCACTGCGGGGCCGGCCTCGCCACCCCCGCCAGGGGCCCCCTCGTCCAATATCACCTCGTCACCCCCGGTCTCGTCCTCCAGGATCACCGCGTCGCCCTCACCACCTCCGTCCAATATCACTTCGTCGCCGGTACCTTCATCCACGAGGATCTCGTCTCCCGCGGGGGGCGGTGGGTCGCCCGCATACACAGAGGGCGCCGCCAGGCCCAGGATGAGGGCCAGCGGCAAGGAAAAAGGCAAACAGACGGAAACACGGTGCATCATGATGGGATCACCTTGGAGGTCGGGCCCGTTTCAGGGCCGATATCGCCGCTCCCGGCTCGGATCCGCCAACGCCTTGCGGGAGAACAGGCTGTCAGGCAGTCCCTGGTCGTAGCGGATCTTCTTCACCACCACCCGGGTCGAATGGCCGCTGCGCAGATCGTACATGGTACTGTCGAGCACGGTCCAGTGGCCCTGAATGCGCTTGATCTTGTGCACCTTCAGGCGCTTCACCGGCCGCTTGTGGCGGCGCCGATAGAGATCCACCCTCAGGGGGATCAGGGTCTTGGGGTGGATCCAACTCACCCGCTTGGAGTAGATGGAGTTGCCCCGCTTAACCGGCGTGCTCACCAGGATGTCGCACAGCAGCCCGCCCGCCTTGCCCTTGCCCGCCAGGCGGTGATGGTCCATCTCCGGCTCACGGTCGCGCAGGTCCTCGTAATACAGATCCGAGCCCATGAAGCGCCCCCCCTTGCGCGACGAGGCGATGCGCCGCACCCGATCGAGGGCGGGCAGGTACAGCCATTGATCGCTCGAATCCCCCGGATGGTCCAGGGTGAGCAGACCCACGTTCCTGACATCCGCCGGGGCGAGGAAACGGGCGAGCGACCAGCGCTCCCGTCCCCCCTTGTCCTTGCGGTAAGTATAGAAGACGCGCTTGCGGGGTTTTCGTCCCTTGCGGGCGAGCAGCATCACCGCCTCGCTGACCACGTCGGCGGCGCTGTCGCGGTCGTAGACACGTCGCGCCAGGCGCTCGGCGGCGGCATCGGCGCCCAAGGCGGGCATGGCAAATGCCACCGTCAACAGACAGAGCAATACAGGGTTCATGACGGAATCCACGATCATCGCGTACTTATGGGAGAATAGAGTTTCACAGTGTCCGATCCAGACAGTATACTGGATTCGAAAGTGGTTTCCCTATGCGGGCCCCGCAGCGCTACCGCCCGAGTCATCATGAGCGCACTCTAGCAGATGCATGCCAAAGACCCAGGAACGGGCATATGCCAATCGATCTCAAAATCGCCAAGACCGAAACAGAGGTGGATCACGCCCTTTGGGTGCGCCACGAGGTGTTCGTCATCGAAGACGGCAAGTTCGGTGGCAAACCGCTACCGGACGAGCGCGTGGTGGACCGCTTCGACGCCTTTCCCAACGTCAACAACATCGTCGTCTACGAGGGCGACGAACCCATCGCCACCCTGCGCCTGCTGAAAGAGACCGCGCTCGGGCTGCCGGCCTTCGAGTACTTCGACTTCAGTGCCTATCGTGAACAGGCGCGGGCGGAGATGTCGGCGCGGGCGGGCAAACCGATGGAGCCGGTGCTGGGCACGGCCGGAATGTTGGCGGTACGCAAGCCCTGGCGCGCCCGGCGCGACGTGGTGCGGGCGATGTTCAAGGTGGGCGCCGGCGTATCGCTGCATGTCGGTGCCACCCATATCGTCCTGGCGGTCAATCACGAGACGGTGGGAATGTACCACCGGCTGGGCTTCGAGGCCCTCTCCGAACCCATCTGGATCGAGGCGATCGGCAACTATATCGTGCCCCTGGCCGCCCGGGTCGAGACCTTCTACGCCTGGGCCTTCGGTGATCTCCCCAAGACCCCGCTCAACGCCTTCAAGGACACCTTCGGCCGCTCGTTCCTGCGCGCCGGCGAGGTCTTGTTCCGCGAGGGCGAAGAGGGTGATCGCGCCTACATCATCGACAGCGGGAACATCCGTATCTCCCGCCTGACCCCCTACGACGAGGAACTCACCCTGGCCCAGCTCGGTCGGGGCGACCTGTTGGGGGAACTGGCCCTGCTGACCGACTCTCCGCGCTCGGCGACGGCCACCGCCGAGACCCACGCCGAACTCATCACCCTCGAACGCCAGGATTTCCTGCGCGATCTGTTCGCCGAGCCGGAGCGCCTCCGCGAGCTGCTGGAGGTCTTCGCCGAGCGCATCCGGCGCATGGACGACTTCGCCATGGTGTTGGCCTTCTCCCCCCCTGAACGGCGCATGGAATTCGCCCTCCAGGCCATCAAGGCACGGGCGCGCCCGGATCCGAAACAGCCCGGCACCCTGGTGTACAAGGGCGACCCCTTGCTCCTGGCCACCACCGCCGCGGTGGATGCCGAAGAGGCCGCCCGTTTCCTGGACGAACACAAGGCCCGGGGTGAACTGGACTACAGCGCCAAGCGCATCCGTTTCTTCCATCACTGAGGGTGGAGCAGCGACCTTGAAGCGATTCGACTACGCCGATGCCTTCTCCCGCAACATCGGCTGGATCACCCCCGCCGAGCAGGGGATCCTGCGCGGCAAGCGGGTGGCCATCGCCGGCCTGGGTGGTGTGGGTGGCGCCCATCTGCTCACCCTCACCCGCCTGGGGATCGGCCACTTCCACATCTCCGATCTGGACCGCTTCGAAGTGGCCAACTTCAACCGCCAGGCAGGGGCCTCCCTGGCCACCGTCGGCCGACCCAAGGTGGACGTCCTGGCGGAGATGGCCCGGGACATCGACCCCGAACTGGATCTGCGCCTCTTCCCCCAAGGGGTGGGGCCGGAGAACCTCGACGCCTTCCTCGACGGCGTGGACTGCTACCTGGACGGCCTCGACTATTTCGCCATCGCCGCGCGCCGCGCGGTGTTCGCCGCCTGCGCGGCCAAGGGCATTCCGGCGATCACCGCCGCCCCCCTGGGCATGGGCGCGGCGGTGCTCAACTTTCTCCCGGGGGGCATGACCTTCGAGGACTATTTCCGTCTCGAGGGACAGCCCGAGCTGGAACAGCTCATCCGCTTCCTCCTCGGACTCTCACCGGCCATGCTCCAGCGCGGCTACCTGGTGCACCCGCAGGCGGTGGATCTGGCCGCCCACCGCGGCCCCTCCACCCCCATGGCCTGCGACCTCTGCGCCGGGATGGCGGCCACCCAGGCACTGAAGATCCTCCTCGGCCGCGGGCCGGTGCGCGCGGCCCCCTGGGGGCAGCAGTTCGACGCCTACCGCGACCGGTACGTGCACACCTGGCGGCCCGGAGGCAACGCCCATCCGTTGCAGCGCCTGGGACTGGCCATCGCCCGGCGGCAACTGGCGGCCGCCGCCCCCCCGGTGGCCCCCGGGCCGCCCCCGGCCACCCCCCTGGAGCGTATCCTCGACCAGGCCCGCTGGGCCCCGAGCGGCGACAACACCCAGCCCTGGCATTTCCGCGTGCGCGACCCGGACCACTTCGAGATCCATGGTCGTGACACCCGCGATTGGTGTGTCTACGATCTCGAAGGCCACGCCAGTTGGATCGCCCTGGGGGCCCTGCTGGAGACCATCGCCCTGGCGGCCACCCGCGAGGGCCTGGAGGCGACCTTCCAGCGACGCCCCGAGGCCCCAGAGACGGCCCCCGTCGTCGAGGTGGCCCTGCGCCCCCTGCCCGCAGGGCGGGAACCGGACCCCCTGGCCCCCTGGATCCCCGAGCGCCGGGTGCAACGCCGCCCGCTCTCCACCCGTCCCCTGACCCCGGCCCACAAGCAGGCCCTGGAAGCGGCCGTGGGGCCTGGCTACCGGGTGACCTGGGTGGAAGGCTGGGGCGGACGCTGGCGGATGGCGCGGTTGTTGTTCCGCAACGCCCACATCCGCCTCACCATTCCCGAGGCCTACCGGGTGCATCGGCGTATCATCGAATGGGACGCCCGCTACAGCCTCGACCGCATCCCGGACCAGGCCCTGGGGGCCGATCCCTTGACCCTGAAGCTGATGCGTTGGGCCATGACGAGCTGGGAACGGGTGCGCCTGCTCAACCGCTGGTTCGCCGGCACCTGGATGCCGCGCCTCCAGCTCGACCTGCTGCCGGCCCTGGGCTGTGGCGCCCATTTCCTGATCTCCGCCGGGCACGAACTCCAGGGCATCGACGACTACCTGGCCGGCGGCCGGGCCCTGCAACGCCTCTGGCTCACGGCCACGTCGCTGGGCTTGCAGATCCAGCCGGAAATGACGCCCCTGATCTTCTCCGAATATGTCCGCCGCGGGGTCCGCTTCAGCGGCGAGGCCCCCGCCCGCCACGAGGCCGCCAGCCTCGCGGCCGATCTCGACCGGCTGCTGGGGGACGACGGCGCACGACGGGTCTTCCTGGGCCGGATCGGTCGCGGCCCCGCGGCGGTGGCGCGCTCCCTGCGCCTGCCCAGGGAGCGGCTGCTGCAACCGGACTGAAGGCGGCGGGGCCCTGCCTCAACCCAACAAGGGGCTGGACAGGCCCCCTAGGCGGAAGAAGGTGCGCAGGTCGGCCAGATCGGCCTGGTGGTGGGCCGGCAGATCAGCGGCCAGGGCCTGCAGGCGCGCCTTCAGTCCCGGCTCCGGCGCCCGCCGCGGCGCGCTCTTGAGCGCCACCATATAAGGCGCCAGGAAGGTACTGTAGAGGCGGGCGCGTCCCTTCAGATGGGCCTGTTGCAGACGCCGGAAATCCTCTTTGGCGAAGGCCGCGCGCAGGGAATAGAGATAGTCCAGGGTAAAGAGTTCCGGCTGACGGTCGGCGTACTGATAGGCAAAGTCCTGGATGGACTGCTCCGAGCGCAGATGGCCGAAATCCACCAGATACAGGCCGCCCCCCGGCTTCAGTACCCGCGCCACCTCGGAGATACAGCGCCCCAGCGCCGCCTGGTCGGGCAAGTGATGCAGGACCATGGTGCTCATCACCGCGTCCACCGAGGCGTCGGGGAAGGCGGACAGGTCGGTGATGTCCGCCTGGCGCAGATCCAGGTTCGACAAGCCCTTGTCCACCGCCAGGGCGCGGGCCCGTTCCAGCATCTCCGGCGACAGGTCCAGGCCGGTGAAGCGGGTCTCCGGATTGAGCCGCGCCACCAGGGCAAGCTGATTGGCCGGGCCGCAACCCAGATCCAGCACCCGGTCACCCGGGCGCACCACCTCACAGACCTGCGCACAGTGGAACAGGTAGACCGGGGCCATCACCCCGCCCTCGGCCCCGGCGCGGGTGTAGGCCGCCACCTTGTCCGGGTCGTCCATCACCAGATCGGGTTCGGTGACACGCGGGCTGCGTTCGCGGGTGGTCAGTTCCCGCCAAAGGGTCTTGAGTACCTGGAGACTGGGCATGATCAGGATTCCCGGGAAAGTGCGCCACCGGCGCGGCAAGCCTATCTAATTATAGGGAAAAGCGAGATGCTCTGTACGCTTAGTATGCCTTCCCACGTCGATGCCTGTGCGAACGCAGGAAACGGCCCTCAACCCGCCGCGAGCAGATAGCGCAGCGAGGCCACCACCAGGCCACCGACGGCAACGGTGACCCCGAAGGACCAGAACATGAAGCGCACCACCAGGCGGTTGAGTTCCCTGATGTCGTCTTTCTGATCCATGAAGCGCCTCTCCATATCGGTACGCAGCGCCTCGAAGCGCCGGTCCACCGCCTCGAAGCGTTTGTTCATGTCCTCGCGGAGTTCCTCGAAGCGCCGGTCCACCGCCTCGAAGCGTTTGTTCATGTCCTCGCGGAGTTCCTCGAAGCGCTTGTCCATCGCCTCGAAGCGTTTGTCCATGTCCTCGCGGAGTTCCTCGAAGCGCTTGTCCATCACCTCGAAGCGCCGGTCCATCGCCTCGAAGCGTCTGTTCATGTCCTCCCGGAGTTCCTCGAAGCGTCGGTCCATCGCCTCGAAGCGCTTGTCCACCGCCTCGAAGCGCTTGTCCATGAGTCCGAAGCCCTCGCGTATGAGTTCCCGCTGGTACTTCAACTCCTCCTCCACCCGCACCATGCGCTCGCGCAGTTCCACCTCGTAGACCACCGGCGGCTTGGCCAGGCCCTGTTCGCTCAGCCATTCACCCACGTGGGCCTTGATGAATTGGATGTCTTGTTGTTCCAGCGCCATGGGTCTTCACCGTCGCGTCGGGGACGGTACCATCATAGCAGATGCCACCGGGGGCCCGACCAAAAAAAGGCCGGGGCGCGAAACGCGCCCCGGCCGCTACGAGTCCCCTCTGCCGGGCAGGGCCCGGCTCAGGACGGGATCAGCCCTTGTGGCCGCGGCGGCGGGCGGCGCCGAAGCCCAGCAGGCCCAGGGACAGCAGGGCCAGGGAGGCCGGCTCGGGGACCGTTCTGGCGGGGGTCAGATGGTACTTGGCCTGATCGATGAACCCGCAGGGCACCACATTACCGCTGGTATCGGTACACTGCTTCAGCGAGGTCAGCTCACTGGCGTCGGTCCACTCGGAGGCGTTCTTGACACCGCTGGTACCGGCGATGCTCCCATCGTTGATCGCGAGTTCTGCAGTCCGCATAAACGGTGGTGTTTCAAACAGCCCCACGGGAGTGATGTCTTGCGCGACGAATCCCGCGGGATCCAGGGAGGTCGTCAAGGCGCCGACGAAGCTGCCGACGCTAGAACTCGGGAGAAGGCCTACGAAATTGCTGTTGGACGCGCCCCCCGTCGCCAGAGGGGTCGACGCCTGGAAGCAGTCCGCATCTGGGTTGATGGTGTTACAAGGAGAAGAGAAATCCTCGGTGGCCCCGGCGAGCAGCTCCAGCTCACCCTCGCCCATGATCAAGTCGAAATAGTCCTTCAAGGTCACCTGACCGTTCCCAGTGCGATCGCCGGGACTCGTGTCGATCAGGTCCTTGGAAAAGCCCCCCTGACTGGTGTACACGGCCACCATATCGGTGGAGGAGGCGCCAGCGACGCCATAGTCGATGAGGTTCAGACCGGCGACCGTCGAGGCCTTGAACTCCACCACCCCGTTGGTGGGGTCGATATGAGTGACCTCCTGGGCGAACATCGTATAGATGTGGCCAGTGGTATGGACGCTGTCGGGCGCGATCTTGTCGTCGAGGCGGACGAAGCCGGTGAGGACGTCGCCTTCATTGAAGGTTCCGTCGCCATCGACGTCGATGTAGGCCTCGCGGCTCTGATCGGAGAAACTGTTGGTCACCCCGGGGGTGAGGATGTCACTCAGATAGCCTGCCTGCAACGGTGCCGCGGCACCGAAAAGCATGCCGAGGCCGCAGGCGATGCTCAGGGTCTCTCTCTTGTTCAACATGATTTGGATACTCCCTCTCAATGGTTCGATCTGGGTTGTGAGGATTGTGCGCTGTTCGGGTGATCTTCGCTCACGCAAAAGCCATTTAGCACGATGCGTGCCACAAAATTTTTTTCATTTAAAAACAGTACGTAATGGATTTTCATCAGGCCGTCGGGCGGATCTGCACCCTGGGTCTGTAAAAAATACCGACACCCATGGACCGAGGCAAACGCCATTCTTCCGGTTTGCCGGCCGGGAGGGGTTGGGGCATCATGATCGGGCTTGGCCCCATGACCCGCCACGCACAGGCCTTCGCCGCCGCGGCCCCACACCCATCGATCCGGAACCGAGATGAACCTGCCCTCTCGCAACAATCTCCTCACCCTGCTGTCGATCCTCGCCCTGACCGCCCTGACCGGCTGTGGTAAGGCACCCAATGCGAACCCGGAACAGCGCATTGCGCGCGCCGAGCAGTACCTCGATCACTCGCAGCTCGGGGAGGCGGTCATCGAACTCAAGAATGCCCTCCAACAGGCGCCCGACAATGCCCGCGCCCGTTGGCTCCTCGGCCGGACATACCTGCGTCTGCACGACGGCGGGGGGGCGGAGAAGGAACTGCGCCGGGCCCTCGACCTGGGGGTGACGGCGGAATCCGTACACCCCCTTCTGGCGCGGGCCCTCTCGATGCAGGGGAGATACGAGGGCATATTGCGCCTGGACACCAGGCAGAGGCTTTCGCCGGCGGTTCGCGCCCGGCTGCTGGCGATCCAGGGCGAGGCGCTGGTGGCCCTGGGCCGGCCCGACGAGGCCGCGCGCAAGTTGAAACGGGCCCAAGAACTGGCGCCCGAATCCCCCGAGGTGCTGACGGCCCAGGGACGGCTGGCCGGGGCGCGGGGCGACCTGGACGCCGCCCGCCGCATGGTCGAACGGGCGCTGAAGAAGGACCCCAACCTGGCCCCGGCCTGGGCCCTCCTGGCCACGGTGGAACGCCGTTCCGGCCATCTGCAGGCGGCGGAGCAGGCCCTGGGCAAGGCCCTCACAGCCGATCCCTGGGCCATGAAGGACCGCCTGAGGCGCGCCCGCCTGCGCATCGCCCTGGGCCGGAACGCGGAGGCCGAAGAAGACCTGCGATGGCTGCGCAAACACCTCCCCGGACAGGCAGACGTGGAGTACACCTCGGGCCTGCTGGCCTTTCAGGAGAAGCACTACGAAAAGGCCCTGAACCACTTCGAGAACACCCTCAAACAGGTACAGGGCTACCATCCGGCGCTGTTCTTCGCCGGTGCGATCCGGCTGTTCCAAAATCACCTGGAATCGGCCAACGATTATCTGCAGCGATTCCTGTCCTATCGCCCCGACTACCTGCCGGCACGGCGGATGCTCGCCTACATCGCCCTGCGCCACGGCGACTACACCCAGGCCGAGCGACTGATCCGGCCGGTGGTGGACAAGACCCCCGAGGACCTGTTCGCGGTCAATCTGCTCGCGGACAGCCTGATGCGCAGAAAACAGACGGCGGAAGGCATCACCTACCTGCGCCAGGCCGTGAACCTGCATCCCGAGTCGGGTCCGGCCCATCTGAATCTCGGCCTGGGCCTGTTGTTCTCGGGCGACGAGGACGCGGCCATCCGCCAACTGAAAAAGGCGCGGAAACTGGACCCCAAACTGGCCGCGGCCACCCAGGCGGAGATCGAGGCCCGCCTGAAGAAGGGCGACCTGGACGGGGCCCTGGCCGCGGCCCGCGCCTATCGTGACGCCCACCCCGACCAGACGGCCCCCCTGCTCCTGCTGGCCCGGGTGCAGACGGCCCGCAAGGCCTCCGCCGAGGCGGCGCGGGCCTTGCGAGCCGTGTTGCGCCTGGCCCCGGGTAATCCCCAGGCCAACAACGGCCTGGCCGACATGGCCCTGGCCGACGGCGACCTGGACCAGGCGGAGAAACGCTATCGGGACACCCTGAGCCACCACCCCGACGATTATGACACCCTGATGCGGCTGGCCGCCGTCCAGCGCAGACGAAACGATGCCCAGGGGCTGCGCGACGCCCTGGAACAGGCCCTGAAGGTGAGGCCGCGGGCGGCGGAACCGCTGTTGCGTCTGGCCCGCCTCGATCTGGCCGAGGGCAAGCCACAACAGGCCTTCGGGCGCCTCTCCGGGGCCCGGGAGCGGCTGGGCGACTCGGCGGCCTTCCTGACCCTCATCGGCGAGGCGGAACTCGCCTTGGGGGAATACACCCAGGCCAAGCTGGATCTGCAGAAGGTCGTCCGGCTCCTGCCCGACCATGCCCCGGCCCATTTCCGCCTGGCCAAGGCCTACCTCGGGCTGAGGCAGAAGGAGGGCTACTGGCGGGAACTGCAACGCACCTTGAAACTCGATCCCGGCCACTGGCGGGCACGTCTCGCGGTGGTGGACCAGCTCCTGGGCGAGGCCCGCTTGGACGCCGCGGCCAAGGAACTGGAGATACTCCGGAAACAGATCCCGGACCGGCCCGGCTTCCTGCTCCGCGCAGGCGTCCTGGCGGATCTTCGGCATGAGCCGGCGAAGGCCCTCGCCGCCTATCGCCAGGCCTTTGCGAAACAGCCGGGCAGCCTCAATCTCCTGCGCCTGGCAAAGGCCGAATGGCGGCAGGGAAAGCGGGACCAGGCCCTCGGCCGCCTCGAGGCCTGGGTGAAGCAATCTCCCAAAGACCGCCTGATCCTCAGCGAATTGGCGAACCGCTATCTGGAACTGGGTCGCAAGGACGAGGCCATCACGATCTTCCGCAAGGAACTGGAGATCGCCCCCAAGGACGCCATGGCCCACAACAATCTGGCCTGGTTGTTGCGCGCCAGCGACCCCAAGGCCGCCTTGCGCCACGCCGAAAAGGCGGTGGAACTGGCCCCGAATTCGCCGGATCTCCTCGATACCCTGGCGATGGTATTGTATGAGCAAGGCGACGATACGCGGGCGCTGCGCATGATCGAACGCGCCCTGAAGCAGCGACCGGGAGACGCCACCCTCATGCACCACAAGGCGCGGATCCAGGGCGGCGGCGATTCACAGAGAAAGGAAGACCGCTGAACAGGGCACAGATGGGTTGAAGAACGAACCCCCCGGCCATCCCGGCGCTCTTTGCGGCCGGGTGCGGGGGGGGGGTGACGCCACCGCGGCCCCGCCAGGAGACGGCCCTCACCCCCCCGCGAGCAGATAGCGCAGCGAGGCCACCACCAGGCCGCCGACGGCGAGGGTGAGGCCGAAGGACCAGAACATGAAGCGCACCACCAGGCGGTTGAGTTCCTTGATGTCGTCCTTCTGCTCCGTAAAACGCCTGTCCATATCGACACGCAGCGCCTCGAAGCGCTTGTCCACCGCCTCGAAGCGTTTGTTCATGTCCTCCCGGAGTTCCTCGGAGCGCTTGTCCATCACCTCGAAGCGCTTGTCCACCGCTTCGAAGCGCTTGTCCATGAGCATGAAGCCCTCGCGCATGAGTTCCCGCTGGTGCTTCAGCTCCTCCTCCACCCGCACCATGCGCTCGCGCAGTTCCACCTCGTAGACCACCGGCGGCTTGGCCAGACCCTGTTCGCTCAGCCATTCGCCCACGTGGGCCTTGATGAATTGGATGTCTTGTTGTTCCAGGGCCATGGATCTTCACCGTCTCATCGGGGCGGTACCATCATAGCAGATGCCAGCGCGCGGTCCTGTTTTCCCCGACCCAGAGGGCCAGTTCAGCGTCCGTTCAGCCTCCCCCGCCTAGAGTCCCCAGCGGATCAAGGAAATAGACCCGTCGCACGCAGATATCTCGCTACTGCGGCCGCCCCTCTCACCCCTGGTATGACCCGCTTCCGCGCCTTGCCCTGGGGCACGAGGGGGGGGCACGAGGGACACCCTCGAAATACGAGGAGTGGCACAGGGAAGTGCCGTTTACGGACCGCAGGACGGAAATACTCACGTGCGACGGGTATATCCGGATATCCATCCACAAGCACAGGGGGATCCACCATGCATCCGCTTCACCGCCCCATCCCGGGGCAACATCCGCCCCGCCTGCCGGCCCTCGCCTGCGCCTGCCTGCTCGCCTGGAGCGCGGCGGCCGGCGCCGCCCCGGCGCCGACCCTCAGGCTCTTCCCCACCGCCGTGTTGGAGGAGATCAAACAGACGGGCAACGTCGCCCAGGAACTGGAGAGCGGTCTGCAACCGGTCATCGCCCGCCTGGACCAGCAGCAGCGCCTCTACCTGGACAGCAAGTGCGACGGGGCCGAGGCGGACGCCGGCTGCGACCAATTGGCGCGGCAGTTGGCCACCACGTACCTGGAGATGCTCCAGGTCATGGAGGTGCGCCTGCCGGAGATGGAACAGGCGGTGAATCACACCCGTAAGGGCCTGGAGAAACGCCTGCGGCGCGAGCTGGGCCAGAAGAAGACCGCCTGGGACCTCCAGGAGACCCTGCTCGGCAAGGCCGGCCGGCGCGGCGCCACCCACAAACCGCGCCTACGCGGCCGTTCCGGTATGCGCCTGTCCGACCGCTTCCGCCAGTATTACAACCTGGTGGCCCGCCCCGGGCAGCAGGGCAACGGCTCGCTCGCGGTGGTGGCCGCCGACATCTATCTGGACATGGAGGAGGCATCCGAACTCATCGCCCGCACCCGTGAGGAGATCAGCCGCGCCACCCTGATGGGCGAACTGAACCAGTCCATGGGGGTCATCACCCCGCAGATGCATCAGGTGGTGGCCGGGGTGAAGTCCATCCTCTTCGGCGAGGCAGGCGACGCCCCGCCGGCCGACGCCGCCCCGGCACGGGCCGCGGGGTCGGACCGTTATCTCAGCCCGTTGCAACTCTGACCTGGAGGCCGCCATGCACCCCCTTCGCACCTTCGTCCCGTTGCTCGCCCTGCTCGGCCTCGGCGCCTGCCAGAGCGACCCGCCCAAGGCCCCGCTGTGCCGTCTGCCCACGGGCAATGACCTCGCCGCCGCCGTGAGTCAGGCCCAGTCCGACCTGGCCAGCGGCTGCGCCTCCCGTTACGAGGACTACTTCGGCGCCCTCCTGCGCATCGGCGCCGGCAACCCGGACCCGGACAACGCCCGCCGCTTCAGCGGCTTCCTCGAATGGTCGGTGGACCAGGGCCTGATCAACCGGCGTCAGGCGCAGACACGTTACAACCGTTACTTCAACGTCAAGTACATGACCCTCGGGAGGCAATACAACGTCTGCTCGGACACCTGCCCGCGGCGCCCCGAAGTCCTCGCCGCCATGCGTCGGGAACTGGGTGACAAGAAGCTGGGGCTGATGGACATCCTCGGCGACCGCGCGCGCTACCAGCGCGCCGACCGCCTCTACCAAGAGACGGAACTGGTCCTGGAGGCGACCTGCTCGGCCTGCGGCGCACGCTGACATGGGCCGCTATGTCTCCGGTCTGTGCGTGGGCCTGGCCCTGGGTCTGCCCGCGGCCTGGATCTGGCGCCACCCCGTGGCCATGGACGGCCTCGCCACCCTGTGGCCGGGCCTGAGGGCCTGGCTGGAGGCCAATCTGGGCCTTTCCCTGCTCCCCTTCGGGCTCACCCTGGCCGCCTTCGCCCTGACCCTGGGGCGGCTGCGCCGCGGGCTGGCCGCGCCCGCGGCCGATCCCCGGCGCATCGCCCAGGCCGACCACCTGAGCGATCTGCTGATCGGCCTGTTCTTCGGCATCGGCGTCCTCTGGACCGCCATCGGGATGCGCAGCGCCCTGATCCAGGGCCTCGGCGGCGGCGCCCGGGAGATCGCCGCCGGCGGCCCGGCCGGGCTCCTGGAGCGCCTGGTGCAGGGCGGGCTGCTCACCGCCCTCACCACCACCGTGGTCGGGGGCGCCGGCGGCTATGCCATGCGCCTGGTCAAGGCCATCCAGGTGGGACCGGCCCTGCGCCACTACTATCAGTCCCAGGCACAGGGCCGCCAGCACCGCCTGGAAGGCCTCCTCGGCGCCATCCGCGACCGCCTGCCCGCGAAACCCACCGAGACCCGCTGATGGACCTTCGACACGGACCGGTCACCACCGCACCGGCGCTTCAGGACGACCTGGAACTCCAGACCGACGTGATGCGCTTCCTCGCCATCCTCGCCCTGTGTCTGATGGCGGTCTTCGCCCTGGTCCAGGGACTGCCCGCGCCGCCCGTATCCGCTGACAGCGCGCCGCCGCCGGCCGAGCCGGGGCTGGAGGCCTTGCGCCAGCGCAACCAGGACCTGGAGCGGGCCGTGGCCCGGGCCCGGACTCGGGCGCAGCAGCGCATCCAGGCATTGCAGCAGCGCCTAAAGGAACGGGAACGGACCCTGAGCCGACTGCGCCGCCGGCTGGCCCAGGTCAGTGCCGACCTGACGGCGGCCCGTGGGGCGCTGAAGGACCTCCGCGCCCAGGCGTCCCCCAAGAGCAGGCCCAAGGCCCTCCCTCCCCCCGAGGTCCGGCCCGCGGCCGCGGAACGGCCACCGGAGCGGCGTGGATTCAACCTCCGTTTCGCCGACGAACGGGCCTTGTTGCGCCTCATGGCCGGTGGGCAGGTCAGGGTCTATGCCCGGGAAGGCGCCCGCTTCTGGCGGATCGTCCCCGACGGGTCAGGCCTTCACGCCCAGCGGGCCCCGGCGCCGAAACGCTACTACGAGATGACCGCGGACACCGTCCCGGCATCCTTGCGGGCCACCCTCCCCCGGCGTGCCCCCCTGTGGGGCGTGGTCCTGCCCAGTGACCTCAGCGCCCGCATCGCCCGCGCCATCCGTGGTCGGCAAGGGGGCGATCTAGTGATCCTGGCCAGCGGCGAGGTGGAATTACGCCCGGAGGGACCATGAACCAGCGACCCGGACTCGCCCTGCTCCTGCTCCTGCCCCTGGTGGGGGCCTGCGTGACCCAACCCCCCGCCTTCACCCCACCTGCGGAGAACGGGCTGTTCACCTGGGTGGACCGCACCCTGGTCCCCCATCTGGTCGGGCAACTGCGAACCCGCCCCCGCCTGCGCGGCGCGCGTATCGCCGTGGTCCGGCTGGAGGAGGGCCGGATCAGCCCCCATATCGACGGCCTCACCCTGGATCTGCGTCAGCGCATCGGCGACGGCCTCGCCCGCTACCCCGAGGTCCGCCAGGCCTGGCGGCCCGACCTGCGCCGGTTGCGTCCCGGGCAACGTCCACGCCCCGAATGCCGCGACCTGCTGCGCGCCGACTTCTTGATCGGCATCGACACCGGCCGGGACACCGACGGCCGCCTGCGCGTGGCGGTGCGGCTGCTCGATCCCACGGACGAGACCCAGGTGGGAGGGGCCGGCCTGGTCTGGCGCGGCCACCTCACCCCGGCCCAGGCCCGGGCCCGCCGCCGCCTCAGCGAAGACAGGCTGCTGCGCGGTCTGCGTCCCCTGCCCTTCCGCGCGGATCAGCTCGACTTGGCAGCGGCCTGGCTCGCCGACTCCTTCAGTTGCCGCCTGCGCCGCCGGGGCCTGAGCGGCAAGGCCGTCCGCATCCTGCCTCCCGGCAGGGCCCCGGCCGCCCTGGCCAGGCTGAGCCGCCTGCTCGACGACTACCTCTCCCAACTGGGGGAGGTGCGCATCACTCAGGACGCCGCCCATGCCGACTACCTCCTGCGCCTGGATCAGACCCCGCTCGGCAAGGGCCTCACCCAGGTCTGGCTGAGCCTCGAACCCCGCGGTCGCCGCGAGCGGGTGTCCGGCCTCGACATCGGCGCCTATCTCGACCTGGGCGACACCGCCCCATCGCCGCCCGTCTCCAGCATCCGCCCGCGGCCGCCGCGCATCCTGGGCATCGAGGTGGAACACCCCCGCGACCCGGGCCTGTGCGGCACCCCCTATCCGTGGCGCTCGGGCCGGCTGGCCCTCGCGCCGGATGCGGGCCTGGCGGCGGGCGAGTGTTTCCGCCCACGCATACGCACCCAGGACGCCGACCACCTGTTCCTGCTCTGGCTCGGCCCCGGGGGCGGCCTGCGGCGCCTGCCCGAGAAGGGTTGCGGCCCGACCCTCACCGCCCCCGGGCGGTCCGGCGTCGCCAGCCTGTACGCCCTCGCCAGCCGCGGCCGCACGCCCACCCGGGATCTGCGCAGGCTCCTGGCGGAACTGCCCGGCGCCTGCCCCCAGACCGCGCTCTCGCCACCGCCCGAAGACTGGCCGCGGCGCCTGGACCACCTGCTGCGGCACCACTTCACCGCCATCGCCTGGCGGGTGCGGCGCATTCGCGTGGAAGGAGAAGCCCCATGACCCTCTGGCTGCTCGGACTCGTCAGTGGACTCGCCCTCGCCCTGGGGGCCTTGACCCTCTGGGACGGCCTTTCCACCGTCGGGGTCGGGCGGCCTCCACCGCCCGCGCCCCTGACCGTTCAGACCCCCCGCCAGACATCGCCTCGGCCGGCGAGAGGGGATCGGGGTGAAGGGGGGCCGGTCGGGGGGGCCGAGGGCTCACCCCTGGCCATGAACGTCGGCAGAGGTACCGCCGGCCCGGTGCCCGGCGCCCGGCCACGGGATGCGGACCCGGCCAGGCCGCCCGCGGCGGCGCCACCCGCCCGACCGGGCGCCTCCCCGGTCCAGGCCTCGCCGCCGGAGACCGCCCCCATGGCGGCGACCGCGGAAACGCCCGCCCCGCCCGAGGAACCCCGGGTGACCGAGGTCTGGCGCCCCTTCAACAGCGAGCGCACCGCCCAGGCCTTCGCCCGCCGCCTGTCCCTGGCGGCGGGGGTGGACCTGCGCGTGATCGGCCATGACCGGGACGGTTACCACGTGGGCCTGCGTCACCGGGATGCCGCCGAACTGGCCGTCCTCATCGCGCGCATCGAGCAGCGTACCGGCCTGCGTCTGGAGACACGGCCATGAAGGGCGTCACCCTCCTGCTCCTGATCCTCCTGGCCACCACCGCCGGTGCCAACACCGCCTCCCGCTGGCGCCAGTACCAAGCCACCGCACTCCACTCGGAGCCGCCGCGCCGCTTCCCCCATCAGGCCTGTTTCGAACGCGCCGCCCGGGCCCATGCCCTCCCCGTCACCCTGCTCCTGGCCGTGGCCCGCGGAGAGAGCGGGTTCGATCCGCGCGCCCGCTCCCAGGCCGGCGCCCTGGGCCTGATGCAGATCCTCTGGCCCGGCACCGCCCGCCACCTGGGGATCACCCGCCGGGAACGCCTGTTCGATCCCTGTACCAACGTGGACGCCGGGGCGCGTTATCTGAAGGAACTCCTGGGGCGTTACCACGGCGATCTGCACCGGGCCCTGGCGGCCTACAACTACGGCCCCGGACGGGTGCCGCGCACCGGTCCCATCCCCAAGGGGGCGGCCTGGTACAGCACCTACATCGCCGACCACCTCGATCGCGTCCTCGACCCCCAGGGCGGCCAGGGGCAAGGAATCGACATCATCCGCTTCGACCGCCCCTACCGCGCCCTGGCCCTGCTGGAGGGCCTGCGCCGGCGCGACCGGCATCTGCGTCTGGACTGGTTCGAAGACGGCCGCGGCCGCTTCCACGTCCGTCTGCTCTGCGCCGACGCCCGTGAACGCCGCCGCGGCCTGAAACGCCTGCAACGGCTCGGCTTCGATCTGGAGGCCCGCCGATGAAGGCCCCATGGCTGCTGCTGTGCCTATGCGCCACGGCCCAGGCCGGGACCTGGCTCGACCGCGCCGAGGTGGTGGCGGTGGAGCCGGAGATGACGACCCTGCGCGAAGCCGTGGAAGAACGCAGTTGCCACCGCGCGGTGACCCGGAAGACCGCCCCCGCCGATCTCCCCGGGGCCGACATCCGCGCCCAGCTCCGGCTGCGGCGCAAACGCTGCGCCTGGCGCCGTACCTGGCACGAGGAGCGGCGGCCGCGCGGCTACTGGGTCACCTACGAATACCGCGGCCACCGCCACCGCCGTTTCCAGAAGGAGGCACCCGGGGACTGGATCCCGGTAGAGGTGGGGTTGGATCCGTTGATGCCCTGACGAGATCGCAGGGAGGGATCCCCTGACCCCGGAGGACCCCCGAAGGTTGGCCAGACAGACACTCGCCCCTGCCCCCCCCATCTTCCCGCCCCACAGACGACTGCGGGAAATGACTCCGCCACCTCGGAAGGCGACCGACATGCCCTCGCCCCATCTCAGAGCGGATCCGC
>JALSSC010000058.1 GCA_026984455.1 Chromatiaceae bacterium
CGCTTCATGGGCCCTCTCTCCCGAATAGGGAATCCCGACCGGTCGGGTTTGTGACTCTTGGAAACATATCTTCCTCCTAAAAAGAACCCGAATAGGGAATCCCGACCGGTCGGGTTTGTGACCGGGGTATACTCCGCTTCATGGGCCCTCTCTCCCGAATAGGGAATCCCGACCGGTCGGGTTTGTGACGCTCTTCGATATTCATCTCGTTTCCTCATGTTGCCCCGAATAGGGAATCCCGACCGGTCGGGTTTGTGACTGCCACTCTCATAAACCCGTCGTCTTCTCCTACCCCCGAATAGGGAATCCCGACCGGTCGGGTTTGTGACGGGAGCAGGCCTGTGACGGCCTGGTTGATGCCCGAATAGGGAATCCCGACCGGTCGGGTTTGTGACCGAGAATGGGCTCCATGAGCTCTTTGTCGACCCGAATAGGGAATCCCGACCGGTCGGGTTTGTGACCCTTGTCCATCGTAGACGGCGACCCAATCCCCGAATAGGGAATCCCGACCGGTCGGGTTTGTGACTGTTTGGCGAATGGATCCGTCACCTCGGGGACCCGAATAGGGAATCCCGACCGGTCGGGTTTGTGACATCCCCGCGCCCGATTGCGGCCACTCCATGCATGAATATTTCCGTCCTTCGGTCCGTAGACGGTGCTTCCCTGTGCCACTCCTCGCGACTGCGACTGCCCCTCGCGGCAACGGCGGGATGCGCTATCGCTTTCCCGCCCTACGGGCTGTGGCCGCCTCTCGCGCAACGGCGGGATGCGCTATCGCTTTCCCGCCCTACGGGCTGTGGCCGCCCCTCGCGGCAACGGCGGGATGCGCTATCGCTTTCCCGCCCTACGGGCTGTGGCCACCCCTCGCGCAACGGCGGGATGCGCTATCGCTTTCCCGCCCTACGGGCTACGGGCTCTGAATGGAACGCAGCGGAATCCGGGGCGCCGTGCGGCAGGTGTCGGCGGTGTTGTCGCCCCGTCCGGGCTCTGGGCATTTCCGCCCCGCGTCTCCCGGATTGCGGCCTGCGGCCTTCATCCAGGCTGGGGTCCCGGTGATCCCGGAAGGCCTGGCGTTGAAAATCCTTCCGCCTCCGGCGTTGTCAGGGATGAGGGGAAGACGTTATGAGCGACCCACGCAACGGACTCTATCTCTGTGCCTACGACATCAGCGACGACCGCGAGCGGCGGCGGGTGGACCGCCTGCTCTCCGGCTATGGCTTCCGCCGCCAGAAGTCGCTGTTTCTGTGCCGCCTCACCCGGGCGGCGCGGCGGCGTCTGGGGGCGGCCCTGAAGGGCCTGGGGCTGAAGACCGGCTTCGTCCTCTCCGCCCCCCTGGCCGGTCAGGCGCGGGTGGAGACCTTCGGCGAGGCCCCCCCGGACCCGGATGCCGGGGATTGTTATCTGGTCTGAAGGGCCGCGCGGGGTATACTCCGCTTCATGGGCCCTCTCTCCTGGCAGCGCGTCGTTCTGACCCTGACCCCGCTCGGCGGGGGATTCGTGCGCCCCCGCCAACCCCTGGCCACCGGTCAGGCCCTGGTGAAATCCATTTCCGCGCGCGCGGGCGCCCCGGTCTCCCTGGCCCCGCTCTTCGTCTGGTCGCGGCCGCGCCTGACTCCGGGACGGACCCTGGAACTGCGGGTGGACCTGTATGGCGCCGACGCGGACCAGGCGGCGGCCTGGGCCGAGGCCGCCCGGGGCCATTTCGAACCGGGCGGCGGGGCCCGCAATTTTCGTCTCGAGGGCCTGACCCCGCCGCTTCCCCAGGCCCTGGAGCCTCCTCCGCCCCCCACCGGGGGAGACCCCGAGGTCTGTCTGCGTTTCTTCACGCCCCTGCCTTTCAAGGTGGCGCGCGGCCGGGCCCGGGAGTGGATCGAGGCCCCGGCCTTTCTCGATGCCCTGCGCGCCCGCCGGGCACGCCTCTTCGGCGACGCCCCGGATCCGCCGGAACCGCCCCTGGCGGTGCTCCCCTTCTACTGGGGGTATCGGGAGTCCGTCCACCGCTCCGCCAGTCAGGGGCGGCAGCCCCAGTATCTCAACGGCTGCGTGGGGCCCCTCTATCTGCGCGCCCGGGACCTGGAGCACCTGGCGGCCTGGTGGCCGTGGCTGTACGCCGCCGAGGCCCTGGGGGTGGGTTGGCGGGTGAGCTTCGGTCTGGGCCGCTGCCGCCTGGAATATCCGGCGCCCCCCTTCTTCGCCGCCGATCTCTACAATGCCAGCCGCATCGGCCACGCCGTGCAGCGGGTGGTGGAACACCACGACGACCTGCGGGTGGCCCTGGGGGGGCTGGTCATGGACGGGTCCGGGGAGGGCGTGCCCGAACGGGTGGCGGAATCCCTGCGTTCGGCGCGGGCCCCGGCCCCCTTCGAGGCCATGGACATTCCCAAGGAGGGGGGCGGCCGGCGCCGCATCGAACGCCCCGCGGCCCTGGATCTGGTGATCCTGACCCATCTCCACGATCTCCTCGCGCCGGTCCTGGACCGGGGCTTCGAACCGGAGAGCATCGGTTTTCGCAAGGGCCTGTCGCGGGAGACGGCGGTCGTCCAGGTCCGCGAGGCCGTCGACGAGGGCTTCGACGCGGTCCTGGAGTCGGACGTGGCGGCCTGTTTCGAGTCGGTGCCCCTGGACCTGCTGCGCCGGCGCCTGGACGAGGTCCTGCCCCTCGCCGACCGGGATTTGCGCGCCTGCGTGGAGCGTTATCTGGCCGTTCCCTGCCGTTACCGCGGCGAGGTCCTGACGCGCGAACGCGGCCTGCCTCAGGGCAGCCCCCTGTCGCCCCTGCTGGCCAACCTCTATCTGGACATCTTCGACAAGCAGGTGAAGGCCCTGCCCGATGTGCGTCTGATCCGTTACGCGGACGACTTCGTGATCCTCACCCGCGGCCTGGCGGCGGCCGGAGACCTGGGCGGCCGGGTGGCGGAGATCCTCGGCCGCCTGGGCCTGGAGATGAACCTGGACAAGACCGCGGTCCACCGCCTGGAGGACGGCTTCGTGTTTCTCGGCCTGCACCTGGGCGGTGGCGGCCCGGTGGAGCCCCTGGGGGTGAGGCCCGGTCCCTGGCGCAAGCCCCTCTACGTGACCCAGCCCTATTGCTTCCTGGGCCTGGACGGGGACGCGGTGGAGTTGCGCCGGGAGCGTGAGGTGCTGTTGCGGGTGCCCCTGATGCGGGTGGGCGAGATCCTCCTCCTGGCCCCGGCCCTCTGCTCCTCGGCCCTCCTGGTGCGTTGCGCCCATGCCGGGGTGCCGGTGGTGCTCACCAGCGGCAACGGCCGCCACACCGCCACCCTCGCCGCCGACGACCGGGACGCCTTCGAGACCGCCCATCGCCACGCCCTGGCCCATGCCGCCCTGGGGCCGGAGGGGGGCGCCGCCATCGCCCGGCGGATCGTCTCGGCCAAGGTGGCCAACACCCTCCACCTGATGCGCACCCGCTACCGGCCGGGACTGGCGAAGACCCTGCACGCCCTGGAGGCGATCCGCGCCGGATTGGCGGAGGCGGAGACCCTGGACCGCATCCGCGGCCTGGAGGGGAACGCCGCGCGCCTGGGGTTCGCCGCCTTCGGCGAATGGCTGGGCCAGGAGGGCTTCGTCTGGCGCGGGCGGGTGCGGCGGCCGGCGGACCGGATCAATTCCCTGCTCAATTTCGGTTATCACCTGTCCTTCAACCGCCTCAACGTCCTGGTGCGCGCGGCGGGCCTCAATCCCTATCTGGGCATCCTGCACTCGCCCACGGCCCGCTACGAGACCCTGGTGGCCGATCTCCAGGAGGTCTTCCGCGCGCATGTGGATCGCCTGGTGACCCGCCTGGTGAACCTCCGCCAGATCCGCACGGAACACTTTCACGAGAACGACGCCGGGCACTGGCTCACGCCGGAGGGGAAGCGTGTCTTCCTCACCGGCCTCGCCCGGGAGCTGGAGGCCCGCCCCGAGGGGACCGCCCTGACCCCGGCCGAGGCCATGGAATGGCAGGTCGGGCGCCTGCGCGATCATCTCCTGGAGGGGGCGGCGTTGAGGGTCTACCGGCTCGATGCGGCGGTTCCTGGAGATGGCGGGGAGGATCGGCGATAATGACCGCCGTCGAGGGCTGTGGCGGACGGCGGGAGGCCCCCTTCATGACGGGATCTGGAAGGCAGAAGAGCGTTACCCGGAACCGGCCCAAGGGGGGCTGGCCGGACGAGACCGGTGATCTGCCCGCTCCGGGCGAGCCCGGATTCGACCTGAGTTATCCGTTGAACCTCGTGGCCGTCCCCTGTATCCGATCGGTATCACATCCCTGCTAAGGAGTCCCCCGCCATGTTTCCAGCCTACTGGCAGTCATCGGAGCCCGCATCGACATCACCCCCGCGCGGCGCCGCCCCCGTCAAGGCCGAGGGCATGATCCGCCTGGTGCCCCAGGATCGTCTGCGCTTCGGGCGCGACCGTCGTGAGCCCGTGGCCCGGCGGCCGGTGGTGACGGTGCGGCGGGGGATGCCGGGTGGGCGGGTCCTGGCCTTGCCCTGTACCACCCAACCCCCCCGCCGCGCGGCCGAATTCTTCGCCCTCACCCCGGAGCGGGTCCTGTGGCGGCGGCCGGACAATCCCGCTTCCTGGGCCTGGCACCGGGCCGAGCAGGTCTCCGAGGAGGACCTGGGGTGGCGGATCGGCACCCTCACCCAGGCGGCGCGCCTGGAACTCGCCCGTTGGCTTCGGGAGCGCTGGTGATGACGGACAAAGAACGGCAGCGCGCGGACGCCCGCCTGCGTGACCTCTGGGCCCGGCACGACCGGCTCGACCAGGGGGAGTGGGCGGAACTCTATGAGATCGTGACCCGGGCCTTGATGGCGCACCGTTCCGGCCTGTTGCAAGACCTGGAGAAACAGCACAAGCAGGAGAAGAGTGACCTCGTCCAGGATTTTTTCCTCGACAAGGTCTATGGCCGGATCGGTAGAGGTGCTTGCGACCACCTGGGGGCCCTCCACAAGTTCTTCGAAAACTTCCTCTTGGACCGGATGCGGCAGGTCAAGCGGCGCCGCGCACAGGAGGGCGGGGATCTCGACGATGTCGTGAGCATCGCCACCGCCGAGCCATCGCCCGACGACGCGGAGGTCCTGGCCGAGGTGGGGCTGAGCCCGGAGCGGGTCGCCGCCGCCGCCCGCGACTGGCTCCACGGCCTGGGGGAGGCGCAGGACTGGATCCCGATCTTTCTCGGCCGTTCCTGGTGTCCGGACCATGGCGAGCCCCTCTCCCGCTTGGCCCGGCGGCTCGGTATCGCCTCCCATCATTACAAGGCCAAAAAGCTGGGGATCACCCACAAGGGCGAGGACGTGAACCCGGAGGGCTTCTCCAAAACCCTGCTCGGTGGATGGCTCGCCGGCCTGGGCCTGCCCCCCGACCCGGATCACCGGGCGGCCACGGGCGCGGCCTTGAAAATCCTCTGCGTCGAGGCGTTGTCATGGGTGAACCCTGGAGATAACGAAAGAGGTATGTCCTCATGATCCCGGAATTGAGCCCCCCCATAGAGGCCATCGAGCGGCGCCACCTGGGCCTCGCCGACGGTCTCATCGCACGGGCCGAGGCCCACGACCTCCCCCGGGATGTGGAGGGAAAGGTGCGGTCTCATCCCGACTGGACGGCGTATGGCGTCCCCCTGGAAACGGCGGAGGCCGGGTTGGCGGCGAGGCCTTTGCCCATGCCGGAATACATCAAAGAGGCCATCGAGCGGCGCGTGCGGCTCGCCCGGGCCCGGTTCGACCCGCCTCCGCGACCTGGGCAGATCGTGCGCGTCGCGCGCCTGCCCGACGGCCACGAGGCACGCCTGGGCGCGGCCCTGGGCTCCCCCCTGCACGTCCTCCTCGACGGCCCGGCCCCGGAGGCGGGGCCGGGCCTGTGGTATGGCTGGCTCTGCGCAGGAGAAACCGATTACGCGGGCTGGTTCGATTTCGTTCTCCAGGATGGGGAGGACGAGCCCTTCGAGCCCGATGCGGCCATGGTCCAGGTCTGGAACCCGGTACATGTCCCGGAAGGCGTCCTTGGACCGGTGGAGGCCCAACTCAGCCCTGCCCGCCTGGCGGCGGTGCGGGCCCTGGCCGCCGATTGCCTCACTGCGGAGGCCGGGCCGGAGACCCCCCCGTTGCCGGGGCGTGTGGCCCTGCGCCGGGCCGGAGACTTCTGGGTGGCCACCGGCACCCCCCTGGGTGGCGAATCCGATCCGCGCCACCGCTATCAGGCCGTCTATGCACAGGCTGCGGACGCCCTGCGCCTGTCCTCGGCACTGGTTCAGGAGGATGCCGCCGAGGCCCGGGGCAGGTCGTGGCGCCTGCGGGAGTGGTTCCGGGGCCTGGCCGGGCGTGTCCCGGACCTGAGCCCGGCACCCCTGGCGGCACCCATGGCCGCGGGCGGGCCGGCGGACACCGGTGCCCTGCGCTGGACCGAGGGCGGGCTGCGCTTGGAACTGGCCGGCGACCCGCCGCGTCTCGGGATGGTGAACGAGAGCGACCAGGCGGCGGTGGTCTTCGTCTTCCGCACCGACGGCCTGCCGTTGGACCGTTACGATCTCCGCCCGGCCGGGCGCCTTGATCTGGACATCCTGAGCGAGGACGCCGCCCGTCTGCGGGCGGAAAAGGGTGGACAGGCCCTGGACCTGGAACTGCCGCAGGGTGACTGAGGATCACCTCACCTGGGTGAGCCTGTTCCCCGATGGCGAGGGCGGGGTCCGCGCCTTCAGCCCCTGGGGCGAGGGAAAGGGCGCCTGGAACCTGGCCTCGTCTCCGGCGGAACTCCCCCGGGATCTCCTGACGAAGATCCGGATCGGCCAGGGGCCGGACAGCGGGCCCCTGTTCTGGCTCCTGGAACCGGGCCTGCCCGAGGCCTGGCACCGCCATCCCTGGGGGGGCCACTTCGTCGCCGACCGCCCCTTCGCCGCTGGCGCCCTGGTGGTGCGCGAGGCCCGGGTGTCCCGGGAGGGACAGGGCGATGGGGGCCCGCGGGAGACCTTCTGGATGAACCGCTTCCCGCGCGACGAGCACGATTTCGACAAGGATCTGTCCGATCGGATCGGGAAAGACCGCCTGCATCGTTGGGAGATGAGGGGGGCCACGGCCCCGCCCGCCACGAGCGAATTGACGATCGTCGCCCACGGTGACCGCCGGGGCCTGCGGGATGTGGACCTGCCCCGTCATCCCCCACACTGGATCTGGCTCCTGGCGTGTAACCACGAGGGGGCCCTGGACGCGCTGGCCCGCGAATTGCTCCGGCGCGGTGCTGCCACCGTGGCCGTGGCCGATGGGGTACTGGAGGCCCCGGAGATCGCCCGCTGTCTCCGCTTCCGCCTGAACCATCCCGACCGGCCCCTGGAATGGATCCTGCCCCGGCTCCCGATCACCGAGGTCGATCGTTCCGCCACCGTCTCTTGGTCCCTCTACGGCGAGGTGCGATTGGACGGGGGCGTGGCGATTCCCGAGAACGCCCGGGTGTGGAACCAGGTCCATGACCACTCCACCGAGCCCTGGACCCCAGATCCGGAGGATGAGGCCTGCTATCGGTGCCTGTGCGACCTGGAGGCGGATGGCCGCCTCTGGCCGGCCACCCGGGCGGCCCTGGATCTGGACGCCGTGCTCCTCTATCTGGCGGAGCGTTGGGACCATAGGGACATGCGGCGTCGCATGGAGCGCTTGCAACGGGACCGCCCTGGCGCCCTGCGGGCCCAGGCCAAGGCCATGCGGCGTTTGGGTTGGTACGACGGGGCCACCCGGCGCCTGGCGGAGGGACTGGCCCGGGAGGGCCTGGGCGCTAGCGACCGCTACCGCCTATTGGCCCTGGGGGTGTCGATCCTGATCGACCTCGACCTGCCCGGGGCGGCCGGGGAATGGCTGCGCCGGGCCCGTCCCCTGATGCCTGTGGAGGGGCGCGCGGTCGAGGAATTCAAACGGCTGGATTGGGAGGCCCGTATCGCCATGCGTCAGGGCGACCCGGCCAAGGCCCGGCGTTACCTGGTGAGAAAGTGCCGGGAGGCCCATGGGGCCCGGGGGGAGGATGGCCGCCGGGAACGCATCGCCCTGGTGAACTTCGCCGCCTGGGCGCGCCTCGGCGGCCGGGAAGCGGTCGATACGGGGGACTGGACGAGGGATCTGCGACCGGGGAGTGGAGACGGCCCCTTGCGGGGCAACGATACCGATCTCTATCTGGACCATGCCCTGGCCCTGGAGGCCTGGGCCACCGGAAAGACCCCGGACCGGGCCCTCGTGGAGCGCCTGCGCCGGGGCCTGGAGCACACCGACCCCGGGCCCGCCGCCCAAGGCCTGCTCGCCTGCGTCCTGGCCGGGGCCGACCTGCCTTCCGGGGAGATCGAGGCCGCCTTCGAGGACTTGGAGGTGCACCGTTATCATCTGGAAGCGGCCGTCTTCGCGGCCTTGTTGGACGCCCCCTGGGAGGGGCAGGGACGCCAGGCCCTGCAGAACCTGGACGCTCTGCGTGATCGCGCCCTGCAGGCCTTCGAGGAGGAGCCGGATTATCCCCGCCTGCAATCCGAGGCCCGCGAGCGCCGGAAACTGGAGGTGGGTCTGTTCCAGCGACCTTTGCAGGAACGCCTCCGCTGGATCGTCGAGAACGGCCTGATTCCGGTGTGAGCAGGGGGATGCGACGGGTATACTGCGCGGCTCCGGATCCATGGAGCCGTCTCATGTCCCGCTATCCTCTCCTCCTGTTCTGCCTGGCGGCCTCCCCGGCCCTGGCGTTCAATTGGGGTTTCCTCCAGGATTCCCCCGCCAACCGCTTCCAGAAGGGCGATTTCGCCCTCATGCGGCAGACCCTCGACACGGTCCTCGAACAGGCGCCCGACGGCGAGGCCCGGGAATGGTCCAATCCCGCCACCGGGGCCATGGGGCGGATCGAGGCCCTGTCCAGTTACGAGATGAAGGCCATGCCCTGCCGCCGGGTGGAGATCCTCAACCGGGTGCCCCAGGCCGAGGCCACCAGCCGCTTCGACTTCTGCCGCACCGACGCGGGCGAATGGAAGGTGGTGTCACGGCCGCACCGCCCGCGGCCGCCGGCACGGCCCTGACCCGGGCACCTCGTTCGGTTCATGGTCCCTGGCCGTTTCGATCCGCTGCGCCTCCCGGCCGTCTGGCGGGAGGCCCTCGAAGGCTGCCTGCCCGCGCGCCTGCGCGAACGGCCCCGCATGCGGCTGCGGCGCGAGGCCGATGGTTGGCGGCTGTGGTTGCGCCGGGCCGGTGAGGAACATCTGCTGGGCGAGGCGGCGCCCACCGATCCCGGCACCCTGGGGCGTCTGCTGGCCAGCGGGGGCAAGGGCGTCGAGCGGGTGCTGGAACTGCCGGCGGACCGGGTGCTGATCCGCCGCGCGACCTTTCCCTCTCAGGTGCGGGCGAACCTGGACTCGGTCCTGGGCTACGAGATCGAGCGCCTCACCCCCTTCAGCCGTGACGCCCTCTATTTCGCATGGCGCCTCGCGGAGCGGCAGCCCCATGACCGCCTGGCGGTGGAGATCGCCGTGGTGCCGCGGGGGGTGGTGGATCCCTGGCTGCGGGAACTGCGCGAGGCCGGGGCCCCCTGGCCGGTCCGTCTGACCTGGGAGGGCGCCTGGGCCGGGGCGGATCTGTTGCCCGCGCTCCGCCGGGGGGGCGGGGGGCGGGCCCGGCGCTGGTCTGGGGCGCTCGCCTGGGCCCTCATCCTCGGCCTCTCCGCCATGGTCCTGGCCACCCCCCTGTGGCAGAAGCGGCAGGTGGTGCTGGCCCTGGGCGAACAACTGCAGCGGGCGCGCAAGCAGGCCGTGGAGGTCTCGGACCTGCGCCGCCGACTCGAACAGGCCACCCGTTCCGCCCATGCCCTGCTGGACCGCAAGCGCTCCACGCCGAGCGTCACCCGGCTGTTGCAGAGGCTCACCGAACTGGTGCCGGACGATTCCTGGGTCAGCTATCTGGATGTGCGCAAGGGCAAGGTACAGTTGCGCGGGGAATCGCCCCAGGCCGCGGCCCTGGTGGAGCGGCTGGCCCGTCAGCCGGGGTTCCGCAACGTCGCCTTCCGCTCGCCGGTGGTGCAGATCCCCAACAGCACCCGCGAGCGCTTCCACATCGTCTTCGACTACGGGGAAGGGCATGAGTAGCGCCAAGGCCCCCGCTTGGCGTTGTCCCGCCCTGTTGCTGCTGGTCTTCGTCCTGGCGGGG
>JALSSC010000059.1 GCA_026984455.1 Chromatiaceae bacterium
GGATGTTCATGTCCTGTCACCGGCTGATGAGTGAGGGTTCCGCCCCGCGCGGCCGGCCGGACCGCCGGCGCCGCGGGGGAAGTGGATTCCAGTCGCCCTACGGGCGCCTTCCATCCACTTCCCCCGCGAGGAGGGCCTCCAGGACCTCCCTGGCCCGGAACAGAGGATAGCTCCTTTTGGGAATATAATCACACGGTACGGGACAGTTAACATCATGAGCGTTGAATTCGAATATAACAACCATGTTATATAGCTGTGCGCCAAGGATAGCCAAGATGGATACTCCAGTATCCAACAAATGGGCCAGGGACTCAATAACCTGCAGGCGAAACGCCCAGATCCCTTCAAGAAGCACACGAACAATCTCACGGATCTTGTTATATTTTCCTGTTCGATGGTTTGCGGATTCAGGATATACTAATACTGATGCGCCTCACCCACAGCCGCCTGCCGTCACTGTTGTTCATGGGCTTTGCGGGGCCGTGCGGAAACTGATGGTGGCGGATCAAGGCCGATGATGGATTTCGCGATAGTCGCTGTCCGCGGTGAGCAGGAGAATCGAGATGCCTTACAAAAAAGAGTTCATGCGTATCTTCAGACAGGCACGTTCCGCGTCGGCGTGGCGTACCCGCTTGGTATTTTGGAGTGGGGCGGCACTCGTGGGCCTCGCATCGACCTTGTTGGCGCTGGCCAGCAGTCAGGTGGATGGCTATTTCCATACCTGGGCAGCACGCTGGCCCTGGCTGCCGTTCATTATGACCCCAGCTGGTCTCATCGTGATCATTTGGGCGACCAGAAACCTGTTTCCCGGTGGTGAGGGAAGTGGTATTCCTCAGGCCATTGCCGCGCTGGAACTTGGGGAACACGCGGACAGGGGGGCTGTTCTGTCCCTTCGTATAGCCATTGGCAAGGGGATCGCGATCGTATTGGGTTTGCTCTGTGGGGCCTCCATAGGTCGTGAAGGACCCACGGTACATATCGCCGCATCGATCATGTACTCTCTGCACCAAATTGCCAATTTCCCTATACATCATATCCGTAAAGGACTCATCCTGGCGGGTGGAGCAGCGGGACTGGCGGCCGCTTTCAATACTCCTCTGGCGGGTGTGATGTTCGCTATCGAGGAAATGAGTCGGAGTTTCGAGGAGCGGATCACCGGTACGCTGATGGTGGCGGTCATCCTTGCCGGTATGACTTCGCTTATGATCCAGGGTAACTACACCTATTTCGGTGTGTATTCATCCCAATTGGTGCCGCAGCAGGCATTGGGGGCGATTGTGGTGGCGGGCTTGATCGGGGGCGCCGCAGGCGGGCTGTTTTCGATGATCCTGGTTGTCGGCGGCCGACGTCTCCGCCCTGTTCGCATGAGCCATCCCTATCTCCTCGCCCTGGTGGCCGGACTCGCCGTGGCGGCCATCGGCTTCATCTCCGGGGGCACCACCTGGGGGACGGGATACGAGGCGGCACGTGGGGTGTTGCAAGGCACGGATGTCGCCGCCCCCTGGTATGCGCCGATGAAGTTTCTCGCCACCGTGTTTTCCTATCTCAGTGGTATTCCCGGGGGGATCTTCGCCCCGAGTCTGTCAGTGGGCGCGGGGCTCGGCTATCATCTGAGCGCGTTGTTTCCGAGCGCGCCGATGGTGGCGATCGGTCTGTTGGGCATGGTGGGTTATTTCAGCGGCGTGGTGCAGACCCCTATTACGGCGGTGATCATCGTGATGGAGATGACTGACGATCACCGTTTGTTGTTACCGCTGATGGCCACGGCGCTGCTGGCGAACAGCGTCTCCAGGCTGGTGTGCCGGCAGCCCATCTACCAGGCCCTGGCGAAGGATTTCCTAGGGGGAGGCGGACGTGGCAAGGGTCAGGATCGGGACTGATAGGCTATTGAAAAAGTGAGTGTTGAGGCCCTCTTTCCGCAGCCTGCGTTCCAGAACGAATATCGTGGCGAGCAAAGTGATACCCGTCGCCCGCGAACATGTCGTGTTTCGAGGGTGTCCGCCGGGCCTCTGGGCAAGGCGTGGAAGCGAGTTCCATGGGCTATGGCGGGCAAACGCCGCACCGCCCAGGGGCGCGGGACCGCTGTAGCGAGGAGTGGCACCGGGAGGTGGCGCCTGCGGAATGAAGGACGGAGATATTCACGTGCGACGGGTGTATCGTAACCATTCGGTCGGCTCCCGTCTTTTCCCCTCACTCTAGCGCACTGCTGGCCGCTGGTTCGGTATAAGGAGGTTCCTACTGCAAGAGGGAATTGTCGTAGGGGGCCTGAATGCTGGCCTGCCACTGGGTTCCGGCACGCCATCTTGGATTGGCCTGAAAGCTCACTCCTTATGGGGAGGCCGTTTGCGGCGCATCTCCCGCCTCTTGCAGGCCGCTCGGATCACGCGCCGGCAAGGGTTTTTCGAACTCTTTGCATTCCGTGAAAATACGGGCCGTACACGTCTGACAGATCGATTTGTCGAGTTTCTGGTAGATCGCACGGATAGCCGCCGATTTTCCCTGGAAGATATGCCGATAATCGATCCTGTCGAGGGCGCCGGTCTCCTCCAGGGACTCCCACAACCCCTTCTTGACGTTGATCAGGTACAATCCGCCGCCGTCTGCCTGCCGTTTTTCGGCCTCGGCGGCGATCACATCGGCGGCGGCAAGATCGACAAAGCTGATTCCCTGGGCAACGATCGCCAAGTGTTTCTGCTCTGGGTGCTCCTTGGCTATCCTCGCGAATTCCTCCCTCAGGTAGGTGACGGAACCAAAAAACAGGGAGCCGTCTATCCTCAATATATGCAGTTGCGGGCATTCCGGGATGCGATCGGAACGTTCCGAGAATTTCCGCTTGGGCAAGGCGGGATCGGGAACCCGGGTGACGATCCGGGGCCGGGAGACACGCATCAGATAGAGTATCAAAGAAAGGAGGATCCCGGCCAAGATGGCGAACTCCAGATCCAGGAAGAGGGCGCCCAGGAACGTGAGTATAAATATGGAGCGTTCCGAATTGTTGGAACGCAGGATGTGTCTGATGGCTGGGATATCGATGAGTCCCCAGGCGACGATGAACAGGATGCCGGCCATGGCGGCATTGGGCAGGTACGCGACCAGCGGTGCGATGGCGAGGACGATGAAGATCTCCATAAAGCCGGCGAACATGGCGCTCATGGGCGTTTTGGCCCCAGCCTGGTAGTTGAGGCTGGTGCGGTTGAAGGAACCCGTCGCCACATAGGCGGAGAAGAAACTCCCCGCGATATTGGAAAGGCCCTGCCCGATGAACTCCTGATTGCCATCGATCATCTGCCCGCTGCGTATGCCGATGGCGCGACCGATGGAGACGGCCTCGGTCAGTGCGAAGAGGGTCATTGCCACGGCAGCCGGTGCGAGTTGTTTTATCGTGTCCAGGGAGAGGTGGGGCACCGTGAAGGGAGGGAGGGTCTGCGGGATGGCCCCAACCATGGGAATATGGGTGACGTCGGGGCCATAGAGGAAATTGAGGGCCAAACTGGTCAACGAACCGCCGAGTAGGGCGGCGATCAGGTGGGGGAATCGGGGCAGAAAGCGTTTGCACAAGAGCCCGCCGAAAAGGGTTGCCAGGGCGCAGGCCAGGACATAGCCATTGGTATTGGGGAGCTGATGCCAGAAATGGGTGAGGGTATCTATCAGATGGCCGCCACGGGGAATGGGAACACCGAAGAAATTCTTGAGTTGTTTGCTGGCGATGAGTATGGCGGCACCTGTGGTGAAGCCCACGACCACGGAGTGGGAGATGAAGTTCACAATGGTGCCCATGCGTGCCAGACCCAGGGTGAGTTCGATCACGCCGACCATGAAGGTCAGGGTCAGCGCCAGGGTGACGTACTCGGGCGTCAAGGGTTGGGCGAAGGCGCTCAATGAAGTGAGCAGGACGATCGATGCGGCCGTCGTCGGTCCCGACATCAGATGCCAGGAAGACCCAAAGAAGGCGGCGATGATGGGGGGGATCATGCCGGCATAGAGGCCATACTGGGGTGGCATCCCGGCGATCGAGGCGAAGGCCACGGCCTGCGGTATGACGACGATGGCAACGGTCAGTCCGGACAACAGATCCGCCCGTATGGTCGCGGGGGTGACCCGTTCTTTCCAGCTGAGGACGGGAAACAGGCGTAGCATCCACTGAGGGTAGGTGTTGGCGGGCATATCAGTTCCTTGGTTTGGGCGGTCCCCTGCGGGGGACGGCATCGGAAGCTGGGTAGTGTCGGATTGTGGTCTCCTGCCTGGCTCGCACGCTGCGCCAGACCGCTCCAAAAAACCGGCATTTCTCTTTTCAGTTCAATCCCTTGCATGATTGCCACCGCCCGCGCCTTGGGGCGGCGAAACATGCGGGCCAGCCTCCACCCTACGATGAGGTCATTTGGGCAGAGGCCTTTCTGGTAAAGGAGAATCCGAAAAACACACTATTCTAATATGTTCCTCAGGAAGATGCGACCCGACTCTTACCTGCTCCCCCGAGTTCCGGGGTGCCTTGCGAAGCGCGCTGGGCGACGTGGGGCGGTGTCGCGGGAGGAGGGACGTGGCTCTGTTGGCACGACGCGGCGAAAGCGGGGAAGGACTGCGTAGGACGATGTCAGAGCCGACGGTCGAGCAGGCTGCAGATGTATGCCCGTCTTCCGTCCTTCGGTCCGTATGCGCTATTTCCGTGTGCCACTTCTGTTTTTCGAGGGCGTTTCTCGTGCCCTGGGCCGCCGTGATGGCGGCACGCCTCGGAGCCGCGTCATCCACCGGGTGGGAGCTGGAAATAGTGGCCGTTCACCAGGAAGTGGACCCAGATACTGGCCACATAACCCAGGGCCACCGCCCAACTCCATTTGAGGTGCCCGAAGAAGGTGTATTTGCCGCGGGCCTGACCCATGAGGGCGACCCCGGCGGCGGAACCGATGGAGAGCAGGGAGCCGCCGACGCCGGCGGTCATGGTCACCAGCAGCCACTGGCCCTCGTGCATGGGTGGGTTCATGGTGAGGACCGCGAACATCACCGGGATGTTGTCGACGATGGCCGAGAGGACCCCGACGGCGATGTTGGCCGGGGTCGGGCCCCACTGGGTGTACATGGCCTCCGAGGCCAGGGCCAGGTAGCCCATGAAACCGAGACCGCCCACGCACAGGACCACGCCGTAGAAGAACAGCAGGGTGTCCCACTCGGCACGGGAGACCTTGTTGAAGATGTCGTAGTGACGGTCGTCGTGTTCGTCGCTCTGGTCGATGCCCGATACGTCGCCGATCTGTTCCAGGTGCGGGGTGGCATCGCCGGCGCGGCAGCAACCGGCCCGGCGCTTGAGGTAGTAGGCGAAGAACTGGAGGTAGGCCAGACCGGTGAGCATGCCGATCACCGGGGGCAGGCCGAGGAAGTTGTGGAAACTCACCGCGGTGACGATGGTGGCCAGGAAGAGGCCCATGATGGTGAAGGCCCCGGGGCGCAGCACCACCACCTCTTCGGCGGTCGTCGGCTGCTCGTTGGGTACCGCGAAGTGCATGATGGCCGCGGGCACCAGGAAGTTCACTGCGGAAGGGACGAACAGGGCGAAGAAGGTCCAGAATTCCACCACCCCCTTCTGCCAGACCATCAGGGTGGTGATGTCGCCGAAGGGGCTGAAGGCGCCGCCGGCGTTGGCCCCCACCACGATATTGATGCAGGCGAGGGTGACGAAGCGGGCGTTGTCGCCGCCCACCGCCAGGACCACCGCGCACATGAGCAGGGCGGTGGTGAGGTTGTCGGCCACCGGGGAGATGAAGAAGGCGAGGGTGCCGGTGAGCCAGAACAGCTTGCGCAGGCCGAAGCCCTTGTCGATGAGCCAGGCGCGCAGGCCATCGAAGACCCGGCGCTCGTCCATGGCGTTGATGTAGGTCATGGCCACCAGCAGGAACAGCATCAGTTCCGCGTATTCCAGTAGGTTGTGCCGGACCGCGTCTTCGGCCATCTCGGACAGGCCATGATGGGCGTAGACCCAGCCGATCATCGCCCAGATGATGCCTGCCGCCAGGATCACCGGTTTGGACTTGCGCAGGTGGGTGAACTCCTCCGCCATCACCAGGGCATAGGCCACCAGGAACAGGACGATGGAGAGATAGCCCACGGTGCTGTGGGTGAGGTCGAGGGGCTCGTGGTGGCCCTCGGCGGCCAGGGCGAGACCTGCCGGCAGCAGGGCACCCAGGAGTACGCTGAAGAGGCGTCGCATGGCGTTCAGTTCCCGTGGACGAGGTTGAGCATGAGCATCATCACCCCCAGGAACAGGATCGTCATGATGCCGCCGGCGCGCATGAAGTCCGGGACGGGGTAGCCGGCCGGACCCATGATGAGGGCGTCCACCTGATGGGTGGGGATGAGGACGAATGTTGCAGCGACCGATGATACCTGAAAATACAGGGCGCCTTGAAAAATTCGGGGTGCCCATGCGGAAAAACGATGTCCCACTGTTTTTTCGGCCGGTGGCACACCTCGGACGGGGCCGGCTCGGTACGAACGGCGTGGCAGCAGGAGATCAGGCCCGAGTTTCAGCGCCGCCAGAAGCCGGGCGTCAGCAGGACCAGGATGGTGAACACCTCCAGGCGCCCCAGGAGCATGGCGGCCACGGCCACCAGCTTGCCACCGGCGGTGACGCCGGCAAAGCTGGCGGAGACCTCGCCCAGGCCCGGACCCAGGTTGTTCATGCAGGTGGCGACGGCGGAGAAGGCCGAGACCTGGTCCAGGCCGAAGTGCATCATCAGCAGCATGAGGACCACGAAACTGCTCACGTAGGCGGCGAAGAACCCCCATACCGCCTCCAGGGTGCGGGCGCGCAGGGTGCGTCCGCCGATGCGCACCGCCAGGACCGCGTGCGGGTGGATGAGGCGGCGGATCTCGCGCAGACCCTGCTGGACCAGCACCAGTACCCGCATCACCTTCATCCCGCCCGCGGTGGAGCCGCCGCAGCCGCCGATGAAGCTGATGAAGATCAGGAACACCGGCAGGAACTCGGGCCAGCGGCTGAAGTCCACGGTGCCGAACCCGGTGCTGGTGATGACCGAGACCACCTCGAAGCCGGCGTCGCGCAGGTCCGGGGGCAGGTGGGCATAGGCGCCGTCCAGGCGCAACATCAGGCTCACCAGCAACACCGCGCCGGCGACGATCAGGAGGAAGCCCCGGACCTCCGGGTCGCGCAGATAGTGGAGGGGATCGTGGTCGGTCAGGGCCAGATAATGGACGCTGAAGTTGATTCCGCCCATGAGCATGAACAGGATCGCCACGCCTTCCACGGCGGGCGAGTGGAACCAGCCGAGGCTGGCGTCATGGGTAGAGAAGCCACCGGTGGAGACCGTGGACAGACTGTGCGCCACGGCATCGAAGGGCGACATCCCCGCCGCCCAGTAGGCCAGGGCGCAGGCCAGGGTGATGCCCACATAGATGCCCCAGAGGACCCGTGCCGTCTCGGCCAGGCGTGGGGTGAGCTTCTCCTCCTTCATGGGCCCCGGGGCCTCGGCGCGGTAGAGCTGCATCCCCCCGATCCCGAGCGCCGGCAGCACCGCCACCGCCAGGACGATCATGCCCATGCCGCCATACCATTGGAGTTGCTGACGGTAGAACAACAACGAGGGGGGCAGGTCGTCGAGCCCGCTCATGACCGTGGCCCCGGTGGTGGTGAAGGCCGACACCGCCTCGAACAGGGCGGAGACGAAATCCAGGTTCGCGCCCAGGATCAGGGGGAGGGTGCCCAGCAGGCCGCCGCCCAGCCAGAACAGAGCCACCAGGAGGAAGCCGTCACGGTTGGCCAGGTCGTGGGGGCGGCGCCCTCCCAGCCACCAGGCCAGGCCGCCGGGGACCAGGGTCAGGGCCATGGCCAGGGCGAAGTGCCCCACTTCCCCGTCGGCATAGCCCCAGGCGAGGAGCAGGGGCGGCACCAGGCTGAGACCGAAGCCCACCGCGAAGAAGCCCAGGATACGGGCGATGGTGGCCGGGTGCACGGGGCCTGTCCTTCAGGCCTTGAAGGCCGCGCCGCGCGCGTTCCTCGATCCCGCTCCCCGGTTGGAGGGGGGCGGCCGGAGCGAAGGCAGGCCCCTAGCGTCCGTGCCTTTCGGCTCCAGGCGTGGTGCGGGTGTCATCGGTATCAGGCCGACGTCGGTTCCTCGCGCGGTATCTCGGCGCATTCCCTGAAGATGCGCCGGTCGCACCGTTTGCAGAGGTCTTTGTCCACCTTCTGGAAGATGGCGTGGATCGCCGCGGTCTTGGATTGAAAGACCCGGCCCACGCCGATGGCATCCAGGGCGCCGCATTTGTCGAGGGCGTTCCACAGGCCCTGCTTGACATGGATGAGATACAGGGCGCCCCCCATGGCCCGGCGTTGCTCGGCCTCCTGTGTCAGGGCCTCGCAGCCAGCCACGTCGGCGAAGTTGATCCCCTGACAGGTGATGGCCAGGTGTTTCTGCTCCGGGTGCTCCTCGCGCAGCCGGTCGAAGGCCTCCAGGACGTGGTTGATGGAACCGAAGAACAGGGAGCCGTCGATACGCAGGAAATGGATCTGCGGACACTGGGGGAGGTGGGGGTCGCTGGTGAACGAGTGGCTGGGCAGACGTGGATCGGGGGCGCGGGTGAGGATGACGGGGTGGGAGACCTTCTCCAGATAGAGGATCAGGGACAGGATGATGCCGGCGAAGATGGCCGTCTCCAGTTCCAGGAACAGGGCGCCGAAGAAGGTCACCGTCAATACGGTGGTCTCGCGCTTGCTGGCGTGGAGGATGTGTCTGATGGCCTCGAAGTCGATCAGGCCGTAGGCCACCATGAACAGGATGCCGGCCATGGCGGCGTTGGGCAGGTAGGCCGCCAGCGGGGCGACAAGGACCACGATGCCCATGAGCAGGATGCCGGCGAAGGCTGCTGCCAGGGGGGTGCGGGCGCCGGCCTGGAAGTTGAGGCCGCTGCGGTTGAAGGAACCGGTGGCCACGTACCCGGAGAAAAAGCTGCCGAAGATGTTGGACAGGCCCTGGCCGATGAATTCCTGGTTGCCATCGATGCGTTCGCCGGTACGGGCCGCCAGGGATCGGCCGATGGAGACGGCCTCGGTGAGGGCGAACAGGGTCACCGCGATAGCCGAATCACCGAGGGACTTGATGGTATCGAAGCTGAGATCAGGGGACGACAGGGGCGGCAGGGTGTTGGGCAGGGCGCCCACGGTGCGTATCTCCGTCACGTCCTGGCCGAAGACGACGTTGAGCAGGTAGCCCGCCACGCTGCCCACCACCATGGCCACGATCATATTGGGGAGTTTGGGCCACCAGCGTTTGGCGGCGATGCCCGACAGCAGGGTAATCAGGGCCACCGCCGTGACATACCCGTTGATGTGGGGGATCTGGGTGCCGAAGTGATACACGATGTGGTGGAAGTGTCCCCCCCGGGGGATCTCCACGCCGAAGAAGTTCTTGAGCTGTTTGGCGGCGATGAGGATGGCCGCGCCGGCGGTGAATCCCACCACCACCGAATGGGAGATGAAGTTCACCAGGGCGCCCATGCGCGCCAGGCCCAGGGCGAGTTCCATGACCCCCACCATGAAGGTGAGGGTCAGGGCGAGTTTGACGTACTCGGCGGTGCCCGGCTCCGCGTGCAGGCTCAGGGCCGAGTAGAGGACGATGGAGGCGGCGGTGGTGGGGCCCGAGACCAGGAAGCGGGCCGAGCCGAAGAAGGCGGCGATGACCGCCGGGATCATGCCGGCGTAGAGGCCGTATTCGGGGGGCATGCCGGCGATGGTGGCGAAGGCCACGCCCTGGGGCAGGACCACGATCGCGCCGGTGAGGCCGGCGAGGAAATCGGCCTTGAGATCCTCTCTCCGCACCCCCGGGAGCCATTTCATGAAGGGCATGAACTGGAGCAGGACGGGAGGGAGACTCAGGCTGGCCATGGCAATTCCTCTCGAGTGGATCCTGAAGAGAGATCGGAAAATCGAACTATTCTAAGGTTTTTCGGTCCCTGGCGGAATCCCCGGACCCTTCTCCCGGGTACCTGTCCTCCCTCGGGCTTCTCCTCAGAGCCAGCCCTTGCGTTTGAAATAGAGGAAGGGCGCCAGGCCACTCACCAGCATCAGCAGGAGGGCGGCGGGATAGCCCCAGGCCGTGTGCAGTTCCGGCATGACCTCGAAGTTCATGCCGTAGATGCTGGCGATCAGGGTGGGCGGCAGCATGGCGATGGAGGCCACGCTCATCACCTTGATGATGCGGTTCTGCTCCACGTTGACGATGCCCGCCGCCGCCTCCATGAGAAAGCCCACCTTCTGGAAGATGTAGTCGGTATGCGGGACCAGGGAGCCGATGTCGCGGACGATCTCGTTGCCGATGCGGCGCTGTCTCTTGTCCGCCTTGACGTGACGCAACAGGAAGGCCACCGCCCGTTGGGTGTCCAGGAGGACCATCCGTACCTTGCCGCTCATGTCCTCGAAGCGGGTGATGTCGGCCAGCAGGTTCTTCATCTCTCGTTCTTCGGCCTCGGTGACGTTTTCGGCCAGGACCTCGAGTTCGGCGTAGATGCGCTCCACCAGGTCGGCGAGCAGGTCCACCTTGGTCTCGAACAGCTCCAGGAGGATGGACAGGGCGCTCCGGCCCACCCCCGGGCTGCGCCGGGCGATCAGGCGGTACATGCGCAGGGTGGCCAGGTCTTGGTCGTGGACGGTGAACAGGCGGCCGTCCTTGAGGGTCAGGGCGGCGGTGATGGTGTGCAGGGGTTCCAATTCACCCCCGGGCAGGATCGGGTCCGGATTGTCGAAGAAATAGGAGTGGATGTGGATCCCCCCCTGGTCCTCGAAGAAGCGCGCCGAGGCCTCGATCTCCTCCAGGTCCTCCTCCTCGGCCAGGTGCAGCCCGTAGAGTTCGGCCACCTGGCGCCGCTCCTCTTCGGTGGGGTTGGTGAGGTCCAGCCAGAGGATGTCCTCGGGCAGGGGCTGCCCCGCCTCGATGCGTACCTGGCGCAGATGGTCGTCACGCAGGGCGAAGGCGTTCAGCATGGGGGCGGGGTCCTCTGATGTCCGGAAGCGGAAAGCATGAGTCTTCGAGGCGTCTGGTCGTTGCGGTACGGGAATGATCCTGCCGTCTTCATGATGTATGCGAAGAGAATATAGTGGAGATGATATATACGCTAAGATTCTGATGCCGGCGGTTTGGCTGCTTGGAGGGTCAGCCCGCCAGCCGCTCGATCCGGTCCAGGGCCGCGTCCAGGTGCTCCATGCCGGTGGCGATGGAGATGCGCACGTGTCCGCCGAGGCCGAAGGCGGCGCCGGGCACCAGGGCCACCCCGGCGTGCTCGATCAGGTGCTCGGCGAGTTCCAGGTCGTCGTGGATGCCGTCGAGGCGTTCGATCAGGCCGCGTACCTCGGGGAAGCAGTAGAAGGTCCCGTCGCTGGGCAGGCAGCGGATCCCAGGGATGCGGTTGAGCCGTTCCACGACGTGATCGTGGCGCTGTCTGAAGGCCTGCAGCATCTCCCGGACGCAGTCCTGGGGGCCTTCGAGGGCGGCCTGGGCGGCCACCTGGGAGATGGACGTGGGGTTGGAGGTGCTCTGGGACTGGATCTTCTTCATGGCCTGGATCACCACTTGCGGGCCGGCGGCATAGCCGATCCGCCAGCCGGTCATGGAATAGGCCTTGGAGACGCCGTTGAGGACCAGGGTGCGGTCGTAGAGGTCCGGGCAGGGGTAGAGGATGTTGGCGAAGGGGTGCTCCGACCAGAGGATGTGCTCGTACATGTCGTCGCTGGCGATGAGGATGCGTGGATGCTCGCGCAGGACCTCGCCGAGGGCGCCCAGTTCCTCTTTCGTATAGGCCATGCCGGTGGGGTTGGAGGGGCTGTTGATGACCACCAGGCGGGTCTGGTCGGTGATGGCCGCGCGCAACTGGTTGGGGGTGATCTTGAAACCCTGGTCCGCGCCCGCATGGATGAAGACGGGCACCCCGCCGGCGAGGATGGCCATGTCCGGATAGGAGACCCAGTAGGGGGCGGGGATGATCACCTCGTCGCCCGGGTCGAGCACCGCCTGGGCGAGATTGTAGAAGCTCTGCTTGCCGCCGCAAGACACCAGGATCTGGTCGGGGGCGTATTCCAGGCCGTTGTCGTGCGCGAACTTGGCGATCACTGCCTGCTTGAGTTCGGCGGTGCCGTCCACCGGGGTGTATTTGGTGAAACCCGCCTCGATCGCGCGGATGGCGGCTCGTTTGATATGCTCCGGGGTGTCGAAATCGGGCTCTCCGGCGCCGAGGCCGATGACATCCCGGCCGGCGGCGCGCAGGGCCTTGGCCCGGGCGGTGATGGCCAGGGTCGGGGAAGGCTTGACGGCCTGTACACGACTGGAGAGTTTCACGCTCATGGGGGAAGATTCCTGAGATTGAATTCGCAACCAAGGGGGCGCGCAGCGGCCCCGGAAGAGGTCCATGATAGCCAATCCCGACCCCGGGCAGAATAGCCGTGACGCAACCGAGGCGCGGCCGTTCCGTCTGGCGACCCCCTATGCCGCGGCCGGCGATCAGCCCGAGGCCATCCGCCAACTGGTGGAGGGCCTGAACGACGGCGAGGCCGCCCTGACCCTGCTCGGGGTCACCGGCTCCGGCAAGACCTTCACCATCGCCAACGTCATCCAGGCCCTGGGCCGGCCCACCCTGGTCATGGCCCACAACAAGACCCTGGCGGCCCAGTTGTATGGCGAGATGCGGGACTTCTTCCCCGACAACGCAGTGGAGTACTTCGTCTCCTATTACGACTACTACCAGCCCGAGGCCTACGTCCCCTCCACCGACACCTTCATCGAGAAGGACGCCTCGGTCAACGAGGCCATCGAGCAGATGCGCCTCTCGGCCACCAAGGCCCTGCTGGAACGGCGCGACACCATCATCGTGGCCACCGTGTCCGCCATCTACGGCCTCGGCGATCCCGAGGCCTATCTGAAGATGGTCCTGCACCTGCGCCGTGGTGACCGGGCGGATCAGCGCGCCATACTCCGCCGCCTGGCCGCCCTCCAGTACCGGCGCAACGACCTGGAACTCCACCGCGGCGGCTTCCGGGTGCGCGGCGAGGTGATCGACATCTATCCGGCGGAGTCCGAATTGGAGGCGGTGCGGGTGGAACTCTTCGACGACGAGATCGACGGCATCGCCCTGTTCGACCCCCTCACCGGCGAGGTCCTGCGCCGGGTGCCCCGGTACACCGTCTATCCCAAGACCCACTACGTCACCCCACGCGCGACCATCCTTCGCACCGTGGAGCAGGTGCAGGCCGAACTCGCCGGGCGTCTCGAGGAACTGCGCGCCGAGGGCCGCCTGGTGGAGGCCCAACGCCTGGAGCAGCGCACCCGCTACGACATCGAGATGATGCAGGAACTGGGTTTCTGTTCCGGGATCGAGAACTACTCCCGCTATCTGGCCGGACGCGCCCCCGGCCAGCCGCCGCCCACCCTGTTCGACTATCTGCCCGCGGACGCCCTCCTGGTGATCGACGAGGCCCATGTCACCGTGCCCCAGATCGGTGGCATGTTCCGCGGCGACCGCTCGCGCAAGGAGACCCTGGTGGAATACGGTTTCCGCCTGCCCTCGGCCCTGGACAACCGGCCCTTGAAGTTCGAGGAATTCGAGGCCCGGCGGCCGCAGGTCATCTACGTCTCCGCCACCCCGCGGCGGCAGGAGATCGAGGCCTCCGGTCGGGTGGTGGAACAGGTGGTGCGTCCCACCGGCCTGGTGGACCCCGAGGTGGAGGTGCGCCCGGTGGCCACCCAGGTGGACGACCTGCTCTCCGAGATCCGCCGGCGGGTGGAACGGGACGAACGGGTCCTGGTCACCACCCTGACCAAACGCATGGCCGAGGACCTCACCGAGTACCTGGGCGAGCACGGGGTGCGGGTGCGCTATCTGCACTCGGACATCGACACCGTGGAACGGGTGGAGATCGTCCGCGACCTGCGCCTGGGGGAGTTCGACGTCCTGGTGGGCATCAATCTGTTGCGCGAGGGCCTGGACATGCCCGAGGTCTCCCTGGTGGCCATCCTCGACGCCGACAAGGAGGGCTTCCTACGCTCCGAATCCTCCCTGATCCAGACCATCGGCCGGGCCGCCCGCAACATCCACGGCCAGGCCATCCTCTATGCCGACCGGATCACCGGCTCCATGCGCCGGGCCCTGGACGAGACCGCGCGCCGCCGGGAGCGCCAGATCGCCTACAACCAGGCCCACGGCATCACCCCCCAGGGGATCCGGAAGGCCGTGGCCGACATCATGGACGGGGCCGTCGCCGTCCCCCGGCGGGGGCGTTCCCGGGCGCGCGTGGCCGAGGCGCCCGAGGAGTACCAGGCCTTCACCCCGGAACAATGGCTGCGCCGTATCAAGGCACTGGAGAAGGAGATGTACGCACACGCCAGAAACCTGGAATTCGAGCAGGCCGCGGCGATTCGCGATCGGATCCGCGCGCTGCGGGCCGGAGGACTGGCGGCATGACTCCTCCCGAATCCGTGCAGGCGATGCTGGCCGACATCGCTGCCCATGCCCGCGAGGCCGCCGACTTCACGCGCCATCCGCAGATATCGCCCCGGGTCCTGGAGGCCATGGCACGGGTGCCGCGCGAGGCCTTCGTCCCCGAGGGCCTGCGCGGGCGCGCCTATTGGGACAGCCCCCTGCCCATCGGTGAGGGCCAGACCATCTCCCAACCCTTCATCGTCGCCTTGATGACCGATCTGGTCCGTCCCCACCCCCGGGCCCGGGTGCTCGACGTGGGCACCGGGTCCGGTTACCAGGCCGCGGTCCTGGCGGAACTGGTGGACCGGGTGCACAGCCTGGAGGTGGTGCCGCGGCTGGCGCGCGAGGCCGGCGAACGCCTGCGTGACCTGGGCTATGGCAACGTGGAGACCCGTGCCGGCGACGGCCGTCGCGGCTGGCCCGAGGCGGCCCCCTTCGACGGCATCGTGGTGGCCGCCGCGGCGGACGAGGTGCCCGGGGCCTTGGTGGAACAGCTCAGGCCCGGTGGCCGTCTGGTGATCCCGGTGAAAGGCGGTCCCTACGCTCAGAACCTGCTGTTGATAGAAAAGGGCGACGACGGCGGGTTGGATGTGCGCGAGGTGCTGCCCGTGGCCTTCGTGCCCCTGGTGGGGGGCTGAGCGCCGTCACCCGGGCCCGCCGGGCTGCACCCGCTGGCTCTGCATCGCCCCGGCCATGGGGTCGGGACAAGTGGGATGAGTCACTCCCGTGCCTGGCCGCTGTTGTCCGCCTGGACCGCGTCCCGCAGCCAGGCGAAGACCTCGGGGATGGCGTAGGTCACCCGGTTCCACGAAGGCAGCAGTTTGGCCTCCTGCGGCCCCTTGCTCTGTTCCCAGGCATCCCACAGGAAGCCGCGGAAGTGACTCGCCGCCGTCTCCTCCTGGTAGAGATCGAAGCCCAGGTCGTTGACCTCGGCATCGAAGCTGTACTTGCGGATGTACTTGAGGGCGTTCTGGTAATAGGTGTGCAGGATCATGTCCACGAAGGCGTCGTCGAGGGGGACCCCGTGGGAGCGCATATAGGTGAGGTAGAACTTGGCGATGTCCACCACCATGCGGTGCAGGCCCTTGCGGGTGTCCTGCTCGGACATCTCCTGGTGTTTGTGCTCGTAGTTGCCCGCCAAGTCGATCTGGGCGATCTGGCGAGGCAGCAACTGGTCGTAGACCTGGGACAGGGTGGCCACCTCCAGCCCCCAGTCATAGGCGATGTTGAGGCTGCGCGCCAGGCTCTCGGTGAAACAGAACTCCCCCGCCAGGGGGTATTTGAAGGTTCGGTGAAAATTGAAGAATTTCTCCAGCTCGTGGTGGCCGCGCTGGCACATGATCTGGGCCAGGGTGTCCACGAAAGGGGTTACGAACAGGCGTGTGGCGCGGCCCTTCATCACCCGCTCCGTGGGCGAGATGCGCGGGTAGTACCCTTTGCAGAAACGGAAATCGTTGTTGGGATTGGCCACGGGCTCGAACAGCCGCCCCAGGAGGGTACGGTTGTAGGTGACGATGTCGCAGTCGTGCAGGGCGATCACGTCCGCCAGGTCACAGGCGAAGATGTAGCCCAGGGCCGCCCATACCGACTGACCCTTGCCCGCTTCACCGATGACGATACCGCGCTCGCCAATGCCATGGATGACCTGTTGCATCCGGGGGCCGTCCACCCAGACCATGGTCACCTCGCGTTCGGGGGTGGCCAGGCGCCCGAAGTATTCCCGGGCGTGGACGAAGTCCTCCTCCTCGCGGGTGCCGCCCAGGGCCACCACCACGTGCTTGAGGTAGCGCACCTCCTGGATCTGCGCGAGGATGTTCTCCAGCGCCCCTCCCTCGCGCAGCTCGCTGAACAGCGAGGGCAGCAGCAGCACCAAATTCTCCTGGCGGGCGTGTTCCTCCAGCCGCCGTTCCAGGTTTGCCAGATAGGCGGCCGGGTCGAAGGCCGTGTACAGGGCGTGCAGGGTGGTGAGCAGGGGTTCTTGTTGGAAGTCGGTCATGGGGAACTCCGGGAACGAAGGGGGCATTATATACCCGCCGCACGTGAATATTTCCGTCCTTCGGTCCGTAGACGGCACTTCCCTGTGCCACTCCTCGCTACTATGGCCGCCCCTCGCACCCCTGGGCGGTGTGGCGATTGCTCGCCATAGTCCCTGCGATGACTCGCTTCCGCGCCTTGCCCAGGGGCACGAGGAACACCCTCGAAACACGATATGTTCGCGTGCGACGGGTAGAGTGGAAAGCGGAATGGCCCGTGTGTCTGTGTGCCCGCCTGGGAGCGCCTCCCCGGATTCCGCTGCCCTCCATCCGGACTATGTGCTATGCGGCGCTGGGTTTCGCTTCGCTCTACCCATCCTGCGGACAAACAATGGGTCGTGGGATGGGTAGAGGAACGAAACCCATCGATAGGGGGTGGATCGACAGGGGGGCGGTTACGATCCAAGGGGACGTAGTGTGTATAACGGCGCATCCGACGCCCTTGCATTCGCCCCGTCATCCGGTATTATCTCCCACGCTTCAGGCGCGTAGCTCAGCTGGTTAGAGCACCACCTTGACATGGTGGGGGTCGGTGGTTCGAGTCCACTCGCGCCTACCAGCCTCGAAAGGCCGGGCCCGGCGGTCCGGCCTTTCCTTTTGTCCAATACACGCGGCCTTGCGTAGGGGTCGCCACTGGAGAGCGCCGTATGCCCGTGGTCACCCTTCCCGACGGTTCCAGAAAGTCCTTCGATCACCCCGTGAGCGTGCGCGAGGTGGCCCAATCCATCGGCCCCGGCCTGGCCAAGGCGGCCCTCGCCGGGCGCGTCGACGGGCGCCTGGTGGATACCTCCCGGGTCATCGACCGGGACGTGGATCTGGCCATCGTCACCGACCGGGATCCCGAGGGCCTGGAGATCATCCGCCATTCCAGCGCCCATCTCCTGGCGCAGGCGGTCAAGGAACTCTTCCCTGGGGCCCAGGTCACCATCGGCCCGGTGATCGAGGACGGCTTCTACTACGACTTCGCCTACGACCGTCCCTTCACCCCCGAGGACCTGGCGGCCATCGAGAAGCGGATGCAGGATCTGGCCAAGGCCGCCCTGCCGGTGCGGCGCGAGGTCTGGGACCGCGACCAGGCGATCCGCTGGTTCCGCGAGCACGGCGAGGCCTACAAGGCCGAGATCATCGCGGACCTGCCCGAAGACGAGGAGATCTCCATCTACCGTCAGGGGGACTTCCTGGACCTCTGCCGCGGCCCGCACGTGCCCGACACCGGGCGCATCCGGGCGGTCAGACTCACCAAGGTGGCCGGGGCCTACTGGCGCGGCGATGCGCGTAACGCCCAGTTGCAGCGCATCTACGGTACGGCCTGGCGCAACAAGAAGGAGCTGAAAGAGTATCTGCACCGCCTGGAGGAGGCCGAGAAACGCGATCATCGCAAGCTGGGCAAGCGTCTCGACCTGTTCCATTTCCAGGAGGAGGCCCCGGGGATGGTCTTCTGGCACCCCCGGGGCTACGAGGTGTACCGCCAGGTGGAGGGCTACATGCGCACCAAGTTGCGCGAGTACGCCTACCATGAGGTGCTCACCCCGATGCTCCTGGACCGCAGCCTGTGGGAGCGCTCGGGGCACTGGGAGAAGTTCGCCGAGGAGATGTTCACCACCCACCTGGACGAGCACGACTACGCCATCAAGCCCATGAACTGCCCGGGGCACGTGCAGATCTTCAACCAGGGCCTGAAGAGCTACCGCGACCTGCCCCTGCGTATCGCCGAGTTCGGCCTGGTGCACCGCAACGAGCCCTCGGGGACCCTGCACGGCCTGATGCGGGCGCGCCGCTTCGTCCAGGACGATGCCCACGTGTTCTGTACCGAGAGCCAGATCCAGCAGGAGGTGGCCGGCCTCATCGACCTCACCTTCGAGGTCTACAGGGACTTCGGTTTCGACGACGTCGAGCTGGCCTTCTCCACCCGGCCGGAGCGGCGTGTGGGGGAAGACGCCCTGTGGGACCGGGCCGAGGCCGCCCTGGAGGCCTGCCTCGAGGAGAAGGGCCTGGACTATCGCCTGCAGCCCGGCGAGGGGGCCTTCTACGGGCCGAAGATCGAGTTCACCCTGCACGACTGCCTCGGCCGCGGCTGGCAGTGCGGCACCATCCAGCTCGATTTCTCCATGCCCCTGCGCCTGGGCGCCCATTACGTGGGCGAGGACAACGACAAGCACGTGCCGGTGATGATCCACCGCGCGGTGCTGGGCTCCCTGGAGCGCTTCATCGGCATCCTCATCGAGCACTACGCGGGCGCCCTGCCGGTGTGGCTGGCGCCGGTACAGGCGGTGGTGCTGGACATCACCGACCGCCAGCGCAACTACGCCGAGCAGGTGGCCGGGGTCCTCCGCAAACGCGGCCTGCGGGTGGAGACGGACTTGAGAAACGAGAAGATCGGCTTTAAGATCCGCCAGCATACCTTGGCCCGGGTACCGTACCTGCTGATCGTGGGCGACCGCGAGATGGAGCAGGGCGCGGTGGCCGTGCGCACCCGCACGGGCGAAGACCTCGGCAGCCTGGCGCTGGACGCCTTCGCCGACCGCCTCGCCGAAGAGGCCCGGACGCGGCGTGCCTGACCGTGGGGGCCCTGTGTCGTGGCGGGCTCTCCGGGTGGGCCCGATTGCGTGAGCACGACCCCGCTGGATGATCGAGCATCGGCCGATGCCGGTGCTTTTTTCGTCAGGGGAACCGATTTTTCAATCCGCAGGAGGATTTCGCGATAGCTTCCATTAAACGGAATCGTCTCAATGACGACATCACCGCCACCGAGGTCCGGCTGATCGGCGCCGACGGTCAGCAGATCGGGGTCGTACCCCTGTACGAGGCCAAGGCCCGGGCCCAGGACGAGGCCCTCGACCTGGTCGAGATCGTTCCCAACGCCGAGCCTCCGGTCTGCCGTATCATGGACTACGGCAAGTTCGTCTTCGAAAAGAAGAAGCAGCAGCAGGCGGCGCGCAAGAAGCAGAAGCAGGTCCAGGTCAAGGAGGTCAAGTTCAGGCCCGGCACCGACGAGGGCGACTATCAGGTCAAGCTGCGCAATCTGCGCCGCTTCCTGGAAGACGGCGACAAGACCAAGGTCACCATGCGTTTCCGCGGGCGGGAACACGCCCACCGCGAACTCGGGCTCGATCTGCTCAAGCGGGTGGAGGCCGATCTGGCCGACATCAGCGTGGTGGAGTCCAGGCCGCAGATGGAGGGGCGGCAGATGGTGATGGTCCTGGGGCCCAAGAAACACTGAGCGATTTCCCGGTTCTTTCATCCTCGGCGGCTCGCGGCCGTCGGGGAGGGCGGCGCATCCAGGTGCCGCCTCCGCGAGCGGTCGGGCGTCGAGGCATTGCCTTGGCCGCTCTTTCGTCAACCCCTGTATCAGGAGAGAAAAATGCCCAAGATCAAGACCAACCGCGGGGCGGCCAAGCGTTTCAAGCGCACGGCCTCCGGCAAGTTCAAACGCAACCAGTCCCACCGCCGGCATATCCTCACCAAGAAGAGCACCAAACGCATGCGGGGGCTGCGTTCGCCCGCCTATCTGCACGCGGCCGACCAGAAGGCGGCGCGGCGCATGATGCCTTACGTTTGAAACCCGACCGGAGAGAATCGCCATGCCCAGAGTAAAGAGAGGGGTCACCGCCCACGCCCGCCACAAGAAGGTGCTGAAACAGGCCAAGGGCTATTACGGTGCGCGCAGCAAGGTCTATCGCGTCGCCAAGCAGGCGGTGATCAAGGCGGGTCAGTACGCCTACCGCGACCGCCGCCAGAAGAAGCGCCAGTTCCGCGCCCTGTGGATCCAGCGGATCAACGCCGCCGCGCGTCTCAACGGCCTTTCCTACAGCCGTTTCATGGATGGTCTGAACAAGGCCGGCATCGACCTGGACCGCAAGGTCCTGGCCGAGATCGCGGTGAACGACGCCGCGGCCTTCAGCGCCCTGGCCGAGCAGGCCAAGGCCGCGGTCGCCGCGGCGGCGGCCTGAGGTCCGGGGCCCGTGGGCGACCGGGCCCGCCCCGGCCGCAAACGGGTCCCGACGAGGGTGTCCAGGGGGCCATCCCCGTCCCCTCGTGTCTCTGTGGCGGGCCGGGTCTCCAAGGCCGGCCCGCGTCTGGCCGGGAACCGGCGTCGCCCGTCTCTTCCACCCTGATCCGTTTCCCGGCACGTACCCATCCCTGTTTCCCCGGGCCATGGCCCTGGCGGAGGTTTGCCCGATGAATCCTGACTCCACCGACCTGGACGCCCTCCTCGACGAGGCCCGCGCGGCCGTGGCCGCGGCCGGCGATCCCCAGGCCCTGGACGCCGTGCGGGTGGCCTTTCTGGGCAAGAGCGGCCGGGTCACCGCCCAGCTCAAGTCCCTGGGCCGCCTGCCCAAGGCCGAGCGCCCGGCGGCCGGTCAGGCCATCAACCGGGTGAAACAGGCCATCCAGGCCCTCCTGGACGAGCGCCGGGAGGCCCTGGAGGCCGAGGCCCTGGAGGCCCGCCTGGGGGCCGAGCGCCTCGACGTCACCCTGCCCGGGCGCGGCCAACGGGCCGGCGGCCTGCATCCGGTGACCCGTACCCTCAGACGCATCGAGCGCCTGTTCGCCAACGCCGGCTTCGAGGTGGCCGAGGGCCCGGAGGTGGAGGACGACTATCACAACTTCGAGGCCCTCAACATCCCCCCCCACCATCCGGCGCGGGCCATGCACGACACCTTCTATTTCGCGGACGGGCGCCTGTTGCGCACCCATACCTCGCCGGTGCAGATCCGGGTCATGGAGGGACGCGAGCCGCCCCTGAAGGTGATCGCCCCGGGGCGGGTCTACCGCTGCGATTCGGACCTCACCCACGCCCCCATGTTCCATCAGGTGGAGGGCTTCCTGGTGGCGGAGCAGGCCAGCTTCGCCGATCTCAAGGGGGTCTTGCACGACTTCCTCAACCGCTTCTTCGAGCGCGACCTGGCCCTGCGCTTCCGGCCCTCCTATTTTCCCTTCACCGAGCCCTCGGCCGAGGTGGACATCCAATGCGTGATGTGCGTCGGCAAGGGCTGCCGGGTGTGCGGCCATACCGGCTGGCTGGAGGTCCTGGGCTGCGGCATGATCCATCCCGAGGTCTTCCGCCACGTGGGCATAGATTCCGAGCGCTACCTGGGTTACGCCTTCGGCATGGGGGTGGAGCGCCTGGCCATGTTGCGTTACGGGGTGGACGACCTGCGCCTGTTCTTCGAAAACGACCTGCGCTTCCTGCGCCAGTTCGGCTGATCCGGAGGTAAGACGATGCGCTTCAGCGAATCCTGGTTGCGGACCTGGGTCAATCCCCCGGTGGACACCGCCACCCTCGCCGACCAGCTCAGCATGGCCGGCCTGGAGGTGGACGCGGTGGAGCCGGTGGCCCCCGCCTTCGATGGCGTGGTGGTGGGCCGGGTGGACTCCCTGGAGCCCCATCCCGCTGCCGACAAGCTGCGGGTCTGTCAGGTGGAAGTGGGCGCCGGCGAGCCTTTGCAGATCGTCTGCGGGGCGGCCAACGTGGCGGCCGGGATGCGCGTCCCCGTGGCCCTGGTGGGGGCGCGTCTGCCGGGCGACTTGCGTATCAAGAAGGCCAGACTGCGCGGCGTGGCCTCCTTCGGCATGATCTGCTCGGCCGCCGAGCTGGGCCTGGAGGAGACCTCGGCGGGGATCCTGCCGCTGCCCGCCGAGGCCCCCGTGGGTGAAGACTTCCGCGCCTGGCTGGAGCTGGACGACCAGGCCATCGAGGTGGACCTGACCCCCGACCGGGGCGATTGCCTGAGTATCGCCGGGATCGCCCGGGAGGTGGGGGTGCTGGACCGGGTGGCGGTGACTCCGGTGGCGGTGGCCGAGGTCCCCGCCGCCGTGGAACGGACCGTGGCGGTGGCCGTGGACGCGCCCGAGGCCTGCCCCCGCTATCTCTGCCGGGTGGTGTGCGATCTCGACGTGCGGGCCGAGACCCCGCTGTGGATGCGCGAGCGCCTGCGCCGCAGCGGCCTGCGCTCCCTGGGGGCGGTGGTGGACGTGACCAACTATGTCCTCCTGGAGCTGGGCCAGCCCATGCACGCCTTCGATCTGGAGCGGATCGGGGGTGGCATCCGGGTGCGCATGGCCGCTGCCGGCGAGTCCCTGGAGCTGCTCGACGGCCAGACCGTGACCCTCGACGGGGACAGCCTGGTGATCGCCGACCAGGAGCGTCCCCTGGCGCTGGCCGGGATCATGGGCGGGGCCGCCTCGGCGGTGGGCGAGGGGACCCGCGACGTGCTCCTGGAGAGCGCCTTCTTCGCCCCCCGGGCCATCGCCGGGCGCGCCCGTGCCTACGGCCTGCATACGGACGCCTCCCATCGCTTCGAACGGGGGGTGGACCCCGGGCTCCAGCGGCGCGCCCTGGAGCGGGCCACGGCCCTGCTCCTGGAGATCTGTGGCGGGCGCCCGGGTCCGGTGGTGGAGGCCGCCTCGGCGGCCCATCTGCCGCGCCCCCCCCAGGTGCCCCTGCGTCCCGGGCGTATCGCCCGGGTCCTGGGACTGGAGGTGGCCGATGCCGAAGTGGAGGACATCCTGGGGCGCCTGGGCATGTCCCTGGAGCGGACCGCCGCGGGCTGGCGGGTGACCCCGCCCAGCGCCCGTTTCGACATCGCCATCGAGGCGGACCTGATCGAGGAGGTGGGGCGGATCCACGGCTATGCCCGGATCCCCATGACCCACGCCGCCGCCGAGACCGCCCTCCAGGCCGTGCCCGAGGGGCGCCTGGACCTGGACCGGGCGCGCCTGGCCCTGGTGGACCGCGGTTACCAGGAGGCCGTCACCTACAGCTTCGTGGCCCCGGAGATCCAGCGCCTGCTGGACCCCGACAGCGATCCCCTGGCCCTGGCCAACCCCCTATCGAACGAACTCTCGGTGATGCGCACCGGCCTCTGGCCCGGCCTGCTTCAGGCCCTGGCCTACAACCGCGCCCGCCAGCAGGACCGCATCCGCCTGTTCGAGTCCGGGTTGCGTTTCCGGCCTTCGCCGGAGGGCCTGCGCCAGGAGCCCGGGCTCGCCGCCCTGGCCGTGGGCCCGGTGTTCCCCGAGCACTGGGACGGCGGCCGCGGCCGGGACACCGATTTCTACGACCTCAAGGGCGACCTGGAGGCGGTGCTCGCCCTGGGCGGCGCGGCCGGGAGCTTCGCCTTCGAGGCCGCCACCCATCCCGCCCTGCATCCGGGGCAGAGCGCGCGGGTGCTGCGCGAGGGCGAGCCCATGGGCTGGATCGGCATGCTCCACCCGCGCCTGCGCAAGGCCCTGGACCTGGACTGCGATCCCCTGTTGTTCGAGATCGATCTGCAGGCGGCGACGCCGGGGCGTCTGCCCAGCTTCCGGCCGCTGTCGAAGTATCCCGCGATCCGCCGGGACCTGGCCCTGGTGATACCGCGAGAGGTCACCTGGGAGCGGGTGCGGGCGACCGTGATGGCGGCGGCCCCCCCGATCCTGCAGGCCGTCCGCCTGTTCGACGTCTACACCGGCGAACATGTAGAAGCGGGACGAAAAAGCATCGCCTTGGGCTTGATTCTTCAGGATTCTTCCCACACCCTTAAGGACTCTGAGGTGGAGGCCGTGGTGGCCGCGGTGGTGGACCGCCTGGTCTCCGATCTGGACGCCCGATTGAGAGCTTGAATCATGGCACTGACCAAGGCGGAAATGGCGGAACGCCTCTATGAGGAACTCGGCCTCAACAAGCGCGAGGCCAAGGAGATGGTGGAACTCTTCTTCGAGGAGATCCGCCTGGCCCTGGAGAACGGCCAGCAGGTGAAGTTGTCCGGCTTCGGCAACTTCGATCTGCGCGAGAAGAAGCAACGCCCCGGGCGCAACCCCAAGACCGGCGAGGAGATCCCCATCTCCGCCCGGCGGGTGGTCACCTTCCGTCCCGGGCAGAAACTCAAGGCGCGGGTAGAGGCCTATGCTGGAGGCGAGTAACAGTACCGCCGATCTCCCGGCGATCCCCGGAAAGCGCTACTTCACCATCGGCGAGGTGAGCGAGCTGTGTGGGGTCAAGCCCCATGTGTTGCGCTACTGGGAGCAGGAATTCCCCCAACTGCGGCCGGTGAAGCGGCGCGGCAACCGGCGCTATTACCAGCGCCACGACGTGCTCACTATCCGCCAGATCCGCAACCTCCTCTACGACCAGGGCTTCACCATCGGCGGCGCCCGCCAGCAGCTCTCGGGGGAACAGGCACGCCAGGACGTGAGCCAGAGCCACCAGATCATCCACCAGTTGCGCGTGGAACTGGAGGAAGTGCTCGCCATCCTCAAGGCATGACCTTCCCCGATTCCCGGATCGCCGTGCTCCAGATGGCGAGCGGCCCCAAGGTGGACGCCAATCTCCTCGAATGCGAACGCCTGGTGGCCGAGGCCGCGGTCGCGGGCGCCGGCCTGGTGGTGCTGCCCGAGAACTTCGCCTTCATGGGCAAGGCGCAGGGCGACCAGTTGCGCCTCCGCGAGGCCGATGGCGAAGGCCCCTTGCAGGCATTTCTCCAACGCCTGGCGCGTGACCACGGCGTCTGGCTGGTGGGCGGGACCCTCCCCCTGGCCGCGGAGGCCCCCGACCGGGTGCGTGCCGCCTGCCTGGTGTTCGACCACCGGGGCCGCCGGGTCGCCCGCTACGACAAGATCCACCTGTTCGACGTGGATCTGCCCGAGGGCGAAGAGCGATACACAGAGTCCGCGGTGATCGAGCCCGGCGACGAGGTGGTGGTGGTGGAGAGCCCCTTTGGGCGCCTGGGCCTGGCGGTCTGCTACGACCTGCGTTTCCCGGAACTCTTCCGCGCCATGCTCGACCGGGGGGTGGACCTGGTGGCCCTGCCGGCGGCCTTCACCGCCGTCACCGGCAAGGCCCACTGGGAGGTGCTGGTGCGCGCCCGGGCCATCGAGAACCTGGTCTGCGTGGCCGCCGCCGCCCAGGGGGGGTACCACATCAACGGCCGCGAGACCCACGGCCAGAGCATGATCGTGGACCCCTGGGGACGGGTCCTGGCCGGGGTGGCGCGCGGCAACGGCACCGCCACCGCGGTGCTCGACCGCGCCTACCAGGCGGCCGTGCGCCGCTCGTTCCCGGCCCTGGAACACCGGCGCCTGCGTTGCCGTTGACGGCCTCTGTCCCGCCCCACGCCCCGGGGTATATAGGGAGGGACGAATATTCCCCACCCCCTGGGGCAAACGACCATCCACGACCCCTTTCCTCAACCCGGACCTCATCATGATGGCTACCCCGAACGATCCCATCGTCCTCGCCCGCGAGGGCCTGCTGGCCCCCGCCGGTATCGCCGAGAACGACCTCGAACGCCTGTTCACCCAGCTCGCCTCCACGGGCGTGGACCAGGCGGACATCTATTTTCAGAGCAGCCGGCGCGAGTCCTGGTCGCTGGAGGGCGGCCTGGTCAAGGAAGGCAGCTACAGCATCGCCCGGGGCGCCGGCCTGCGCGCCGTGAGCGGCGAGAAGACGGGCTTCGCCTATTCGGACGAACTCGCCATGCCGTCCCTGGAGGAGGCCGCCCGCGCCGCCCGGGCCATCGCCCGGCGCGGGCAGAGCGGCCGGGTGCGGGTGGCGCCTGGTACGGCCGTTCCCGCCCTCTACCCCACGGACGACCCGCTCGGGAGCCTGGACGATACCGCCAAGATCGAACTCCTCCAGCGGGTGGAGGCGGAGGCCCGCGCCCGGGACCCGCGGGTGGCCGAGGTCATGGCCAGCCTGGCGGCGGCGCACGACCTGATCCTGGTGGTGGACCAGGACGGGCGCCTGGCGGCCGACGTGCGCCCCATGGTGCGCTTGTACGTGCAGGTCATCGCCAAGGACGGCGATCGTCACGAACAGGGCAGCAGCGGGGGCGGCGGGCGCCACGGCTACGCCTGGTTCCTGGAGCAGGACCGGGCCCTGGGCTTCGCCCGCGAGGCGGTGCGCCAGGCTCTGGTCAACCTGGAGGCGGAGGAGGCCCCGGCCGGACAGATGACCGTGGTCCTCGGCCCCGGCTGGCCCGGGGTGCTCCTGCACGAGGCCATCGGCCATGGCCTCGAAGGCGACTTCAACCGCAAGGCCACCTCGGCCTTCAGCGGGCGTATCGGCGAACGGGTGGCCGCTCCCGGCTGCACCGTGGTGGACGACGCCACCCTCCCGGGCCGGCGCGGCTCCCTCAACATCGACGACGAGGGCACCCCCGGCCAACGCACCCCGCTGATCGAGGACGGCATCCTCGCCGGCTACATGCAGGACCGCATGAACGCCCGTCTCATGGGCACGGTGTCCACCGGCAACGGCCGCCGCGAGTCCTACGCCCATCTGCCCATGCCGCGCATGACCAACACCTACATGCTGCCCGGTCCCTACGACCCGGGCGAGATCATCGCCTCGGTGGAGCGCGGCCTCTACGCGGTGAATTTCGGTGGCGGGCAGGTGGACATCACCTCCGGCAAGTTCGTGTTCTCCGCCAGCGAGGCCTATCTGATCGAGGGCGGCCGCGTCACCCGCCCGGTCAAGGGGGCGACCCTCATCGGCAACGGCCCCGATGTCCTCACCCGGGTGAGCATGGTGGGCAACGACCTGGCCCTGGACCAGGGCGTCGGGGTGTGCGGCAAGGACGGGCAGAGCGTCCCCGTGGGGGTGGGGCAGCCCACCCTCAGGGTGGACGGCCTCACCGTCGGCGGCACGGAGGCCTGACCATGGAGACCATGCCGCAACGCATCGACGAACTGAAGCAGCGCGTGGAGGACCTCCTCGCCGAGGCCCGCCGGCAAGGGGCCGACGCCGCCGAGGCCGGGGTCGGCCTGGACGCCGGCCTGGCCGTGACTGTGCGCCTGGGAGAGGTGGAGACGGTGGAGCACACCCGCGACCAGGGCCTGGGCATCACCGTCTACATCGGCGGCCGCAAGGGCTCCGCCAGCACCTCCGACCTGTCTCCCCAGGCCCTGCGGGACACCGCCGGCAAGGCCTGCGCCATCGCCCGGCACATGCAGCCCGACCCCTGCAACGGCCTCCCCGATCCCGAGCGCCTGGCCCGGGTGATCCCGGACCTGGACCTCCATCACCCCTGGGGCATCGACGCCGAGGGCGCCATCGAGATCGCCCGTGCCTGCGAGCAGGCCGGGCGCGACCTCGACCCGCGCATCGTCAACTCCGAGGGGGCCAGCCTCAACACCAACGCCGGGGTCAAGGTCTGCGGCAACAGCGCCGGGTTTCTCGCCGGCTATCCCAGCACCCGCCACGGACTCAGTTGCGCCCTGGTGGGCCGTCAGGGCGGGGAGATGCAGCGTGACTACTGGTGGACCAGCGCCCGCGCCCCCGAGGACCTGGAGGCGCCGGAGGCCGTGGGCATGCACGCCGCCGAGCGCGCCGTGAACCGGCTCGGGGCGCGCAAGCTGGACACCCGCGAATGCCCGGTGCTGTTTCAGGCCGACGTGGCCACCAGCCTGATGCGCGCCTTCGCCGGGGCCATCTCCGGGGGCAATCTCTATCGCCAGGCCTCCTTTCTCCTCGACCGCTTGGGCAAGGACCTGTTTCCCCGATTCGTGCGCATCCACGAAGACCCCCTGCGCCTGCGCGGCGCCGCCAGCGCCCCCTTCGACGCCGAGGGCGTGGCCACCCTGCCCAAGGACTTCGTGAGCGAAGGGGTCCTGGTCAGCTACGCCCTCGACACCTATGCCGCCTGCCGTCTGCACCTGGAGACCACGGGCAACGCCGGGGGGGTGCGCAACCTGGTCATGGAGCCCACGGGCGAGGACCGCGAGGCCCTGTTGCGGCGCCTGGACACCGGTCTCCTGGTCACCGAGATGATGGGCCAGGGGGCCAACCTGGTGACCGGCGACTATTCCCGCGGCGCCTCGGGCTTCTGGGTGGAGGGGGGCGTGATCCAGTATCCGGTCCAGGAGATCACCATCGCCGGCAACCTGCGGGAGATGTTCGCCGGCCTGCGCGCGGTGGGTACCGACCTGGACCGGCGCGGCGGCATGCACACCGGTTCCTGGCTCATCGAGCGGATGATGGTGGCGGGGGAGTAGGCGGAGAGGGCGCAGGAAGGCCTCAGCCGACATGACGCCTGCGACGGGATCCGGGAGATTATATACGCGCTTTCTGCAGAGATCGGGGCGCCTGGCCTGCCGTTTCTCGAGTGCCTGGACGGGGGGCCCGCACGGGCCGGGCGTGGCCCGGCCCCCCGCTTCTTCCGGCACCTGTGCCGAGGCTCAGGGTGGTACGGGGAGGGGGGCCTCTTCCCCGGCCCGGTCCCGCCGCAGGCGCTGGTAGTGCTCGACCGCATCGCGCATGGATTGCATGGCCCTGGGCGGCACCGGTGGTGGCTGGATGTTGCGCCACAGCAGCCAGAAGGCGGCCAGGACCACCACCCAGACCAGTACCCGGCCGAGGAGGGGGCGCAGCATGGGCGTCAGCTTCGCCCGTAGACGGGGAGGGCGGCGCCGCTGACGCAGCGCGCGGCCTCGGAGCAGAGGAAGAGCACCACGTCGGCCAGGGCCTCGGGCGGTACCCAGTTCGAGAATTCGGCCTCGGGCATGGCCGCGCGGTTCTGAGGGGTGTCGATGGTCCCCGGCAGGATGCAGTTGGCGTTGATGCCGTCGTGCTTGTGCTCGGCCGCCAGGGTCTCGGTGAGGGTGATGACCGCTGCCTTGGCCGCGCAGTAGGGGCCCATCCGCGCCTTGCCCTCCCGTGCCGCGCGTGCCGAGACATTGACGATCCGTCCCCAGCCATTCGCCTGCATGTGGGGGATCACTGCCCGGCAACAGTTGAACAGGGTGCGCAGGTTGATATTCAACATGAAGTCCCAGTCGCGGTCCTCGGTCTCGTGCAAGGGCGGGCCCATGGTGAACCCGCCGGCGATGTTGGCGAGGATGTCGATGTGGCCGAAGTGGCCCAGGCCGCGTTCCACCTCGTCGGATACGGAGCGGGGGTCCATCAGGTCACAAGGCAGGGCGAGGGCGTCCACGGTCTCGCCGAGTCCGGCCCGCAACTGGTCGAGGGCGGCCTCGTTGCGGTCGATGAGGATCAGGCCGGCGCCCTCCGCGGCGAATGCCCGGGCAACGGCGGTGCCCAGGTTGCCGGCGGCGCCCGTGACCAGGGCCGTCTTGCCTGAAAATTGATTCATCGGTGCTTCTCCAACGTTGGCATGGATGCTGCTGATTGTGGGGCAGGTGTTCGCAATCCACAAGCACGGGAAGGGCCCCATGAACCTGCTCGAATCCATCCAGACCCTCCTTCACAAGTCGTCCACGGGGGCCGTACAGCGTGGCGGCGAGATCCCTGAAGGGGCTGGCGAGGGCGGTTTCCCGGCCCTGTTGGCGGCCCTGGGAGGTGGGGGCCCGGATCCGGCGACGGACCCATCCATCCCGATAAAGGTCCATGATTTCAAAGAGTTGAAGGCCGTACTGGCCTCTCTCCTGGGGACCGGTGCCGCGGACGAGGATGCCGGATCCGGGGCGATCCTGAAACACCTCACCGAACGCATCGACCAGGACCGGCCCATCGACGATCTCCTGCGGGATCCCAGCGTCCTGGAGGGCCTGGTGTCGATCCTGCCGCCGGAGGTCCTCTCCCTGCTACAGCAATGGCAGGCGGCCGTCGGCGGCAATGCCTTGCCGTTGGCGGCGCCGCCTGCCGCCGCCGGGAGCGATCTCAACGGCGCCGCGCCCCCCGCCGCCGACCCGGACGGGCGGACGCCCGTGGACTCCCGTGCGCCGAGGCCGTCTCTCCATCCGCCAGCCCCTGGCCTGGCCAGGACGGAGGCGGGCGCCCTGCCCACCGCTCCGCAGGGAGAGGCGGTGTCCAGCCCCCGCCCCGGTCCCTATCCCGAGGTCTCGCCCACCATGCGCGGCGCCGAGGCGGCCGCCGCACCGCCGCCGGCAGGGCCGAAGGCGGCCGCGGCGCTGTCCCCGGGGATGCGCGAACTCGCAAGCCTGCTCGGCGGCCAGCCGGCAGCGGCCGCCCCCGTGGCCCCGGAGTCCCCCTTGGCACGGCCTCCCTCTACGCCGATGCCCGGTATGGCGGCGGCCATGACGGCCATACCCGCGACAACGATCCCGGGGATGGCGGTGCCCACTATGCCGGACCCCACTGCGGTGGTCCCCGCTGTGGCGGCGGTACCCCGTATGCCGGCACTTGCTGCGGCTTCACCGACTACGGCGGCACCCATCGTGGTGCCTCCCGGGCACCAGGAATGGGGAGCGGCCCTGGGCGACCGCGTGGTGTGGATGCTGCGCCACGAGATCCAGACCGCCGAGGTGAAGCTCACCCCGCCGCATCTGGGGCCGGTGGAGATCCGTCTCGCCCTGCATCACGATCAGGCGGGGGTGGCCTTCCAGGCCCCCCACGCGGCCACCCGCGAGGCCCTGGAGGCGGCCGCCCCGCGGATACGGGAGTTGCTCGCCGATGTCGGTCTGGGGCAGGTGAGCGTGGACGTGGGTCAGGGCGGGGGCAGCCGGGGCCAGGGCCGCGCGGCCGGATTCGCCCCCCCCGGCTCCTGGGACGATTCCGCTGAAGAGGCCGCGCCGGCCGTGGCCGTGGTGGCGACCCCCCTGCGCGGTGGCAGCGGTCTCCTGGACGACTTCGCCTGAGGCCGGGGCCGGTCGAAACCGAGGAATCGCCTGCCCAGCCAGAGGCGGGCGCTGTACTTGGGCACGGGCACGCCCCGGTATCTGTGCACATAGGGGCCGAGGTCCCTGAGCCCCTGGAACCCGTGTCCGTAGAGGGCCTGGACGTCGCCCCCCGGGCGCGCGACGACGATGGCGTCGCGGCCGAGGAAGCGCGCGTTCGGGTCGCCCAGGAAGAGGTAGCGGTTCGGGCGGCGGGGATCCATGCCTTCCAGGCGCCCGCCGCTATAGTAGATGGCCTCGGCCACCATGGTGCCCTTGTCCCCCAGGAGGAACCAGCCCCGGGGCGATGGATGGGCGGCCATTTCGGCCTTCACCCGGGCCCCCAGGGCATCCCAACCGAAGAACTCGCGCAGGCGATCGCGCTGCGGCGGAATCGGCAGGATCTGATAGCCCAGGTGCAGGCGTACCGTCAGCCCGAGCACCAGGGACACCCCCAGCACCACCGCCATGAGGCGGCGATGCAGGCGGCGGGCGCTGTAGTGACGCGCATACACCGCCCAGGTGAGCAGCATCCCGGCGATGTAGGCCGCCCCCGGCCAGTTGGCCTCGGCCGGCTGGCCCCGGGCCGTGGTCCAGGCGAAGAAGCCCAGCACCGGAAAGGAGAGCAGGGCGAGGTAGGCATAGGCCGGTTCCCGCCGGGCGCGCCGGACCCCGGCCAGGCCGTAGCCCAGCAGGGCCAGGAAGAGCAGGGGCGAGGCCACCCCGGCCTGGGCGGCGAAGAAGTCCAGCAGCTTGTCGGCCACGGGTCGGGCCGCCGGGGCCAGGCCGTTGTGCCATTGGAAGCGGAAGGAGAGCCAGTGGTGTTGGGCGTTCCAGATCAGCACCGGCGAGAAGACCGCCAGGGCGAGCAGGGCCGCCAGCCAGGGTTCCTTGCGTGCCAGCCAGCCCCGCTGGGCCGGGCAGAGTATCAGGAAGGCCAGCATCCCCGGGACGAACAGGACCATGGTGTACTTGCCCAGCATCCCCAGGCCCAGGGCCAGGCCCAGGCCGTACCAGGCCCGGGCCTCGCCGCGGGCGACGATGCGCGCGCCGCAATAGAGGGCGGCCATCCAGCAGGCGAACAGGGGGGTGTCCGGGGTCTGGATCAGGCCCGCGCCGGGCAGGATCAGGGTGAGGTTCAGGAGCGCCACCCCCTGCCAGGCCAGGGCCGGGCCGCGTTCCGGGAAGAGTTCCCGCAGGCTGCCCCAGGCGAAGGCGAAGCCCAGGGCCATGGTCAGGAAGCCGCCCAGGCGCAGCCCGGCCTCGGTGTCGCCGAACAGGGTGCCGGAGGCGGCCAGGAGCCAGGCGATCAGGGGCGGGTGGTCGAGATAGCCCAGGTCGGGATGGCGCGACCAGTACCAGTAATAGGCCTCGTCCAGACCCAGGTCCAGGCGCCAGAGCACCGGCAGGGCCGCCGCCGTGAGCAGGACGAGGGACCATTCCGCCCAGTGGCGGCGCAGGTGGCGGACGACCTGGGATCTCACCCCGGGGGCCGTCCGGCGGACCTGTGCGCCGGACGGCCGGCCGTATCGCCGTCCCTCACGGCAGCGGGGACAGCTCGGTGACCGGGCCTTCGTTCTTGGTCTCCACCTGGGCGTAGAGGTCGTACAGGGCGGCCTGCAGGGCCTCCTCGATCACCGGGTGGTAGAAGGGCATCCGCAGCAGCTCGCCCACGGTCAGGCCCTGCTCGATGGCCCAGGTCAGGAGATGGGCGAGGTTCTCTCCGCGCACCGCCACCAGTTCGGCGCCGCGCAGGCGGCCGTCGCGGCGCTCGGCATAGATCCGGATCAGCCCGCGGTTCTTGCCCATGATGAGGGCGCGGCCCACCGGGGCCATGCGCACCTCGCCCACCGCGATGCGGTCGTGGTCGAGGTCGTTCCAACGGGTCCCGAGGATGCAGATGTTGGGATCGCAGAAGTTGATGAACAGGGGGGTCTTGCGGCGGAAACGGCGGATCTCGTCATGGCTGGCGTTGTAGCCGGCGATCTTGCCCTCGTCGCCCGCCTCGTGCAGGACCGGGCGTTCGCCGGTGACGTCGCCGGCCAGGAACACCCGCAGGTCGCCCACCTGCATACTGTGGCGGTCGAAGGGCGGCAGCCCACGGGCGTCCAGGGGCAGGCCCAGGCGCTCCAGTTCCAGCCTCTCCACGTTGGGTACCCGGCCCATGGCCGCCAGGACCCGGTCCACCTCCACCGAGACGCCGCCGGCGCTCACCCGCAGGCGGCCGTCCGCGGCCTCGGCGATCTCCACCGCGTGGCCGAGGTGGATGGGGAATTCCCTGGACAGGAGATCGAGGGCGCAGCGGGCCACCTCCGGGTCCTGGGCGCCGCCCAGACGGTCGGCCAGGTCGAAGCCGGTGACCTCCACCCCCAGACGACGCAGGGACTGGCCCAGCTCCAGGCCGATGGTACCCAGGCCCACCACCGCCATGCGGGCGGGCAGGTCTTCCAGCTCGAACAGGTCGTCGGTGGTGAGCACGCGCTCCCCGAAGGCCCGCCAGGCCTCGGGCAACAGCGGACGGGAACCCGTGGCGATCACCAGGGCGCCGGCCTCGACCTCGCGCCCGTCGTCGAGCTGGATGCGCCGCGGCGAGAGCAACCGGGCGTAGGCCTGGATGAACTCGTCGCCCATCTCGTCGGTGCTGTTGGAGAGCACCCGGTCCACGAAGGTGTCACGCAGATCCTGGATGTGCTCCATGGCCTCGGGCACGTCCAGGCGCATCTCCTGGTGGCCGTCCACGCCGTAGCGCCCGAGTACGGTACGCCGGTGGTAGTCCTCGGCCACCTGGATCATGGCCTTGGAGGGCATGCAGCCCACGCGGGCGCAGGTGGTGCCGGGCTCGCCGCCATTGACGAGGACGAATGACCGGCCGGCCCGTCGCACCTGGGCCAGGGCGTTGAGCCCGGCGGTGCCGGAGCCGATTATGGCGACATCGACTTGGATGGGAGACATGGGCGATCACCTGCGATGTGGATGGGGCGGAGGATTATATACCCGTCGCACGCGAATATTTCGCTACTGCGGCTGCCCCTCGCACCCCCGGGCGGTGTGGCGATTGCTCGCCATGGTCCCTGCGGCGACACTCTCCCACGGAAAGTTTCGGCCGCATCGACTCCGGCACGGCGGGACTCTTCTGGAGCGCGGCTGAAGCCGCCCCTTCAAAGCTGAAACGAGGTCAGCAACACCAGGCCCTCCAGGGTCTCCCCCCACCAGCCCACCGGAGGCAGGCGGCAGGGCGCCGCGTGCCGGCGCAGGCCTTCGAGCCATCGCTCCAGCCAGAGGATCTCGGAGTCCTCGTAGAACAGGGTGTTGGCCTCGAAGTTGATGAACAGGCTGCGCACGTCGAGGTTGGCCGAGCCGCAGGTGGCCAGGGTGCGATCCCAGACCAGGGCCTTGGCGTGCATCATGGGGCCCGGGAGCAGCCATACCCGGGCGCCGGCGGTGTGGAGTTCACGCAGGTAGCGCCGGCGGGCGTAGTCCACCAAGGGGTGGTCGGTGCGCCGGGGGACGATCAGGTCCACCTCCAGGCCGCGGCGGGCGGCCAGGCAGAGGGCCTCCTGGAGGCTGTCGTCGGGGACGTAGTAGGGGGTGGCCACGAGGATGCGCCGGCGGGCCTCGAAACAGGCGGTGACCAGAAGGGCGTGCAAGGGGTCGTCTTCCACGTCCGGGCCCGAGGGCAGCAGGCGTATCCGGGAGGCCCCCGGGGCGGGCGGCGGGACTTCCTCCGTGGGCGCGGTCCGGGCGGTGGCGAAGGCCCAGTCGGCCTCGAACATCTGCCGGTAGAGGGCGACGGCGGGCCCTTCGAGGGTGAAACTGAGGTCGATCCAGCCCCCGGCGGTGAGGTAGGGGGCGCCCAGGTTGCGCCCGCCGGTCCAGGCCCGTCGGCCGTCCGTGAGGACCAGCTTGCGGTGGTTGCGCAGATTGGCCGGGGCGCGGCCGGGGCGGGCGAGCACCGGCATGAACCAGGCCACCTCGCCCCCGGCCTGGATCAGGGGCCGCAGGCGGCGGTTGGGCAGGCGCAGGGAGCCGGCGCCATCCAACAGCAGGCGGACCCGCACCCCGGCGCGGGCCTTGGCCTCCAGGCGTTGCAGCAGGGCACGGCCGACGGCGTCGTCGGCGAAGATGAAGGTGCAGAGGTCGATGGTCTCGCGGGCGCCCTCGATGGCCGCCTCCAGGGCGGCCATGGCCTCTTCGCCGTGGCCGTGGAAACGCACCCGGTTGCCGCCCAGGGCAGGGGGGACGCCGAAGGAGTGCAACAGCCCGTCGATCTCCACCAGGGTCTCGGTGGGGCCCGGGCGGTGGGGGAACAGGCGGGCCTTGCGCCGCGCCACCCGGTGCAGCTTGCGCCGGCCGATCATCAGGTACAGGGGGATGCCGAGGACAGGCATGAACAGGATGAACAGCACCCAGGCCATGGAGGCCGCCGGGTGGCGGCGCTGGCGCAGGATCTGCACCAGCAGGACCAGGGCGAGGACGAGGACCAGGCCGGCGGCCAGGTCGAGGAGGAGCAGGGAGACCCGCATGCCGTGTCCGCCGTGCCGTCAGCCGGTGTTGCGCATTCCCGCGGCGATGGCGTTGATGGTCCGTAGCAGGGGGCGCAGCAGGGGCCCCTCCTCCGTGTGATGCGCCCGGCAACGGCCCAGGAGGGTCACCTGGATGTGGTTGAGGGGGTCGAGATACGGATTGCGCCGCTCCAGGGACCGAGCCAGGGTGGGGTTCTCCTGGACCAGGGCCTGGATCTCCGCCACCTCCAACACCCAATGGCGGGTGCGTTCGTATTCGGTGCGCACCAAGTCGTACAGGGCCTCGGCCACCCGGGGGTCGTGGACCAGGCCGGCGTAGAGCCGGGCGATGCCCATGTCGGCCTTGAACAGGGCCATCTGGGTGTTGTCCAGAAAGGCGCGGAAGAAGGGCCATTCGCGGTACATCCGGCGCAATTGCGCGAGGCCGTTCGGGGCCTCGTCGGCGTATCGCTCCAGGGCGGCGCCCACGCCGTACCAGGCGGGCAGGGTGTGCCGGGACTGGGCCCAGCCGAAGACCCAGGGGATGGCGCGGATGGAGGCCTTGGAGCGGTCCCCCTGCTGGCGGTGGGAGGGGCGCGAGCCGATGTTCATCCGGCCGATTTCGCGCACCGGGGTGGCCTCGTAGAAGTAGTCGAGGATCCCCGGGGTGCGCTCGGTGAAGGCGCGGTAGTGCTCGCTGCTCCATTCGCCCAGGTCCTCCATGGCGGCGCGGAAGGAGTCGGGCTCGGCCACCGGGGGCCCCTGGGTGAGGTGGCAACTGGCCTTGAGCAGGCCGGTGGCGCCCATGCTCAGCTCGTAGACGGCGGTCTCGAAGTTGCTGTAGCGATAGGTGAGCACCTCGCCCTGTTCGGTGACCTTGATCTGGCCGTGCACGGTGCCCGGGGGCTGAGAGAGGATCGACTCGTGGCTGGGACCGCCGCCGCGGCCGAGGGTGCCGCCGCGGCCATGGAACAGGCGGCAGTCCACCCCGCGGCGTTCGGTGAGGGCGACGATCCGTCGCTGGGCCTGGTACAGGCCCCAGGCCGAGGCCAGGATGCCGCCGTCCTTGGCCGAGTCGGAATAGCCCAGCATGACCTCCTGGCGGTTGCCCGAGGCACGCAACAGGGCGGCGTAGACCGGGTGCCCCAGGAGGTCGTCCAGGACCTGCTCGATGCGCGCCAGGTCGTCGATGGTCTCGAACAGCGGGGTGATGCGCAGGGCGCAGTGCCAACCTCCGTCGGGGGCGCGGCCGGCAAGCCCTGAGAGGTGGCCGAGGAACATCACCTCCAGCACGTGGCTGGCCTGGTGGGTCATGGAGACGACGTAGTTGCCGAAGGCCCGCGGGCCCATCTCGGCCTGCATCTCGGCCATCAGATCGAAGAGTTCCAGGACCTCCCGGACCTCGGTGGAGAGCTGCGCCTCGCTGAATCCCGGCGGCTCGGCCTCGGCGATGAGTCGGCCGAGCAGGGCCTGACGGGCGGCCTCGTCCAGGCCGGGGTAGTCGGGCTCGATCCCCGTCGCCGCCAGGATCGCGGCCACTGCCTCCGTGTGGCGGGTCGATTCCTGACGCAGGTCCAGGGCGGCCAGGTGGAAGCCGAAGGTCTCGGCCAGGCGGATGAGGTCGCCCAGGCCCTCGGCGGTGAGACGGCCGTCGCCGTGGTTCCGGAGGGCCTCGCGGATGCGGTAGAGATCCTCCAGGAAGGCCTCCTCTCCGGGGTAGGCATGGCCCGGATGGACATTTCGATAGCCGTGCAGGCGTTGGTTCACCTGCTCCAGGTTCTGCTCCAGGCGATAGGCCATGATGCCCAGCTTGCGCCGGTAGGGCTCGTGCAGGTAGCGGTCCGGGTCGTCGGCGAAGGCGGCGCGGGCCACGAGTCGCTCCAGGGGGGAGAAGAGTTCGGCGGGCTCCGGAGCGCCGTCCAGGGTGTCCGATTGGGTCAGGACCTCACGGAGGGCCGTCACCCGCCGCAGGTACTCCTCCAGGGCCGTGCGGCGATGCAGCCGGAGGGTGTCGCGGGTCACGGCCGCGGTCACATAGGGGTTGCCGTCGCGGTCACCGCCGATCCAGGAGCCGAAGCGCAGGAAGCTGGGCACCTCGACCCCGGGGCCGCTGGGCTGGTCGCCGTAGTTGCGCGCAAGGGCGCGTTCGAGGTAGCGGTAGACCTCGGGCACGGCGCGGAAGATGGAACGGCGGAAATAGTAGAGCCCGTTCTCCACCTCCGCCAGGACCGTGGGCCGCTGGTGGCGGATCTCTTCGGTCTCCCACAGGATCTGGATCTCCGCCTCCAGGTGGGCGGCGATCTCGTCCTTCTGCCAGGAGGTGAGTTGGCTGTGGTCCAGTTCCCGTCCGAGGAGGAAGATCCGGCGCAGGCACTCCATCACCTCCCGCCGGCGGGCCTCGGTGGGGTGGGCGGTGAACACCGGGATATAGCGCAAGCGGTTCAGCAGTGCCTGGAGCGCCCCGGGCTCCACCCCCTGGGCGTGCAGTTCGCGCAGGGTGTCCTCGAAGGAGCCCCGCCACAGGGGCCGGCCGGAATTCACCTGGGCGCGGCGCTGTTGGTGTTGGAAGCCCTCCTCGGCCACGTTGGCCAGGGCGAAGTAGACCGAGAAGGCGCGTATCACGTGCTCGAGGGTGACCTCGTCCAGGCCCTCGACGAGGCGCATCAGGCGCTGGCGGCGGCGGGGATCCTCCTGTCTGCGCAGGGCGATGAAGCCCTTGCGCAGGGTCTCCACGGTGACGAACACCTGGTCTCCGGCGCGCCGCTTGAGGACGTTGCCGAGCAGGGTGCCGTAGAGCTTCACCCGGGCGCGCAGGCGGCGGTCCCGGGAGGGTTGGTAGAGGGGGGTGTTCATACAGGGGCTCCAGGGGATGGATGCCGGGTATTTTCGCATCTTGGGGGCCGGCAATACATGCGCACGGCCGGTCCCGGACCGGGATCGTCGATCTTTTGACATCGGCCGGTATAATCCCTGTGGAATATCCACGCGCGAAGGGCATGGGGCCCTTCTCTCCCAGAGGTTTCGGCGCCATGGCGGACACTCCTTCTTCCGAAGCCCTCCTCAAGGGCCAGATCCTGCTCCTCGACGGGGACGGCGAGAGGCGGGACTATCTCGATCACGTGCTCGGGCTGCTCGACTACGGTATCGAGACCGCCACCACCCCCGAGGACCTGAGGGCGGTCCTGGAGCGGGCGGGGGACAGGCGTCCCATGGTCTTTCTGGGCCCGGACCTCCCCGGGCCCGGACGCGAGGCCCTGATCGCCGCCCTGGCGGAGATCAAGCCGCCCCTGCCCCTGTTCCTGGTGGACCAGGACGGCGATGGCAGCACCCTGGCGGCCCGGGGCATCCCGGTCCTCGGCTCCCTGCGCCTGCCCACCCACTACGAGCCCCTCACCCTGGCGCTGCACAAGGGGCAGGTCTTCCTCGATGCCCAACAAGGCTCGGGCCGGCGCCGGCGCCCGGTGGAACTCTTCCGCAGCCTCTCCGGCACCAGCCGGGCGATCCAGCAGGTGAAGCGGATGATCCAGCAGGTGGCCCCCTCCGAGGCCACCGTCCTGATCCTGGGCGAGTCCGGCACCGGCAAGGAGGTGGTGGCGCGCAACCTCCACTATCATTCGGAACGGCGCAACAAGCCCTTCGTCCCGGTGAACTGCGGTGCCATTCCCGGCGACCTGCTGGAGAGCGAACTCTTCGGTCACGAGAAGGGCGCCTTCACCGGGGCCATCGCCGCCCGCCAGGGGCGCTTCGAGATGGCCGAGGGGGGCACCCTCTTCCTGGACGAGATCGGCGACATGAGCATGCCCATGCAGGTCAAGATCCTGCGCGTGCTCCAGGAGCGCACCTTCGAGCGGGTGGGCAGCAACAAGACCCTCCACGCCGACGTGCGCATCATCGCCGCCACCCACCGCAATCTCGAACAGGCCATCCGTGACGGGTCGTTCCGCGAGGACCTGTTCTACCGCCTCAACGTCTTCCCCATAGAGATGCCCCCCCTGCGCGAACGCCGGGAGGACATCGCCGTGCTCATCAACGACCTGGTGACGCGCATGGAGAAGGAGAAACGGGGTTCGGTCCGCCTCACCCCGGCGGCCATGGCCGCCCTCGCCCAGTACAGTTGGCCCGGCAACGTGCGGGAACTCGCCAATCTGGTGGAGCGACTGGCGATCCTGCATCCCTATGGCCTGGTCGACCTGGCCGATCTGCCCCCCAAGTTCCGCCCCGAAGGCGCGCCGGAACCCCTCCCCCAGCCCGAGGCGTCGGTGCAGGTCGCCGCCGAGAGGCCGCGCCTGCCCCAGGAGGGCCTGGATCTCAAGGCCCACCTGGCGAACCTGGAGATGGACCTCATCCGCCAGGCCCTGGAGGCCTCCGGCGGGGTGGTGGCCCATGCCGCCAAGCACCTCAACATGCGCCGCACCACCCTGGTGGAGAAACTGCGCAAATACGGCCTGCAGCGGCCTCAGGATTAGCGGGCCCCAGGCCCGTTCGTGCCTTCTCTCTTGCACGGGGGCGGTTGCGCCCCCTCCCTCGAACGTCTCCCATGAAGCAGATCCGGATCCGCGGCGCCCGCACCCACAACCTCCAGGATATCGACCTCGACCTGCCCCGTGATCGCTTGATCGTCATCACCGGCCTGTCGGGCTCGGGCAAGTCCTCCCTGGCCTTCGACACCCTCTATGCCGAGGGCCAGCGGCGTTACGTGGAGTCCCTCTCGGCCTATGCCCGGCAGTTCCTGTCGGTGATGGAGAAGCCCGACGTGGACCATATCGAGGGCCTGTCGCCGGCCATCTCCATCGAGCAGAAGACCACCTCCCACAATCCCCGCTCCACCGTGGGCACCATCACCGAGATCTACGACTACCTGCGCCTGCTGTTCGCCCGCGTGGGCACGCCGCGTTGTCCCAGACACGCCGAGCCCCTGGAGGCGCAGACCATCTCCCAGATGGTGGATCAGGTGCTGGCCCTGCCCGCGGGACAGCGCCTGATGTTGCTCGCGCCGGTGGTCTCCGAACGCAAGGGTGAGTACGCGCGCCTCCTGGGGGAACTGAACGCCCAGGGTTACATCCGGGCGCGCATCGACGGCGATATCTGTGAGCTGGACCAGCCCCCGGCCCTGGACCCCAAGGTGAAACACCGTATCGAGGTGGTGGTGGATCGTTTCAAGGTGCGCCCCGACCTGCGCCTGCGTCTGGCCGAGTCCTTCGAGACCGCCCTCGCCCTGGGCGACGGGGTGGCGCGGGTGGCCTTCATGGATGCGCCGGAGCGGCCCGACCTGGTGTTTTCCGCGCGCTTCGCCTGTCCGCTGTGCGGCTACAGCCTGGCGGAGCTGGAACCGCGCCTGTTCTCCTTCAACAACCCCGCCGGCGCCTGTCCGCGTTGCGACGGCCTGGGGGTGGAACAGTACTTCGACCCGCACAAGGTGGTGGCCCACCCGGAGCTGTCCCTGGCGGCCGGGGCGGTGCGCGGCTGGGAGCGGCGCAACGCCTATTACTTCCAGACGATCCGCTCCCTGGCCGATCACTACGGGTTCGATCCGGAGACGCCGTGGCGGGAACTGCCCAAGCGGATCCGCGATGTCCTCCTCTATGGCAGCGGCAAGGACCGCATTGACCTCCGCTTCTACGACGGCAAGGGCGGCATGAGGACCCGCAAGACCCGTTTCGAAGGCATCGTGGGCAACATGCAGCGGCGCTACCGGGAGACGGAGTCCAACGCCGTGCGCGAGGAACTGGCCCGCTATATCTCCAACCAGCCCTGTCCCGCCTGTGGCGGGGCGCGGCTCAACGAGGGGGCGCGCAACGTCTTCGTCGGCGGACGCAGCCTGCCGCAGATCACCGCCCTGGCCATCGGCCGCTGCCTGGCCTTCTTTCGCGACCTCGAACTCGCCGGCACCAAGGGCGAGATCGCCGCCCGTATCGTCAAGGAGATCGCCACCCGCCTGGAATTTCTGGTCAACGTGGGCCTGGACTATCTCACCCTGGAGCGCAGCGCCGACACCCTTTCCGGCGGCGAGGCGCAGCGCATCCGCCTGGCCAGCCAGATCGGCGCCGGGCTGGTGGGGGTCATGTACGTCCTGGACGAGCCCTCCATCGGCCTCCATCAGCGCGACAACGCCCGCCTCCTCGCCACCCTGACCCGGCTGCGCGATCTCGGCAACACCGTCCTGGTGGTGGAGCACGACGAGGAGGCCATCCGCGCCGCGGACCAGGTGGTGGACATCGGCCCCGGGGCCGGGGTCCACGGCGGGCGCATCATCGCCCAGGGCAGCGCCGGGGAGATCGCGGGGATCCCCGAGTCCATCACCGGCCGCTACCTCTCCGGCGCCTTGCGCATCGAAGTCCCGCGCGCACGCCGCGCCCCCGATCCGCAACGTCTCCTGCGTCTGGAGGGGGCCACGGGCCACAACCTGAAGGGGGTCACCCTGGAGGTGCCGGCGGGGCTGTTCACCTGTGTCACCGGGGTCTCGGGTTCGGGCAAGTCCACCCTGGTGAACGACACCCTGTACCCCTTGTGCGCCAACCGCCTCAACCGGGCCAGTCTGGACGTGGCCCCCTGCCGGGGGATCCGTGGCCTGGAGCTGTTCGACAAGGTGGTGGATATCGACCAGAGCCCCATCGGCCGCACCCCCCGCTCCAACCCCGCCACCTATACTGGCCTGTTCACCCCCATCCGCGAACTCTTCGCCGCCACCCCCGAGGCCCGCTCCCGCGGTTACGGCCCCGGCCGCTTCAGCTTCAACGTCAAGG
>JALSSC010000060.1 GCA_026984455.1 Chromatiaceae bacterium
CACTCACCGAATATCTCGGTCAGGCGCGGGGCCTGGGCGCGGGCATCGCCGCCAAGGGCGCCATGACCCCCGCCCAGCGCCAGAAGCTCCAGGTCCTGGACGCCTCCATCCGCTTTCTCCTCGCCAAGGGTGACCGCGCCGTACAGACGGTCTACGCCCACAACCCCGAACTCAAAGAGCGCCTCTCCCAGCTGGTGGCGCAGAGCATCCAGCAACGCCGGACCTTCCTCGACGCGCTGGAGAACGGACTCCTGAAGGCGACGGACATCCACGAGGACCCCAAGGCCTACTTCGCCAAGGGGACCCGGGTGATCGACACCGGCTTCGCCATCTTCGACACCTCCGCCGACTACCTGAGCGGCAACCTCCAGGCCGGCATCGCCGCCCAGAAACGCCACCTCGGCCTGGTCCTCGCCCTGTCCCTGGGGGTGGTGGTCCTGGTCTCCCTGTTCGGCATCCTCACCACCCGCGGCATCCACCGGGGCCTCGACGCGGCCATCCAGGCCTTCTCGCGCATCGCCGAGGGCCACTACCACGACGACATCGCCCTGGACCGCGGCGACGAACTGGGCGATCTCATGCGCGATCTCAAGACCATGCAGATCCGCCTGGCCTTCGAGGTGAACGAGGCACGCCAGCGCGCCGATGCCGCCACCCGCATCAAGACCGCCCTGGACTGCGTCTCCACCAACGTCATGGTGGCCGACCGCGACCTCAACATCATCTATATGAACGAGGCCGTGCAGCGCATGTTCCGGGAGGCCGAGGCCGACCTGAGGGAGCGCATCCCGGGGTTCGATGCCGAGCGCCTGATCGGGCAGAACATCGACCGCTTCCACCGCGATCCGGCCCACCAGCGGGCCATTCTGGAACGCCTCGAAGACACCTTCGAGTCCCGCATCCAGGTGGGACCGCGCACCCTGCGGATCATCGCCAATCCGGTCCGCGACGCCCAAGGCCACCGCCTCGGCACCGCCGTGGAATGGGCCGACCTCACCGCCCAACTCCAGGCCGAGGCCGAAGAGGCCGCGCGCCTGGAGAACGAACGCCGTCAGGCGCGCGAGAACGCCCGCATCCGCGCGGCCCTGGACGACGTCTCCAACGGCGTGGTCATGACCGACGCCGAAGGCCGGGTCCTGTACCTCAATCACGTCATGGAGCGGACCCTGCGCGGGATCGCCGCCGCGCTCGGTAAGGAACGCCCGGGGTTCGACCCCGAGGGCATCCAGGGGGCCTCCATCGACGCCTTGCTGCCCGGTTTCAGCGAGCGTCTGGCCGGGCTGCGCGAGCCGCTGCGCGAGGAGATCGACCTGGGCGGGCGCACCTTCGCCCTGGTGGCCGGGCCGGTACGCGACGGCGACGGCGAACGCCTGGGCAGCGTCCTCGAATGGACCGATCGCACCGCCGAGGTGGCGGTGGAGCGGGAGGTCTCCGAGATCATGGCCGCGGCCCACCTGGGCGACCTCTCGCGGCGCCTGTCCACCGAGGACAAGCAGGGCTTCCACCTGCACCTGGCCGAAGGCATCAACGGGATGCTGGACGAGATCGCCAAGGTCTTCTCCGACCTGGCCCGGGTGATGAAGGCCATGGCCGAGGGCGACCTCTCCCGCGAGATCCGTCGCCAGTACCAGGGGGCCTTCGCCGAGGCCAAGGCGCACGTGAACCGCACCATCGAGACCCTGCGCGAGACCCTCGGCCGCCTGCGCGAGACCGCCGACGGCGTCCACAGCGCCAGCGCCGAGATCGCCGCCGGCAACACCAACCTCTCCACCCGCACGGAACAACAGGCGGCCAGCCTGGAGGAGACCGCCTCCTCGGTGGAGGAACTCACCGCCACCGTGCGCAACAACGCCGACAACGCCCAGCAGGCCAACCAGGTGGCCGCCAACGCCCGCGGCAAGGCCGAACGGGGCGGCGAGGTGGTGCGCCGCGCCGTCACCGCCATGGAGGCCATCAACCAGGCCT
>JALSSC010000061.1 GCA_026984455.1 Chromatiaceae bacterium
GAGTCGCGTGGCCAAGAAATGGACCCGGCCCATTCGGGACTGGAAAACAGCACTCAATCAGTTCGTGATTCTATTCGGAGATCGGGTGCCTCAATAAGCCGGATACACAGTTAATTTGACACCCTCTCAAGGTGCGCTTCAATCAGCACTGGCTACTCCAGAGGCATCACTACGCCACGCCTGCACAGGTGCGAATCGCCCATGCGCCCGTGGCGGAGGCAGCGTGAATTTTGTGAAAAACAGTGTCCAGGATTTCGGGGGCTTTACAGCAGCTCCCAGATCATGTTTCCAATATCCGGCGGATCGGGACTGCATATAGGTTGTCCCCAAAGGGCATCGCGGTTTCGCCATCGTACAACACCACTCCTGCAGAAAACCGTTTTCCAGAAGCTTGTCTAAGTTTGCGCAATCCACGAAAATCCGAGGCTGTTACTGTGGCCGCAGCCTTGATCTCGATAGCAGCAACCTGCTGCCCACTCATTTCCAGCACGATATCTACTTCAGCCCCATCCTTGTCACGAAAATGGTAGAAGTTGAGGACATCTTCCCGCCCGCTTGCCTGGCGGCGCAATTCCTGAAACACGAAGGTCTCGAGGAGTTGGCCCAGTAGTGTGCGGTCAGCCTTCAACGCATCCGCATCCACTCCCAGCAAAGCACAGGCAAGTCCCGTATCGCCCAGGTGCAGCTTGGGCGTCTTGATCAGGCGTCGCAGACGATTGTTGTGCCAGGGTGGCAGTTCTTCCAGCAAGAACACGCGCGTCAGCAAGGTAACGTAGTCACGTATGGTCTGGCGGCTGAGTTGGAAGGGTGACGACAGGTCACTCACGTTGAGCAGCCGGGCGGTCTGTCCGGCGGCCAAGGTCAACAACCGTGGCAAGGCATCAAGCAACCGAATCCGTGCCAGATCCCGTATGTCGCGTTGCACCAGCGTTTCGATGTAATCACGGTACCAGGCGGCCCGTCGCTGTGGCGCCTGACGGGCAAGCGCTGCAGGGTAGCCGCCTGCGACAATCCGTTCGCGCAGCTCGTCCCCGAGACGAGGCCAGTTACCCATTTTGAATCCTGCTCCAAACAGCACGTTCAAGAACGTGGGGGACGTTCTCGCCAGCTCCACCTGGGCCAGCGGGTGCAGTCGCAGAATCTCCATACGCCCGGCCAGGGAATCGGCGAGTTTCGGTACCAGCAGCACGTTGGCAGAGCCCGTAAGCAGAAACCGGCCCGGCACACGATCTCGGTCCACGGTGCTTTTCAGGGTTGTGAACAGTTCGGGAACCCGCTGTACCTCATCGAGAACGGCCCGCTCCGGCAGATCTCCGACAAAACCCACAGGATCTTCCCGGGCAGCGGCCAGCACGACATCGTCGTCGAAGCTGAAATATGTATATCCCCTTCTCTCTCCCACCATGCGCGCCAATGTGGTCTTGCCACACTGGCGCGGCCCATGGATCAGCACGACGGGGGTATCCGCCAACGCCTCATCGAGGCGTGGCTCTACCAGACGGGGATAGATGCCGGGGTCAGCCATGACGGCCAATCGTAACTTTCGGTATCGGCCAATTGCAAGTTTTTCACCGTCCAATCGTAACTTCTATGGAACGGCCATGTGCCCTCGAAGGATCAAGGCAAACGATTTTCATTCTTGAACGCCCAGTAGCAAACAAAAGTCACGCCTACCTGAACCACCAGCAGATGCTTCGATACCGCTTCACGGATGCCCGAGAACGCTCGAAATCGGAACCCGGTACCCTTTGGGGAGGAGTGAGATGAGGGGGGGACGGAAATCGTGTCTAAATCGTGTCTAACTGGAGCCAAAACCACCCCAAAATAAGCCACGATTTAGACGCGATGGGCAGCTAAGCCATTGATTATATGGCGGAGAGGGAGGGATTCGAACCCCCGGACCCTTGCGGGTCAACGGTTTTCAAGACCGCCGCTTTCGACCGCTCAGCCACCTCTCCGAAAGAAAACAAGTCAGGGATGGTCGCGACGGACCTTCGCCAGGGCCGCCTCGGCCCGACGAAGTTCCACCTCGGCCCGGCTCACCCGATCGTAATAGGACTGCTTCAGGTAGCGGGCGCCACTTTGGTTGTGCCGCCAGTCGGCATCGGTCTGCTTCTTGGCCGCCTCCAGGGCAGCGCGGGCACGATCGACCTCGTCCTCGGCACGTTTCAGCCGCTGTTGCCAGTTGCGCAGGCGTTCGTCCAGGTCGATCCGGGTTTGATCGGCAGCGCGTTCCACCTCGTCCTGAACGGACGCGGCATCCCTGACCCGTTCGGGTGGGGGCGGCGGTGCAATCTGCACCGGTTCGACCCGCGCCGCACCGGGGACGGGCTGGGAGGAAAAGGTGACATGACCGTTCTCATCCACGGACTTGTATACACGCTCGGCCGCGGGAACTGCGGGCAGAGAACCGATCAGGCCAGCGAGCACCAGAACCCGAAGCAGGCCGGAATCAATCCTCATAACGCTTGAGAATCTTCTTCTTGGCGGCATCGTATTGTTTTTCATCGATGATCCCTGCTTTGTAGGCCTTGTCCAGGTCCATGAGTTCCTGTCCCATGGTTGTGGTGGTGGTGGAGGTACTGGCCTCCACCTTGGCGCCACCCCCACCACAACCCGAGAGGGTGACCACCGCGGCGAAGAGGAGGACGGTGAGGCTGGACTGAGTACGCATGGCTGACTCCTTCGATTGGGTGTGAATGGCTCGGTTCCCACAGTGATCGGTGTATGCGGTGAGGTCTGCAGACGAGATGGCAATGCACTACGAAGCCCCGCCGGGCCCTACTCCAGGACCTCCAGCCGATCACCCACCTTCAGTTCCCCTTGCTGGTCGTGCAACAGATTCTGCCCGAAATATACCTTGTTCCCCCGCCGCCTGTATTCCGCCAGGGTGCGCAGGGGTTCGACCCCCTTCTCGGCGGTGAGCGGATCGATGCCGGGGATGACACAACGCGAGCAGGGCTTGACCACCCGGAACCCGATCCCACCGATACGGATGCGGCGCCACTGGTCCTCGGCGTACGGGGGGCAACCCCGCACCACCAGATTGGGCCTGAAGCGAATCATGGGGAGCGGCCGATCCAGCCGGGCATTGAGATCCTCCAGGGAGGCCTCGGAGATCAGCAGCAAGGGAAAGCCGTCGGAGAAGGCCGCCTCGTCTGCTGCCGTGGCAAAGGCCGGATCCACTGGACGGTGGCTGTGTTCGGGCATGAACACCAATTCACAGGCGGTATCCAGGAACGCCGACAACCATTCCCTGGCCGCGCGACCATATACGGCGGCCTCTAGCCGGTCGCCCCAGACCTGCACCTCACGCACGGGCGCCCCAGGGGGATCGATCGGCAGGACCAAGGGCGCCGTATCCGGGGCCTCCAGGATCAGTCTTGCCCCATCGAGCCGGGCGGAGATCAGGGCCATGCGCGGCAGGTCGCGCTGGGTGAGGAACTGCCCGGTGGCATCCACCACCATCCAATGGCGGTCATGACGAATGCCGCGGGGATCCAGCCAGGCCCGCTCCAAGGAGCCACCGCCGAGGGATTTCACGGGAAAACGGTAGATGCCGCTGAGACTGATCTGCGCCAAGGAAGGCCTTCACACACACCGCTGAAAAGTGCTCAAATCCTACCTCCCGGCGCCGCCATATTCCAGGGCCACTCCAAACCGAGACGACTGTCATTATGACCGAATCACAACATGCCGCCCCCGAAGTGGGCCCCTATCTGAAGCTGATGGTCCAAAAGGGCGCCTCGGACCTGTTCGTGTCCACCGGCACCCCGGTACACCTGAAGATCGAGGGGCGCATGGTGGCGGTGGGCAACGCCCCGCTGAACTCGGAGCAGGTGCGCCGTCTGAGTTATTCGGTCTTGACCCCGGAGCAGATCGAAGAATTCGAAAAAGGCCTGGAATTCAACCTCGGCCTGTCGATCCATGGCCTCGGACGTTTCCGCATCAATCTCTTCCGTCAACGCGGTGACGTGGCCATGGTGGTCCGCTATATCAAGTCGAGTATCCCGAAACTGGACGAGCTGGGCCTGCCTCCCATACTCAAGCAGCTGATCCTGGAACCGCGCGGTCTGGTGTTGGTGGTGGGGGCCACGGGCTCGGGCAAGTCCACCACCCTGGCGGCCATGATCCAATACCGCAACGAACGCAAGGGCGGACACATCCTCACCATCGAGGACCCCATCGAATACCTGTTTCACCACGCGCGGTCGCTGGTGAATCAACGCGAGGTGGGCATGGACACCCTCTCCTATCAACATGCCCTGCGCAACGCCATGCGCGAGGCGCCCGACGTCATCATGATCGGGGAGATCCGCGACCGGGAGACGATGCAGGCGGCCATCGCCTATGCGGAGACCGGCCACCTGTGCCTCTCCACCCTCCACGCCAACAATGCCAACCAGGCCCTGGACCGGATCATCAACTTCTTCCCGGAGACGGCCCGTCAGCAGGTCTACATGGACCTTTCGCTGAACCTGCGGGCAGTGGTCTCCCAGCGCCTGCTCCCTGCGGTGGATGGCGACCGGGTGGCGGCCGTGGAGGTGATGCTCCTGTCGAGCTACATCTCGGATCTGATCCTGCAGGGGGACACCCATGGCCTCAAAGAGGCCATGGAACAGAGCGAGACCCGCGGCATGCGGACCTTCGACCAGGCCCTGTTCGACCTCTACCAGGCCAAGCGCATCGATCTGGACACGGCCCTGGCAAACGCCGATTCACGCAACGATCTGGCCCTCAAGATCAGTCTGTCGGAAGGCGGCCAGGCCAAGCGCGGCAGTCTCGGGGGCCTGCACGAACTGTAGCGGGGCGCTATGCACCCCCCTCCAGACCCTCGATGATGGGACAGCCGCCGTCGCTGCCCCGGCACAGATGGACCAGGAGGGTCAGCTCCTTGCGCAGGGTCTCCAGTTCCTTCAGCCGGGCCTCGACCCCCTCCAGCTTCTTCAGGGTCAACGCCCGCACCTCTTCCCGGGCGTGACGGGGGTCCTCACGCATCTCCAGGAGGGCGGCGATCTCGTCGAGGCTGAAGTCCATGGCCTTGGCGCGCTGGATGAAACCCAGCCGCGACAGGTCTCGGCGGTCGTAGAGGCGGATGCCGGAGGGGGAGCGGCCCACCCGGCGCAGCAGCCCCAGACGCTCGTAATAGCGCAGGGTGTCCAGGCTGAGGCCGGTGATCCGGGCCACCTCACCGATACGCCAGGGACCGCCCTCACCGCCCTTCATCGACTGTCCCCCAGGCGGTATTCCAGTTCGCCCCGCAAACGCGCCCCGGAGGGCATCCCGGAGAATATACCCGTCCCACGTGAATATTTCGCTACTGCGGCCGCCCCTCGCACCCCTGGGCGGTGTGGCGAAAGCTCGCCATAGTCCCCGCTATGACTCGCTTCCGCGCCTTGCCCAGGGGCACGAGGAACGCCCTCGAAACACGACCTATTCATGTGGGACGGGTATACCAGGACGCCGTCGATGGCGATGGCCGGGGTGGACAACACCCCCAGGGCCACGGCGTAGTCCAGCTCGCCCACGACGTCCACCTCCCGCCAATGGATCCGGTCATCTCCCAGATCGGCTATCAGGGCGCGCAGCCGCTCCGCCGCCTGGGTGCAGCGACGGCACCCCGGGGCGCAGAACACCTCCACCTTCAGGGGCACCACGCGGCCCCCAGGCCGCCCGCATGAAGGCCCGGAAACGATGATTCCCGACCGGCCCCACCGCCGCCCGGCCTCTCGATACGCCCACGCAAGGCGCGACCTCCCTCAGCGAATCCTCATGCCCGGTTCCGCCCCCGCATCCGGTGACAAGAGATAGAGTGCCTCACCCCCCGGGCCACAGGCCAACACCATGCCCTCGGATACGCCGAAACGCATCTTGCGCGGCGCCAGGTTGGCCACCATGACGGTGAGGCGCCCTTCCAGTTCTTCCGGGGCGTAGGCCGACTTGATGCCGGCGAAGACGTTGCGGGTCTCGCCGCCCAGGTCCAGGGTCAGGCGCAGGAGCTTGTCCGCCCCCTCCACCCGCCTGGCCGCGACGATGCGCGCGACGCGCAGGTCCACCTTGGAGAAATCGGCGAAGTCGATGCCTTCCGCGATGGGCTCCCTGGCCAGCCAGCCCTGCGGCGCGGGGGTCTCCGCGCTCGCGAGGTCTTCTTTGGAGGCCGCCAACAGGGCCTCCACCCGTTGGCCGTCCACCCGCTGGAGCAAGGGCTCGAAGGGGGCGATGCGGTGGTCCAGCAAGGGCTCCGGCAGGTCGTCCCAGGTGAGGGGTGGAATGCGCAGAAAGGCCTCGGCGCGGGCGGCGGTGGCCGGAAGGACCGGCCGCAGATAACCGATCAACAGCCGGAAGAGATTCAGCCCCAGGGAACAGACCCCTTGCAGTTCCGCCTCCCGGCCCTCCTGTTTGGCCAGCACCCAGGGCTTCTGCTGGTCTATGTACTGGTTGGCGCGGTCGGCCAGGGCCATGACCTCACGCAGGGCCCGGCTGTATTCGCGGTGCTCGTAATCGCGGGCGATGGACTCCCCGGCCTGGACGCAGTCGACGAACAGGGCCGGATCGCTCAGGGCAGGCGCCAGCATCCCGTCGAAGCGCTTGCCGATGAAGCCGGCGCAGCGGCTGGCGATGTTCACCACCTTGTTCACCAGGTCGGCGTTGACCCGGGCCACGAAGTCCTCCAGGTTGAGGTCGATATCGTCCACCCCCGGGCCGAGCTTGGCCGCAAAGTAGTAGCGCAGGTATTCGGCGTCCAGGTGATCCAGCCAGGTGCGTGCCTTGATGAAGGTGCCGCGGGACTTGGACATCTTCTGCCCGTCCACGGTGAGGAAGCCGTGGGCGAAGACTGCGGTAGGGGTGCGGAAGCCCGCGCCATGGAGCATGGCGGGCCAGAACAGGGCGTGGAAATAGATGATGTCCTTGCCGATGAAGTGATACAGCTCGGCCGTGGACCGGGGCCCCCAATAGTCGTCGAACTCCAGGCCCGGGGTCCGCTTGCAAAGGGCCTCGAAGCTGGCCATGTAACCGATGGGGGCGTCGAGCCAGACGTAGAAATACTTGCCGGGGTGGTCGGGAATCTCGAAGCCGAAATACGGGGCGTCGCGGGAGATGTCCCACTCCTGGAGCCCGGCCGCGAACCATTCGTCCAGCTTGTGGGCGACCTCCGGTTGCAGGTGGCCGGCGCGGGTCCACTCCCGCAGCATGGGCTCGAAATCCCCCAGCTTGAAGAAATAGTGCTCGGACTCGCGCATCACCGGTTCCGCCCCCGACACCGCCGAGCGGGGGTGCCTGAGTTCATTGGGCGAATAGCTGGCCCCGCAGGCCTCACAGTTGTCGCCGTACTGGTCGGCCGCACCGCACTTCGGGCATTCCCCCTTGATGAAGCGGTCGGGGAGGAACATCTCCTCCACCGGGTCGTAGGCCTGGGTAATCGTGCGGCTGTGGATGTGGCCGCCGTCGCGCAGGCGCCGGTAGATCAGGCCGGCCAGTCGGCGGTTCTCCTCCGAATGGGTGGAGTGGTAATGATCGAAGTCCACCAGGAAGTCGCGGAAATCCGCCCGGTGCTCCGCCGAGACCCGCTCTATGAGGGCCTCCGGGGTGATCCCCTCCTGGCGCGCGCGCAGCATGATGGGGGTGCCATGGGCGTCGTCCGCGCACACATAGTGGCAGGTGTGTCCTTGCATCTTCTGAAAACGCACCCATATGTCCGTCTGGATGTATTCCACCAAGTGGCCGATATGGATGGGGCCGTTGGCGTACGGCAGGGCACTGGTGACCAGGATCTTGCGCGGGTTGCCGCTCATGCTCTTCTCGCTTCGGGTTGGAGACTGGAAAACGGCACATTATCCCAGGAATCCGTCCAGGATAAACCCGAGTGTTTTACTTGGGAAAGGCCGGCAAATCCGGTAGAATCCGCGCCCAAATCCAGGCCGGCCCGGCGAGCGGCCGGCATCCCGAACCCTTCCACCGCCCCAGGCGGATCCCAGCAGGAGACGACCCCATCATGTCGGAAATCACCCGAGAGCAGATCGAACAGGCCATTGCGGACTACATCGAACCCCACCTCAAGAAGGACCTGGTCAGCACCAAGGCCGTCAAGTCCATCGACATCGACGGAGGCAAGGTCGCGGTGCGGATCGAGTTGGGCTTCCCGGCCAAGGGGGTGCTCGACGAGATCGCCGGCGAGGTGGAAAGGCGCGTCGCGGCCGTGCCCGGCGTCGAGGCCGTCAGCGTCGAGGTGAGCAGCAAGATCGCCGCCCATGCGGTGCAGAAGTCCCTCAAACCCATCGACAACGTCAAGAACATCATCGCCGTGGCCTCCGGCAAGGGCGGCGTGGGCAAGTCCACGGTCTCGGTCAATTTGGCCCTGGCCCTGGCCGCGGAAGGGGCCAAGGTGGGCCTCCTGGACGCCGACATCTACGGCCCCTCCCAGCCGCGCATGCTGGGCATCGAAGGCCGCCCCGAGTCCAAGGACGGCCAGACCCTGGAGCCCATGCAGGCCCACGGCATCCAGGCCATGTCCATCGGCTTTCTGATCGACGAGGAGACGCCCATGATCTGGCGTGGCCCCATGGTCACCCAGGCCCTGGAGCAGCTCCTCAACGACACCAACTGGAGCGGCCTCGACTACCTGGTCATCGACCTCCCGCCGGGCACGGGCGACACCCAGTTGACCCTGGCCCAGAAGGTGCCCGTGTCGGGCGCGGTGATCGTCACCACCCCCCAGGACATCGCCCTGCTCGATGCCCGCAAGGGTTTCAAGATGTTCGAGAAGGTGGAGGTCCCGGTACTCGGCATCGTGGAGAACATGAGCACCCACATCTGCTCCAACTGCGGCCATGAGGAGCCCATCTTCGGCGCGGGCGGCGGCCGGCGCATGGCCGAACAGTACCACGTGGAATTCCTGGGCCAGCTGCCCCTGGACATCCGCATCCGCGAAGAGACCGACAGCGGCAACCCCACCGTGGCCGCCGATCCCGACTGCAATATCTCCCAGGCCTACCGCGAGATCGCCCGCAACGCCAGCGCGCGGCTCGCCCTCCAGGCCAAGGACTATGCGGCCAAGTTCCCCAACATCGTGATTCAGAACAACTGAATGCGCCTTGCCCGCGACCCACAGGAAGGCGCCTGCGCGGCGCCTTTTTCACGCGACGGAGTCAGACCATGAGCGAAGCCTTCACCCCAGCCAACGACCTCGAACGGGCGCTCGTGGAGGCCCACGCCGGGCGCCTCGAACCCGAGGACTTCATCGGCCGCCTGATGGCCTCCGAGGTGTTCATGCCGGTCTACGAAAGCGCCTCCGGGCAGTTTGGCATCCAGGCCAGCGACAAGGCCCGGCCGCTGATGCTGGAGGCCGACGACGGCCAGCGCGCCCTGGTCCTGTTCACCTCCCCCGAACGCGCCAAGCCGTTCCTGAAGGACTTTCCGGACTACAACGGCGGCCTGGTGACCGAATTCACCTGGATCCTGGAGCGCACCGGGGTGGGCTTCGCCATCCTCCTGAATCCCGGGACCGAGGTGGAATTGGCCCTGGACACGGCGGGCCTCGCCGGCGAGGCCTGACCCCCTCGCCCCGCCGGGGGGGGAAGCAGAAAACGGACAGTGCGACCAGACAGGCCGGGCTTGCACCCCTCCGGCCGCTGTGCCACCATCCCGCGCCCGCCCCGGAGGCCCCCATGAACGAGACCCCCACCCGACACCTGCCCACGGCGATCGAGCTGCACCGCAAATCGCGCCTGTTGCGCGTGACCTTCGACGACGGCCGGCGCTTCGAGCTGCCCTGCGAGTATCTGCGGGTGTTCTCCCCCGCGGCCGAGAACAAGGAGGCCGATGGCCTGATCCTGGGAAAGGAGGGGGTGAACATCGAGCGCCTGGAGCCCCAGGGCCAGTATGCGGTCCGCCTGGTCTTCGACGACGGCCACGATACCGGGATCTACACCTGGGACACCCTCTATACCCTGGGGGAGGAAAGAGAGGCCCGCTGGGCCGGATATCTCCGACGCCTGGAGGAGGCGGGCCGGCGGCGCGACCGGCCGCGACCGGTCCGGCGCCGCCTGAGGATCCTCTATTTCGCCTACCTGGTGAAGAAGTTGCACCGCGATCACCAGGAGATCGAGGTCCCGGCCACGGTGGAGACCGTGGCCGAACTCCTGGCCTTTCTCCGCCGGCGCCGTCCCGAGGCCGCGCCCCTGTTCGCCGACGAGCGCGTGCGGGTCACCGTCAACCGTCAGTTCGCCGAGCCCTTCACCCGCCTGGAAGACGGTGACGAGGTGGGCCTGGTGCCCACCAGCCCGGTGCCGCCGGCGACCCCGGACCTGGTCTGATATATACTTTAATCATTTATGCCGCTCCGCCACCCATGACCTACCAGACCGACGACCTGCGTATCCTCAAGACCCGCGAGGTGGCGCCGCCGGTGCAACTGCACCGCGAGTTCCCCATCAGTGAGACGGCGGCGGAGACCGTGTTCCACACCCGCCAGGCGATCCACCGCATCATCCATGGTGAGGACGACCGCCTGTTGGTGGTGATCGGCCCCTGTTCCATCCACGACCCCAACGCCGCCCAGGAGTATGCCGAGCGCCTGGTGAAGGCCCGCCGGCGTCTGCACGCCGACCTCGAGATCGTGATGCGGGTGTATTTCGAGAAGCCCCGCACCACCGTGGGCTGGAAGGGCCTCGTCAACGACCCCAATCTCAACGGCACCTTCGCCATCAACGACGGCCTGCGCCTGGCCCGCAGCCTGCTCCTGCGCATCAACGAATTGGGGATGCCGGCGGGGACCGAATTTCTCGACCTCATCACCCCCCAGTATGTGGCCGACCTCATCGCCTGGGGCGCCATCGGGGCGCGCACCACCGAGAGCCAAGGCCACCGCGAGCTGGCCTCCGGCCTGTCCTGCCCGGTGGGGTTCAAGAACGGCACCGACGGCACCCTGAAGATCGCCATCGACGCCATCCACGCCGCCTCGCGGCCCCACCACTTCCTGTCGGTGACCAAGGAGGGGCACTCGGCCATCTTCTCCACCGCCGGCAATCCCGACACCCATGTGATCCTGCGCGGTGGGCGGCGCCCAAACTATGATCACGAGAGCGTCAACATCGCCGCTGAAGAAATGGAGGCGGCAGGGCTGGAACCGCGCCTCATGATCGACTTCTCCCATGCCAACAGCCGCAAGCAGCACGAGAAACAGATCGACGTGGCCCAGGACGTGGCCAGCCAGATCGCCCGCGGCGACCGGCGCATCCTGGGGACGATGATCGAGAGCCACCTGGTAGGTGGTCGCCAGGACATCATCCCCGGTAAGGAACTCACCTACGGCCAGAGCATCACCGACGCCTGCCTGGCCTGGGAGGACAGCCTGCCGGTGCTGGAGGAGCTGGCGGCGGCGGTGCGCCGGCGGCGGGGAAGTCATGCCGACTGATGGAGGGACAGGAGTGGAAGACGGCCGATCCGGCCTGACATCCACCGCGGGTTCGGGTATAAACCGAAGCCGACATGCCTCCCTTCTTGGAACCGCCCCATGCCTCCCACAGACACCCCCACCCTCCCCGTCCGCACCCAGGGCAGCAACCCCCTCGCCCACGTCTTCGACGAGCTGCTGAACTTCTGCCGCTCCCGCTCCATGTACATGCTCCACTACTGCACCGGTTGCGGAGCCATCGAACTGCCGCCGGCCATGACCTCACGCTTCGACATGGAGCGCCTGGGCATCCAGCCCATGGTCACCCCGCGGCAGGCCGACATCCTCCTCATCACCGGTTATGTCTCGGTGAAGACCCTCAAGCGGGTGATCCTCACCTACGAGCAGATGCCGGCGCCCAAGTACGTGATCGGCATCTGCTCCTGCACCGTCAATGGGGGCATGTACTGGCAGAGCTACGCCACCGCCAAGGTCCTCAAAGACTATCTGCCCGTGGACCTCTACATCGCCGGCTGCATGCCCCGCCCGGAGGCGGTCATCTCCGGGATGCGCCGCCTCATGGACAACATCCGCCACGGCCGCGGCAATGCCTGGCAGGACTATTTCCGTCGTTACGACCACTACCTGGGCAACCAGCAGCAGCTCTTCGGCGAGGACTGGCAGACCCCCACCGACATCATCGGCGAGGCCCGCCACTACGGCCTCCTCGGTGAAGGCACCGAAGGGTCCCATACCGAGATACTCCAGCGCCACCAGCACCCGCTGGAGGCGCCCACCATGCGCCTGAAGTGACCCCATGGACAGCAACGCCCTCAACCTCTGGCTGGACGACCTCCTCGCCGACATCGAGAAGGTGGAGTTCCAGCGCAAGAGTCATCGCCGCCTGCGTATCGACGTGGCCGCCGACGCCCTGCCCACCCTGCTGGAGCTGCTCAAGGGCAAGGCCTCCTACGTCCACCTCTCGGCCATCAGCTGCGTGGACTGGATCGACGCCGGCGAGTTCGAGCTGGTCTATCACCTGTGGTCCTACGAGGCCGACTCCCTGGTCTCCGCCCACACCCGCATCGCCCGTGACCCCGGGGTCTATCTCTCGGTATACGACCTGTACCGACCCGCGGCCTTCTTCGAGCGCGACATCCACGAGATGTACGGGATCTGGTTCGAGGGCAGCCCGCACATGGAGAAGTTCATCCTCACCGAATGGGACGGCCCGCCGCCCATGCGCAAGGACTTCGATTCCGAGGCCTATGTGAACACCCACTTCAACTGGCAGGAATACCATCCCGAGTGGCTCCAGGAACTGGAGCGGGACGGCGGCGGCGTGGCCATCTGGCCGGACGAACAGAGATTCAGCCGCAAGAGCAACAAGTATTGACACCAAGGGAGATCGGCAACGCGCACAGCGCGACTTTCACAGTAATGCGCGCAGCGCGCTTTCCAGGGTAACACCATGCGTCCCGAGAACTATCAGGCCATCAGCCACCCCCCGAGCAACGAATACGAGTTGTTCATCGGTCCCAACCACCCGGGCATCGAGGGCAACTATGCCTTCAAGCTCAAGCTCCACGGCGACCGCGTCCTGGAGGGCAAGGCCGACGCCGGGTACCTCCACCGCGGTTTCGAGAAGCTCATGGAAGGCCGTCTGTGGATCCAGAACATCGCCCTGGTGCCGCGCATCTGCGTCCCCGATCCGGTGCCCATGGAACTCTGCTACTCCCTCGCCATCGAGGACCTCTGCGGCCTGGTCGCCCCCGCCCGGGCCCAGTGGCTGCGGGTGTTGCAACTGGAACTGTCGCGCATCGCCGCCCATCTCTTCACCTTCGGCGGCCACGTGGCCACTGTCGGGATGTACAATGGCATGTATTGGGGCGTCGCCGACCGTGACCTGATCCTTGACCTGTTCGAGGAACTCACCGGCGGCCGTGTCTATCACATCTACAACATCCCCGGGGGGGTGCGACGGGACTGCCCCGAGGGCTTCCTGGAGCGGGTTGCCGCCACCCTGGATTATCTGGAATCCCGCCTCCCAGACTACGACCGTCTGCTGTTCCACAACCAGGTCTTTATCGCCCGCGCCCGCGGGGTGGGAACCATGAACCAGGAACAAGCCCTGGAATGGGGGGTCACCGGGCCCAACCTGCGCGCCACCGGCCTGCCCTTCGACGTGCGCCGCAACGACCCCTACCTGGTCTACGACCAACTGGAATTCGAGATCCCCGTCCAGGAGGCCGGAGACGCCTGGTCGCGCATCCTGGTGCGCCGCGCCGAACTGATCCAGAGCATCCGCATCCTCCGTCAGGTGATCGAGCGCCTGCCGGGCATCGACGGCCCGGTACGCGCCCCCATCCCCAACCCCCTGGCCTGGAACGTGCCCGCGGGCGAGACCTACACCCGGGTGGAATCCTCCAAGGGCGAGCTGGCCTACTACGTGGTCTCCAATGGCGGCGACAAGCCCTACCGGGTGCACGTGCGCGGCCCCTCGTCCATGCACGCGGTCCAGGTCCTGGAACAACTCGCCGTGGGCGCGCGCCTGGAAGACGTGGCCCAGATCATGTTCTCCCTCGACGCCTGCCCCCCGGAGGTGGACCGCTGATGGCCGACATCGACTACGAAGACCGCGGCTCCATCCTGGAGCCCCTGAAGAACCTCCGGTTCTTCGCCCGCAAACCGGTCACCCAACCCCTGGAGCCGCGCCCCGCGGCGCCCCGCTACCGCGGCTTCCACCTCAACGACTGGAACGCCTGCATCGGCTGCAGCAGTTGCCAGAAGGTCTGCGACAACGCCGCCATCACCATGGTGGAGGTGCCAGACGCCGTCAGCGATCCGCTCAAGGGCATCCGCCCCCTGCGCCCGGCCATCGACTACGGCCGTTGCTGCTGGTGCGCCCTGTGCGTGGACATCTGTCCCACCCAGGCCATCCACATGTCGCGGGAATACGTGCACACCTGTACCGAAGACGCGTTGGACAGCTACTTCGTCCTCCCGGATGCCCGCGGGGTGCACGGCCGCCCCTATCCGATGGGCTGGGTCAAGACCCCGGAGAACGACCTCCTGGACCACCACCGGGTGCCCATGCAGGAACTGGAGCCGGCCGAACGGATCACCGGTTTCAGCGAGATCGTGGCTGGCTACAGCGACCAGGAGGCCCTGGTGGAGGCCTCACGCTGCGTCCAGTGCGGCATGTGCCACGACGCCTGCCCCACCCACATGGACGCCCCCCAGTACATCCGCGCCATCTGGCAGGGCGACCCCGAGACCGCGGTGCGCTGGATGTACCGCACCAATCCCTTCTCCCACGTCTGCGGGCGGGTCTGCACCCACCGCTGCGAGACCGCCTGTTCCATCGGCCGGCGCGGCGAGCCGGTGGCCATCCGCTGGCTCAAGCGCTACGCCATGGACCGGGTCCCCCACGAACGGGTCAAGGCCATCGCCGCCGAGGGCAAGGCCGACTATCTCACCGGCCGCAGCGTGGCCATCGTCGGGGCCGGCCCGGCCGGACTCACCGCCGCCTACGACCTGGTCAGACAGGGCCACCGCGTGGAGGTCTTCGAGGCCCTGCCCAAGGGCGGGGGCATGACCCGCTACGGCATCCCCTACTACCGCCTGCCCGAGGACGCCCTGGACCGCGACATCGAGGTGATCCAGTCCCTGGGGGTGGAGATCCACTACGGGATCCGGATCGGACGCGACCTCTCCCTGGAGGAGTTGCACCGGCGATTCGACGCCGTGCTCCTGGCCATCGGCCTGCAACTGGGACGCTCCACCCGCGTCCCCGGCAGCGACCACCCCCAGGTCCGCAAGGCCGTGGACCTGTTGCGTCAGGTCGCGGCCGGCGAGGCCGTCGAGGTGCCGCCCGAGGTGGTGGTGATCGGCGGCGGCAACGTGGCCATGGACATCGCCCGCACCCTGGCGCGCCTGCAGAAGACCCGCTACGGCCGGGTGGGCGTTCAGATCACCGCCCTCGAGGACCTGGAGCACTTCCTGGCCGACCCGGTGGAGATCCGCGAGGCGCGCGAAGAGGGCATCGAGATCCTCGACGCCCGCGGCCCCCAGGAGGTGATCGTCGAAAACGGCCAGGTCCGCGGCCTGCGGACCTGGCGGGTGCTGTCCATCTTCGACGAGGCGGGCCGCTTCTCACCCCGCTACGATCCTGGAGACGAACGCATCCACCCCGGGGGCATGGTGGTGGAGGCCATCGGCCAGATGGCCGACATCTCGCTTCTGGGCGAGGACCTGGTGGAACGCCTGGAATGGCACCGCGGGCGCCTCCAGGTGGACGCGGCCGGGCACACCGCCGAGACCTGGCTGTGGGCCGCCGGTGACCAGGTCCATGGCCCCGACGTGGTCCACGCCGTGGCCGACGGCCACCGCGCGGCGCAGAGCATCGACGCCTGGCTGAACTCCGAGGAGGCCCGCCAATGAACGCCAGCAATCCCGAAGGCCATCAGGGTGCCTACGCGCGTCTGCGCTCTCATCGGACCCTCGCCGAGATCCTCGCCACCGCCTCGGAGTTCGAGCGCACCGCGCGCGACTTCTACCGGGGACTCATCCCGCGGGTGGGCAAGAACCTGCGGTGGCTGGTGGAGGAACTGGCCGAAGAGGAACAAAGGCATTACGACCTCTTTCAGAACCTCGCCCGGGACCCGGCCGTCGAGGACCAGATTCGCCGGGAGGTCCCCACCCCGCCCAGCGACTCCCGCTTCTCCGACTGTATCCAGCTCCCCGACCTGGGTGAGCACCCCGACGACCAGGCCATCCTCCAATACGCCCTGGGCCGAGAGCAGGCCGCCATGGAGCAATACCGCGCCCTGGCGGAATCGGCCCCGGAAGGCCCCATCCGCGATCTCTTCGAGTTCCTCGCGCGCGAGGAGACGGCGCACAAGCTGGAGCTGGAGAAGCTGTACCTGGAGCTGGTACATAGTGGGGGGGTGTGAATCTCCAGATGGAAGAAGCCACATGCCCACCTTAAGGGAGGAGGGGGAAAGCGGTTACCGCCGTCACTGACCCGGCACAGGGCGTCTGAATCAACAGGCCGCTGCAAAACGGGGTCTTTCGACGACTTGCGTGCGGTACATGGATCTACCGTCGTCTTCGACGGATGTAAGCCATTGAAAGCGACGGAACCGGGAAATCGCATTCTCTGGTTCCGTGGTTGCAAAGGTCCGGTGGATGGTTTTTCAAAGTCCCGTCAAGACCTCGCTTCCATTCGGACCAGAGGTGGAGCAGAGAGACCCCGGCGTTTTCCGTATCACGACAAGCGGCGAAAAATGGGACAAGGGGGGCCGCCTCTTCCCTTCCCGACGGCAAGCAAACCAGGGAGGGGAAGTTCCGCCAGAGTTCTGCCCCGGTTGCACATGCATCTTCGACCATTGCGGTCACCCCTCGCACCCATGGGCGCGTAGGAATGGCTCGTCACGGTCCCCGCGACGACTCGCTTCCGTGCCTTGGCCGTAGGCACGACGGACACCCTCGAACACATGGAGGAGTGGTGCAGGAAAATGCCGGGCAGGGACCAAAGGACGGCAAACCCCAGTGCGACGGGTATACTAAGGCCTCCCCATAACCCCGGGCCCTTTCCGTGGACGAGATCCCCCTGACCCTGCTGTTTCTCACCCTGGCCTTGCTGCTGTTGCTCTCGGCCTTCTTCTCCGGATCCGAAACCGCCCTCATGACCCTCAATCGCTACCGTCTGCGCCACTTGGCAGAACAGGGGGTCGGAGGCGCCCAACGCGCCCGCCGCTTGCTGGAGCGTCCGGACCGTCTGATCGGGGTGATCCTGCTGGGCAACAACTTCGTCAACATCCTGGCCTCGTCCCTGGCCACGATCATTGCGATCCGCCTCGGCGGCGAGGGGGCCATCGCCGCCGCCGCGGGTCTGCTTACCCTGGTGATACTGATCTTCTCCGAGGTCACCCCCAAGACCCTGGCCGCTCTGCAACCGGAACGACTGGCCTTGCCGGCGGCCTATGTCTACGGGCCCCTGTTGCGTCTGCTCTACCCGCTGGTGTGGGTGGTCAACGGCATCGCCAACGCCCTCCTGCGCCTGTTCGGGGTCTCGCCCGGGGACGCCGGCGGCAATGTGCTGAGCCGCGAGGAACTGCGCACGGTACTGCGCGAGGCAGGGGTCATCATCCCTGAACAGGGCCGGGACATGCTGTTGTCGATCCTCGATCTCGACCAGAAGACGGTGGAGGACATCATGATCCCCCGTCACGAAGTGGACGGCATCGACCTCGAAGACCCCATGGAGGTCATCATCGAGACCATCCGTACCACCCACTATACCCTGCTGCCCCTGTTCGACGGCAGTATCGACAACGTGGTGGGGGTGTTTCACGCCCGTAACGCCCTGCACGCGGTGCTCTCCGGGGAATTCAGCAAGCAACGCCTGCGCGCCATCAGCCGCCCCCCCTACTTCATCCCGGAGGGGACCCCCCTCTACCAACAGCTGATCAACTTTCAGCGCGAAAAACAGCGGGTCGCCCTGGTGGTGGACGAGTACGGGGATTTCCTCGGCCTGGTAACCCTCGCAGACATCCTGGAGGAGATCGTGGGCGAGTTCACCACCGATCCTTCCGAGGTCACACCCCTGCTACACCCCCAGGCCGACGGCTCCCTGCTCATGGATGCCAGCGTTCCGCTGCGCGACCTCAACCGTCACCTGGGTTGGCATCTGCCCACGGACGGTCCCAAGACCCTCAACGGGTTGATACTCGAATACCTGGAGACGATCCCGGAACCGGGAACCGCTCTCAAACTCTATGGCCATCCCCTGGAGATCATGCACACCACCGAATCAGCGGTAAAGACAGTGCGCTGCCTCGCACCCTGCGGCGGGACACCCCGGCAACAGGCCCCCGCACAAGAAGAGATATAGCATCCACCCTGGGGCCTATACTTAGGGATAGCCCACAACTACAATGCATTCATGCCCAAGCTTACGGTGTTCTTCAAGGGACTCGCCCTCTCGGTTCGGCACGTGCTGGATGAGGACCAGATCGTGTTGGGCAGAGACCCGGACTGCGATCTCCAGATCGACAGTCTGGCGGTGGCCCCACACCATGCAAGCATCCGACGCAACGGTGATCGCTATCGGGTCTTCGCCCTGGACAAACAGGCACCTCTGGCGGTCAATGGCAAACAGGTCTCCGAGCAGGACCTGTCTCATGGTGACCTGATCCAACTGGGTAAGCATACCGTCGAGTTCGCGGCCGACGACGTAACTCTGCAACACCCCCAGCCATCCGCCGAGGTCCAGGAGCCGCTACGCCCGACGCCCCCGCCTGAGCCCACCCACGCCGACGAGGTCGCAGCCACTCATTCCCGCGCCTATCTGCAAATCCTCACGGGACCCCACATCGGGCGGATCATGCCCCTGAATCGGGCCATGATCCGCCTGGGCAAGAGTGGGGCCAATTGCGCAATGATCGCCTACAGCGACGAAGGCCATTTCCTGTCCCATCTGGAGGGGGATATGACCCTGCTCAACGGTAAGCCCATCGGAGAACACAGGGTGCGCCTGGCCAACGGAGACAGGATTCGGATGGCTGAGATCGAGATGGAGTTCTTCTCGGCCTGACATAGAGACCGGCGCCGCTCCCCTCGCGTCGGATTTGATGCGCCGGCACCGTTGGGCCTGGCCGGGGCCTCGTATTCCATCCGACAGCTGCATCTACGGCCACGAGTGCCCTCGATCTCCCTGCCCGGAAGTGGCCATACAGGGAAGATGAGCGCGGCACCCTGAAGATCGGCCTGGCGGGTTGCCAGCGAGACCATCTCTCAGTGGAACCCACCCGCCGGGGAGGCTGGATCATGGGATTGTGCTGTCACTCCCACCCATCTGGAGGATCTCGGTCGGTTGCAATGATGCCTGGAACTCAACCCGGGGGATGAGGCACCCGCCGGCCGGAAACGCTCGCCGACAGATGTCCCTTGCCCGATCAGGGCCTGACTCATTCCCCCGCCACGCGTTTGAGATTCTCCACCATGGCCCCCAGCGCCCGGTCCACCAGGGGGCTCTCCACCTCTTCGAGCACCTCGGCGGTGCCACGTTGCAACATCTGCGCCACTTCCGCCTGCGTCATCTCCAATACCTTGATGCCTTTGCGATTCACAAAGATGAAGGCATCGGTGACGTCGCTCTTCCAGGACAGCTTGATGCGCATCCGACGACCGTCCGTCTCCTTCATCTCCAGCCAGGTGCCCACTGGCAGCGCCTGGGCACGACGCATGAAGGCATCGTCCTCGGCGGGGGGCGTCTCCCCGCCGTCGGCAGGCACCGGGGCCTCCACCACAGGCTCGGAAACCGCCGCCAGATGCTGAGGCGCCGCCACCGACTGCCCGCGCAGGGATGCGATGTGCAGGGACTGCAACTCCTTGAACAAGCGCGCGGTACGGTGTTGATCGAAAGATATCTCGCTCAACCCCTCGCGTAGATCGCGCAACAGCTTCGGGATAGCGCGCAACAATTCCTGACGGTCGGCATAGGTGGACTTGGGCTCGCAACTCCACAACAGCTGGTCGGCCACCATCAACGCCTTGTGCCAGTCCGCGCTGTCCTCACCATTGCGCAGGAGTGTCAACAGCATCACGTCACGCCAACCGCCTTCCAACAAGTCCCGGACCACTACGGGCACCGCCGGACGCCCTTTCAGCCGTCGCCCGATCTCGTCGCTGACCCGCGCCCGCGCGGCCCTGAGTTGCTCCTTTCCCCGGGTCACCTGGGTCGTGCGTTCCTCGGCGATCTCGGCCCCTCGTTGCTCCCGCTCAAGGTAGGCAGCGAATTCGCGCCCCAGACGCTCGAAGATCCCGGGGTCGTCCTCGAATTCCGCGATCACCTGCTCGACGATGGCTTCGATGCGCCCATACAGGCCGTTCCCGGAACGGTCACCCTCATCGGTCCAGGAGGCTGCCGCCTGGGAGAGATCGTTCAACAGGCGCCGGGCCGGATGTAGCTTGTGGCTGAAGAAGGACTTGTCGAGCAAGGCCACCTTGAGTATAGGGATCTGCAGACGCGCGATCAGGGCCTTCATGGCGTCTGGAAGGGCACGATCCTCGAGGATGAACTCGAACAACATGGAGATCACATCGAGGGTATCCTGGTCGGCCGCAGCCAAGTGGTGCGGCTGCCCTTGGGAGCCCTTCTGGAGGATCGCCTGGAGATGCCCCGCCAGGGTGGCCGGGGTGGATTCGCCCGCCGCCGGGAGATCGAGGTGTTGCAGATCGGTCAAGGCCGCGACCAGTTCGCTGGTGGCGAACTCGGGCGTGCTGCCCCCAGACAGGCCGGCAGGAACGACAGGGGTGACAGGGACGGCAGGGGCCACATTCTGGAGGCCAGGTGGAGCGCCGCCATCGGTATGCTGCCGGCGGTAGCGGCTCAACAACTGGCTGAGGGTGGCGAAGACTTCCCCCTCAATGGCGTTCTGAACAGAGCCCGCCGACTCGGCCTCGGCGCTGGGTGACGAGGGGCGTGCCACGCCCCCGACAGTCCCTCGGCCACGCACGGGTTCCACCCCTGCAGGTGAACGCAGCCTCCCCCGGGGCAAGTGTGGCAACACCCCCTGCCCCACCAGCAAGGCATCGATCCGCGCATAGAGCCCGCCGATGGGATCCATGACCTGTTTGTCGAAGAGCTTGTAGATGACCAGCTTGACCGGGAGCCCCACCTCCAGCTCCCGAATCAGGTCCCGGTAGTGGTGCGCCAAGGGTTCCGGGGCCAGGGGATTGGAATGCCGGTCCAACGGCTGGCCAAGGAGGTGACCGAAGCGCTGATCGAGGGCATCCAGTTCCTGATGGTGGCGATTCTCCCCTTTCGAGATCAGGTTGGAGACGGCCAGGGACTCCTCCAGTTCATCATTGGCCACCAGCCCGAGATCACCGAACCGGTCAGAGGCCAGGGGCTCCGACTCCGACGTCAAATGTCTAGGGCCCTCGCGCCAGAGACGATCGAAATCCCCCATGACGACGGCCAGATATTGGCGTTGGATGTCGGGCCGGACCTTGCGCAACACGCGCATGGCAGTGAAATACTCGCTCTGGAGCTGGTTGCTCTCGGACTTGTCGGCGAGTTCGTACAGGGCGTCGTCGAGCTTCTCGAACAGACCGTCCAGGAGGCCTTCGAGTCCCTCCTGCCACAGCCGGCGGCAGGCATCCACGACCCTGCGGCCGGAGGCGTCCAGGCTCACCGTGTGAGTCCGCCTACGCTCGAATGACAGGACATTGCTCGTGGTTGCCATGGGTTCCGCCGACAAGACCGGGCTATCTGTCATGTAAGACTAGACCATGGGATCCTTCATCGGGCCAGACTGCAAGCACTGATTCCCATGATTCTGAGCGACGCATGACCGTACCCCCACAAGACATCTGAGTGAATGTCAAGAATGATATTTTGTTCGCGCGATTCTATCTGTGACCCCACTCACAGGCCCATGGGATCCCGAAATGGGATCCCGAACAGGATGCCCTAACAAATAGGGATCGATTGAGAACAAAGCAACAAATGTGCCATGTAGTCCCGACGACATTCCGACACCCCCTTGCGCCACACCGACACTGAGGTAAGGTGTACCCGTCGGGCGGGGAGGCCTGTAGCGCTCGCCACGCGGGTATGCGGGTCCCCATGCCCCAGCTTGGGGACCGAGGTCTGGGTGACTCCTGACCGCAAATCGTACGAACAAACGAAGACCTGACGGGCGCGCCTGGCGCGACACTCACATCGACCTCAGAAAGGAGTTTCGGGTGCATCCGATCCTCTCGCGCATGTTGAGATCCCTGGGTGACAGCGCCCGCGATCTCGCACCCATCGTGGTGGTGATCGCCTTGTTCCAGTTCGCGGTGTTGCGCCGCCCCATCCCGAACCTGGGCGAACTCCTGGTAGGGGGCCTGTTCGTGGTGATCGGTCTGTCCCTGTTCGTGGAGGGCCTGAAGCTGGCCCTGTTCCCCATCGGCGAGCACATGGCGCGGGACTTCGCGGCCAAGGGCAGCCTGTTCTGGCTGCTGATCTTCGCCTTCGCCCTGGGCTTCGGCACCACCGTGGCCGAACCGGCCTTGATCGCGGTCGCGGACGAGGCCGCCGAGGTGGCCGCCCACGGCGGCTGGATAACCGATTCGCCGGCCGCGCGCGAGGCCTATGCGGAGGGCCTGCGCTATACGGTGGCGGTCTCGGTGGGCTTCGCCATCCTCCTCGGGGTGTTGCGCATCATCCGCGGCTGGCCCATCCAGTACCTCATCATCGCCGGCTACGCCGGGGTGGTGGCGATGACCCTGTTCGCCCCGCCCGAGATCGTCGGCATCGCCTACGATTCGGGGGGCGTCACCACATCCACCATCACCGTGCCCCTGGTGACCGCCCTGGGGGTGGGACTGGCCTCGGCCATCAAGGGCCGCAATCCCCTGACCGACGGCTTCGGCCTGATCGCCTTCGCCTCTCTGACCCCCATGATCTTCGTCATGGGTTATGGGATGTGGATATGATGGAATCGATCGGCGGGCTCTGGCACACCCTCGTCGGGACCCTGGACGACGTGCTGCCCATCGTCGCCATCCTCCTCGGGTTCCAATGGCTGATCCTGCGCCGCCCGATCCATGATCTGAAACGGGTGGCCCTGGGCCTGGTCCTGGTGCTGCTCGGCCTGGCGTTCTTTCTCGAAGGACTGGAACTGGCCCTGTTTCCACTGGGCAAGGTCATGGCCGAACAGCTCACCTCCCCGGAATTTCTCGGCCTTGCCGGCGACGCCTCCCCCCACTGGGGGCATTTCCTCTGGGTCTACCTGTTCGCCTTCGCCATCGGTTTCTCCACCACCGTGGCGGAGCCTTCGCTGTTGGCGGTGGCCATCAAGGCGCAGCAGGTCTCGGCCGGAACCATCGGGGTCTGGGGCCTACGGGTGGCGGTGGCCCTGGGCGTCGCCTTCGGCATCACCCTGGGGACCTTCCGCATCGTCACCGGGACCCCTCTGCACTACTACATCATCGGCGGGTACGTGTTGGTGATCGTTCAGACCGCCTTCGCCCCCAGGGTCATCGTCGCCCTGGCCTACGATTCCGGGGGGGTCACCACCTCCACCGTGACCGTGCCCCTGGTGGCCGCCCTGGGCCTGGGCCTGGCGAGCCACATCCCCGGCCGGAACCCACTCCTCGACGGCTTCGGCCTGATCGCCTTCGCCAGTCTGTTTCCCATCATGAGCGTCATGGGCTACGCCCAGGCCAGCGAGTGGTTCGCGCGACGCGCGCGGCGCTCACCCCCTTGAGAGAGGTATCCCACATGCACTTCAAACTCATCATCGCCTTCGTCGAGGACGAGGTCACCGATGCCGTCCTGGACGCGGCGCGGCGCGCAGGCGCCACCGGTTCCACCGTGATCAGCCAGGCGCGCGGCGAGGGCGTGGAAAAACCCCACACCTTTCTCGGCCTGACCCTGGAGACCCAACGCGACGTGCTCCTGTTCCTGGTGGAAGAGCACCTCTCCCGCGGTATCCTGGAGACCATCGCCAACGCGGGCCGTTTCGAACAACGCTCCGGCTCAGGGATCGCCTTCCAGATCGACGTGGAGGATGCGGTGGGGATCAGTCACCAGATCCGGGAATTGGCGCCTGTGGTGGAGGAAGAACTATGAGCCAGCCCCCCTTGATTCGCGTGCGCGACGTGATGAAACCCCACTTCGACCTGGTGGACGGCATGGACACCGTGGCCCAGGCCCTGGAGACCATGCTCCACGTGGAGACCAAGTGCCTGGTGGTCCGCAAGCGCCACCCCGACGACGAATACGGTCTGGTGACCCTGGACGACATCGCCCGCCGGGTGCTGGCGCGGGACCGTGCCCCTGAAAGGGTCAACATCTACGAGATCATGACCAAACCCGTGCTGCCGGTGCCGCCGACCATGGACATCCGTTATTGCGCGCGCCTGTTCGACCGTTTCCACATCAGCCGCGCACCGGTGATCGACGGGGCCGAGGTAGAGGGCATCGTGAGCTATACCGACATGGTCCTCAAAGGCCTGGCCCGCCCCCAGGGGTGATGAGCGAAGGAACGGATACCCAGGGCTGGCTGGTGGGGGCACGGCGGGTGCCCTCGCCCAATTTCGATCGCCGTCCGGCGGACTGCGACCCGGACCTGCTGGTGATCCACTGTATCGCCCTACCGCCCGGGCGCTTCGGTGGCCCCTGGATCGACGCCCTGTTCCAGAACCGGCTGCCGCCCACGGCCGATCCCTTCTTCGCCGGGATCGCCGGGTTGCGCGTTTCCGCCCACCTGCTGATCCGCCGCGACGGCGAACTGGTGCAATACGTGCCCTTGCACCTGCGCGCCTGGCACGCTGGCGCCTCCAGCTTCCAGGGGCGCAGCGACTGCAACGACTTCTCCATCGGCATCGAACTGGAGGGCGATCTGGAGACCCCCTTCGCCGCGGCCCAGTATGCCCGCCTCCTGGAGGTCACCCGCGAGATCCGGCGCCGCCATCCCCGCATCACCAGAGAGCGGATCGTGGGGCACGAGCACATCGCCCCGGGGCGCAAACGGGACCCCGGCCCCCTTTTCGACTGGCGGCGTTACCTAGACCACCTATGAGCCTGCTGATCATCCTCTCCGCCCTGGCCGGCGAACACCTCCTCGCCCCCTACGAACACCTGCGCCGCGGGGCCTGGTTCGAGGCCTGGATAGAGATCCATCAGGCCCTGCCCGCCGGCCGCCTGGGCAACGGCTGGAGCGGCCTGGCCGGCCTGCTCGGCCTCCCCCTGCTGTGCGCCGCCTGGCTGCAAGGGCTCTTCGACGCCTTCCTGTTCGGCCTGCCCGGTCTCGCCTTCTCCGCGGTGGTGCTGCTCTACAGCCTGGGGCCACGGAGCCTCTGGCGGGAGCTGGAACGGCTGCTGGGCGCGGTCGAGCGCCGCGACCGCCTGGAGTTGGGCGTCATCGCCGCCGACCTCCGCGGAGGGCCCCTGGCCCCAGGAGAGGACGACCTGCCGATGCAAGCCCTGTGGACCGTCTTCGCGGCCACCCAGGAGCGGCTCTTCGGCCCCCTCGTCTGGTTCGTCCTCCTGGGCCCCGTGGGGGCCCTGGCCTACCGCCTGAGCAGCCACTTGGCCCGCCACCTTCGGATCCGTCCCCGGCCCGGCCTGGAGGAGGCGGCCCGGCGCTGGCTCTGGCTGCTGGACTGGCTGCCCAGCCGTTCGGCGGCCGCCCTCTATGCCCTGAGCGGCCACTTCCAGGGGGCGCTCAGGGCTTGGAAGGGCTGTCGGCCCGAACCTCCAAATGATCCTCAAAGCGGCAAGGCCCCCGCCCTCTGCGCCGGCGTCGGGGCGCTGGATGACGACCGCTTGCGGCTCGTGGATCGTCCTCAGGGGCCCTGGCCGGCCGAGACCTTCAAGGATGCCCTGGCCCTGATCCGGCGCGCCCTCGCCCTGGCCCTGCTCCTGCTCGCCATCGCCGACCTGGCGGGGCTGGTGGGGCATTGATCTCGGCAGGATGTCGAGACACCTCGCTCCTCACCCCCCTGCCGGGCACATCTCCGGTATCCTGCTGTGTGTCCTGTTGCCGTGGCTGCTGGCCCTGCCGGCCCGGGCCGCCATCACGGTCACGGACGACAGCGGGCGCGAGGTCCGCCTGGAGACCCCCGCCCGCCGCGTGATCGCCCTCTCCCCCCACACCGCCGAATTGATGTTCGCCGTGGGGATGGGCGGGCGCCTCGTGGCCACCGTGGCGCATGCCGACTATCCCCCGGCCGCCGCCCGGCTCCCCAGGATCGGGGATGCCTACCGCCTGGACAGAGAGGCCCTGGTCGCCCTCGCCCCGGATCTGGTCCTCGCCTGGCCCTCGGGCAACCCCACGGCCGTTCTGCAATGGATCGAGGCGCGGGGGATCCCGATCTACCGCAGCGACCCGCAAACCCTGGAGGGCATCGCCGGGAACCTGGCGGACCTGGGGCGCCTCAGCGGCGAGCCGGAGAGGGGCCGGGCCGCGGCGAACGCGTTCCTCGGCCGATTGCAACGCCTGCGCACGCGTTTCCGGAATCTCCGCGCTCGGCCCCGGCGCCTGTTCTACCTCCTCTGGGGACACCCCCTGATGACCCTCGGCAAGGCGCCGTTGTTCTCCGAGGCCCTCGCCGTCTGCGGCCTGGTGAACGTCTTCGGCGGCGAGGCCAGCCAGGCCTTCGCGGTGTCGCAGGAGGCGGTGATCCGCGCCCGCCCGCAGGTGATCCTCGTCACCCCCTCGGATACCGATGCTCCCCCGCCCCTCCCGGACCAGCACCCCGGGTGGTCCGCGCTCACCCATGGGCACCTGATCCAGGTACCCGCCGACCTGCTGCAAAGGCCGACACCGCGGATCCTGGACGGCATCGAACGGCTGTGCACAGGCCGTACGGCAGAGGACGGCAAGGGGACGCAGTGAGATCCGCCCCGGTCACCGGTCCCCTTGCCGCCCTCCTCCGCCGGCCATGACCTCCATCCGCTCCACCCCGGCCAATACCACGCGGCGCCCGTCCAGGGTGATGAAACCGTGCTCCCCCACATCGTTCTCGTGCGCGCGATAGATCTGGGAACGACCGCTGGCGGTGTCGATCACCCGTACCGTCACCACCTGTTCACCGGCACGCCAGCGCCAATAGCCGAGCACGGCCGACGAAAGCAGGAGCACGCCCAGAAAGGTCCAGGCGAACCGGCGCGCGGACCCGGCACCAACAGGGGGTGGCGTGGATCGGTCCCCGACCGCCTCGCGACGCATACGCGAACGGATGACGCCATAGGCCAGACCCACCACCAACAGGGTCAGGAGGACCTTGCCGAACATTCTCAGCGCGCCGGGAGGATCCAGAGATCGGTGCTCGCAGGATGAACCTGATCCTCTGGAATGACGGGGGTATCGTCCGACCCGTCGGATGGCGATTCAGGGGGCACACCACGGGAATTGTCCGGCACGCGTGGCCTGAATCCATAGGCCGTGCGCCCCCAGGAGGCCTGATATGGGGGCAGAGCGGATTGGACCCGCGACCCTCCCCTTCCCCATCCGTCCCGAAGGTGAGGGGCGTAAACGGGAACGGTAGCGGCCGCGGCCGGCCCCATCGACTGCCGCCCCCGCTCTTCCGCCGTGAGGGGCCGGAAACGGTAACCGCCATAGACACCGTAGCCAGGCTGTCCGAAAGAAGGGTCATAGGAGGGCAGGCCGGCGGCATGGGGCTCACCATCGAAGCCTGCCTGGGTCCGCCGCTCCGGCTCGACGGACGGCCGTAACCTATTGTAAGGATTCGCAGGCGCCGCCCAGGGGGCCCACCATGAGCGGGGCAGGGATGAGGAGGGACTGTAGGTCGGGCCGGCTCCAGCCGATCCATCCCAGCCAAACGCCTCGAAGCCCGGGATCCCGCAAAGGATCGCAAGGACGACCTGGAGGCATTTGTGCGACGGGTACATCATGATCCGGCAGATCAATCCAGACCCTTACCGGAAGGTCCGGCGCCATCGAGTTTGAGGCGAATCCCTCTCCGGCTGGCCTTCTTCTGTATCTGTGCCGCCGGTGCATTGAGGGAATCGCTTGCCTTCGCCTTCGATACCGTGGCCTTCTTGGTCGCGGGGGCCTTTTTCTTGCGTGTTCGGGTCCCCGATTTGGCCGCAGGTGCCTTTCGTCGTCCCGCCCCGGCCGTCAGCTTCGCGGTGCGCGTGGCCTCAGCAGCGGTCTCGTCCAGAGATTCCACAGACGGCTTGGGTTCGGACACGGCTCCCCGGAGGGTGGCCGGGGATTGCACTTCCGTTGCGGGAACGGAGGTCTCCACCGCAGCCACCGCAGGTCTGGACCTCGCGCCCATGGAATCCCGTTTGGGTGCCGCCGGAGCCGGGGCCGCCCCGCCCGGGACCGCGCCACCAGAGGCCGGCCCACCACCACCTCCGGAATCCGGTCCCCCCGGCGCCGTGCCGCCAGTCCCCGGGGCCGGCGAACTGCCACCGCCCCCGGCGGGGCCCGGCTTGGGCTTGAGCTTGGGCTTGAGCCACTGGAGCAACAACACAAAAGGCATCCGCAACAGGTAGAAGGCCATGGAGATCACGTTCACCAGGCCACCCCACAGGGCGATCAGGCCACCACCGGTTCGGGTGGCGCTTTTCTTGGCCTCGGGCAGGGCCGTGTCGCAAGGCACCATGCTTCCGCTGGGTGCGGTGGCGGCCGCCACCTCGCACATGTCCTTGGAGGCCGCGATGCAGCCCAGGGGGATCACCACCAGGGTAAGCAGAGTGGAGACGATCACCCCCGAGGCCAGGGAGATGGCCATGCCCTGGAAGATGGGATCGGTGAGGATGACCACGGAGTCCAGGACCAAGGCCATGGCGGTGATGACGATGGGCCGGGTACGTGTCTTGCACGCGCGCAGCACGGCCTCGGCCACGGGGATACCGCGCTGGATCTCCTGGAGGGAGAAGTCCACCAGGAGGATGGAGTTGCGCACGATGATACCGGCCAGGGCGATCCAACCGATCATGGAGGTGGCCGTGAACTCCCCGCCGAGGCCCAACTGGAACATGGCCATGTGCGCCGGGATGATACCCAGCAGGGTCAGGGGGATCGGGCCCATGATCACCAGGGGGATACGAAAATTGCCGAACTCCCACACCACCAGGATGTAGATGAGGACCAGGGCGACCATGAAGGCGGCACCCATGTCCCGGAAGGTCTCGTAGGTGACGGTCCACTCGCCGGCCCACTCGAAGGCACTGCGGCTGTCGTCCGGTGGTGGCCCGATCCAGTAGGGCTCCAGGGGCTCGCCGTCGGGAGCGATGTAGTGTTTCTCCTTGAGCAGGTCCTCCACCTCTAACATCACGTAGACCGGAGCGGCCAACTTGCCGCCCACACCCGCCACCACGTATTCCACCGGGCGCAGATCCTTGTGGTAGATCAGGTCGTCGGCCGGGACCTTGACGAAACGCCCCAGTTCCCGCAACGGGATGGTGTGTCCCGTCTGGGACTGGATGGGCAGGTCACCGAGACGCCCGATCTCCGAGCGCACCGAGAGCGGCACCTGCACGACGATCTTCACCGGCTCGTGGCCCACCCGCTGCTTGACGTCACCGATGCTGGTGCCGCCCAGGGCCATGGCCAGATTGCGGTTTATGGTGTCCACCGAGATGCCGCGCCGGACCGCCTTTTCCGTATCCACTTCGAAGCGCCAGTACTCGTAGGGGTCGCGCAGGTAGTTGTCCACGTCCCGGGCGCTCTTCGCCTGGCTGAAGATGCCGGTGAGATCACGCGCCACCTGGCGGCGGATCCCGGCCGTGGGGCCATGCACCTCGGCCACCACCTCACGCAACACCGGTGGTCCAGGGGGCATCTCCACCACCGCGAACTTGGCCCCGGTCCCCTCCACCAGGGGTTTGAGCATTCCCCGCACCAGAACCGCCAATTCGTGACTGCTGCGTTTGCGCTCATGTTTGTTCAGGAGTTGGACCTGCAACTCCCCCTGCCAGGGCCTGTTGCGCAGATAGTAGTGCCGCACCAGGCCGTTGAAATCGAACGGCCGGGCGGTGCCCACGTAGACCTGAAGGGCGGTCACCTCGGGCACCGCACGCACCCTCTCCGCCATCTGATGGAGCAGGTTGGCGGTGACCGGCAGGGCGGTGCCTTCCGGCATGTCCAGGACCACCGAGAATTCCGGCTTGTTGTCCAGGGGCAGCATCTTCACCGCCACCCACTTGAAATAGAAGAAGGTGCAGGTGAACAGAAAGGTGCCCCACATCACCAGCTTGAAGGTACGGCGCTTGAAAGGCGAGGTGATGAGCGGGGTCAGGACCCAGCGGAACAGGCCCTCGAGGCGCTCCGCGGTCCTGTGCTCGCGCTTCTCCGCCACCTTGAGGTATTTCATGCTCGGGCGCAGCCACTTGGAGATGGCCAGGTAGGGGGTGAACACGAAGGCGGCGAACAAGGAGATACCCATGGCCACCGAGCCCAGGGCCGGGATGGGCTCCATGTAGGGGCCCATCATGCCAGTGACGAAACCCATGGGCAGCAGGGCGGCGATGACGGTAAAGGTGGCCAGGATGGTGGGATTTCCGACCTCGCGCACCGCGTCCACCGCGGTGTCGTCGTCGGTGCGGCCCTCTTCCAGCCAGCGCCGGTAGATGTTCTCCACCACCACGATGGCGTCGTCCACGAGGATGCCGATGGAGAAGATCAGGGCGAACAGGCTCACCCGGTCGATGGTGTAGTGGGTCACCCAGGCCGCGAACACCGTCATCAACAGTACCACCGGGATCACCAGCACCACCACGATGGCGGGACGCAGGGCGCGGAAGGCGCCCACCATCAGCAGGAACACGAAGCCCACCACCACGAACAGCTTGAAGATGAGTTCGTTGACCTTCTCGTTGGCGGTCTCGCCATAGTTGCGGGTGATGGCCACCCCCACGTTGGCGGGGATGAGGTTGTCTTCCAGCTCATGCACCCGGTCGATGATGGCATTGGCCACGGTGACGCCGTTGGTGCCCTTCTTCTTGGCCAGGGCGATGGTCACCGCCGGGGCGCCGTCGGCCCGGAACTCGCCTTCGGCGGCAGGGCCGGTGTAATAGGCCACCAACTGCTTGGCATCCTCGGGGCCCTGCCACACCCGGGCCACGTCACGCACATAGACCGGGGTGTTGTTGAAGGTGCCCACCACCAGGCGGGCGATATCCTCGGGACCGCGCAGAAAGGCGCCGGTGAGCACCGTGAAGCGGGTATCCAGGCTCTCGACCCCGCCCGCCTGGATCTCGGCGTTGGCGGTCTTGATGGTCTGGGCGACCTGATCCAGGCTGATGCCGTAACCCGAGAGGCGCTCGGGGATGACCTCCACGGTCACCTGTTCGGAACGCCCGCCCACCACGAAACTGTTGCCGGTCTCGCGGATCTCCTTGATGTTCTGCATCACGTCCAGGGCCAGCATCCGCAGCTGGCCGTCGTCCACGTCGGGTACGCCGTCACCGTCCAGGTCCTTGGACCAGAGGGTGAGGTTCACCACCGGGACGTCGTCGATCCCCTTGGCCTTGACCAGGGGGGGCATGACGCCCGGCGGGATCTTGTCCATGTTGGAGTCGAGCTTGTCGTTCACCTTCACCAGCGAGGGCCCCATGGGCTGCCCCACCTTGAACTGCACGGTGACGATGCCCCGGCCGCGATCACTCGCGGAATAGACGTGCTTGACCCCCTGGATCTCGCTCATGATCCGTTCCAGAGGTTGGATCGCCAAGACCGAGACCTGCTTGGCGGAGGCCCCCGGGTACTGGACGAAGATGTCCACCATGGGCACGGAGATCTGCGGATCCTCCTGCCTGGGGGTCATCACCAGTCCCATCAGCCCCATCAGCATCATGGCGACGTAGAACAGCGGGGTCAGAGGCGAACGGATAAAGAAGCGCGCGGTACGTCCCGCCACGCCGAGGTCTTCCTCGTGGGCGGGAGGGACCTTGGTATCCGGCTCGGGCCCGGGAACGAGATCGTTTTGACTCATAGTTCACCCAATGGAATAGACGCCGCCCCGGACCTGGAGGGGTCCGGGGCAGGCGGTACAACCTTGTCGACGAGGGGTGGCGGGGCGGCCCCGAACGGCCGCGGGCCGGTTCATGGCTCCGGGATCAACGGCGTTTCTGTTCCGCCGCGCTCCAGCCCTGGGCGATGCCGACCGGGGGATCGCGCAGGACCTTCTCCCCCGGTTGCAGACCACTCAGTACCGTAGTGTAGCCCCCCGGAAGCTGTTCGCCGACCCGCACCAGGCGCAGATGGGGCTGGCCATCGCCGCCGAGGACGTAGACCCCCGGCAGGCTGCCGTTGTAGCGGATGGCCGAGGACGGGATCACCGGGTTGGTCCGCGCCGGGGCGGTGAAGTCCGGCACCAGGACCTTGGCGTACATGCCCGGCGCGGAGACCCCCTGAGGCAGGTCGAACTTCACCCGCACGGTGTGCCGCTGGGCGTCCGCCATGGGGAAGATCTGCGCCACCCGCACCGGCACCACGCGATTGTCCACGTCCAACTGGGCCTGGAGCATCATCCCCTCCCGGAGGCCGGGACGCAGGCGCGCGGGGATGTTCACCTCCACCTGGAGGTATTGCACGTCGGCATACTTCAACAGGGGCTGACCCGGTTGTACCGTGTCTCCGATCTCCACGAACTTCTTCATGATCACGCCATCGAAGGGGGCGATGCTCTTGGTATCCCGCAACTTGGCGTCGATGGCCTCGATCTCCGCCCGCAGACGGGCGATCTGGGAACGGGCCTGGGCCACCTGGGTCCCCGAAGAATACAGATCGCCATAGCGCGCCGCGCCGGGATCACTCTCGCCGCTGAAGTCTTCGAAGGGCTTGGTGAACATCTGATCGAACAGGTTGGGGAGCCCCATGCCGCCCGGCGCACTGCGTGAACGGGGTGCCCAGATCTCGCGGGTGTACTGAACCCCGGCATTGCGCAATTGGGCATCGGCGGACGCGAGCTGGGCGAGGGCGGCGCGCCGTTTGGCCAGGAGTTCCTTTTCGTCGAGGGCCACCAGCAGATCGCCCTTGTGGAAGGCGTCACCCTCGATGCCCGCAAGATACTTGACCCGGCCGGGCATCTGCGCCGACAGGGTGACCTCCTTGTAGGGGATCACGGTGCCGCCGATGGACACCGTAGGCACGCCACGGGACTGCTGTACGGTGAAGTAGTCCGTGGGGGCCGGCAGCGGCCGGGGCTGGGCGCGAAGACCACCTGCCGCCAGGGACAGACCGAGAGAGAGGATCAATACCTGTGAATGTATACGCATCACTCGAGCGCTCGTAGTTATTACCTTGACCGGCAGGACGGGCCGGACCGGAAGAAACGAAACACCTTGAAACCAGTCGAGCATACCCTGCGCATCCCGCCCGCCTTCCCCCCGCCCGCAGGCCCACGGAAGGGTCGCATCGTTCGATCATGCGCCCTTTTCCGGGTCTTGCGGGCAGGCCAGGATCCGGCGCAATCCGCACAAGTCGTCCCGACCAGTTGTCCAGGATAAGGCCCTGCTAGGCGACCGCCCCCATCACGGAAAAACTCCTGATGAACGGGCCCGCCATACGGGGATCCCTGATCATGGCCGCATAATCGCCGACGTTGAACCTCAACTTACGCGAGGTGTAGGCCATGCCCAGGGCCATCATGCCTGGTGGCTTGGAGATCCACTTCCGCCATTGCTCGGGGGTCGCACGCAGGTCCCAGTTCAGCGGGCGACCGTCATAGGCGCCGGCCTCGACCACCCTTCCTTTTTCCACCCGGATGAAGCCACGAGGTTCGGTTTCGTCGTCGAATCCATAGGCTATGGTGCTGTCGAAACCGATCTCGGCCAAGGCCGTGGGCAGGTCGTGGTCGGCGTTCCAATGGGTCATGAACCCCTTCATCCATTCATCGGAAAAAAGCTCGGCCATCGTTGGTCACACCCCTCCTCAGACTGCGGACGCCCTTCGGTGGACCGAAAGGGGGGAGATGGAGAGGCCGGGCATGAATCCACAGGACGGAAGGACCTGACGGTGAGACGCAAAAACGATCATCCATCCTGATCCACAGCCTCTTGAAGGCGGGCAGTATCTCCAATATGGGCCTGGATTTCAAGATAACCCCCATTTTTTCAAATAGAAAACAAATAGATAAGTAATACACCTACTACTTATTTACAAACCGTGGACCAAGGGAGAGTAACGCCACCCGTGAAACCTGTCGCTCTTCGATCCATGGAGTTAACATGCCCCTTTTTCCGAGCCCGCTGTAACAAAGGAGCCATCCAAGATGAACGCAGCCGCCCCCGGCATCGAATCCCGCCTCAAGCACCTCGAGGAACACTTGGCCGACGAGAACCCCGTGCTCCTCGACACGGTGAAGAGTTTCCGCGATCTCGACCAGGTGGCCTATCGCCTCGGTCTGCTCACCCCAGAAGAATCCTTCGCCAATCTCATCCCCTGGTGGCCCCTGATCTCGATCCTGGGCACCTTTTCCGCAGGCAAGTCCACCTTCATCAACCACTACCTCGGCTACGAACTCCAGCGTACCGGTAACCAGGCGGTGGACGAACGCTTCACGGTGATCTGCTACAGCGAACAAAAAAACCCCCACGCCCTGCCCGGCGTGGCCCTGGATGCCGACCCCCGCTTCCCCTTCTATCAGATATCCAAGGACATCGAGGCCGTGGCCGCGGGAGAGGGCGAGCGCGTGGACGCCTACCTGCAACTCAAGACCTGCCCGAGCGAACGCCTCAAGGGCAAGATCCTGATCGACTCCCCCGGCTTCGACGCGGACGCCCAGCGCACCGCGGTACTGCGCATCACCGACCACATCATCCACCTGTCCGACCTGGTGCTGGTGCTGTTCGACGCCCGTCATCCCGAGCCGGGGGCCATGCAGGACACCCTCGAACACCTGGTGGCCCAGGCCCTGCACCGCCCCGACACGAGCAAGTTCCTGTATGTCCTGAATCAGATCGACACCACCGCGCGCGAGGACAACCCCGAGGACGTGGTGGCCGCGTGGCAACGCGCCCTGGGCGAGAAGGGCCTCACCGCCGGCCGCTTCTATACCATCTACAACCCCGAGGCCGCGGTCCCCATCGATGACCCGGCCAAGCGCGAACGCTTCGAAGCCAAGCGGGACGCGGATCTGTCGGAGATCCACTCGCGCATGGGCCAGGTGGAGGTGGAACGTGCCTACCGCATCGTGGCCTCGCTGGAAAAGAACGCCCGTGATATCGAAGAGCGGGCCGTTCCCCTGTTGGAGCGATTCATCGCCGCCTGGCGGCGGCGGGTGCTCTGGGGGGATGCCGTCCTGTTCGGTCTCCTTGCCCTGGGCGGCGGTGCCTTACTGGCCTCGGATCCGGAACTCGCCCATGGGTTCTGGGGGCTGCTCGACAGCCCCGTGCTCGCCGGCATCCTGGGGCTCGTGGTGCTGGTGGTGTTGATTGCCATCCATTTCGGGATGCGCGCCTTGATGGCCCGGACCTTGGAAGGGGCGCTGGAACGTGAGGCCCGGGCCGAACATCTGGAGGGTGACCTCAAACGCGCCTTCCGCCACAACACCCGCGCCTGGCGCAGCATCTTCCGCAAACACCCCGCGGGTTGGGGGCGCAACGCCCGCCAGCGGGTGGAACAGGTCATCCAGGCCACCGATACCTATGTACAGGCCCTCAACGACCGCTTCACCAATCCCTCGGGGGAACGCCACGAGACCGTCTCCGGCAAGGCCTGAGGAAACATGCAACGGCTGCGCATCGGCGTCGATCTGGGGGGTACCAAGATCGAGGCCGCGGCCCTCGACCCGGCCGGCCGGATTCGCTGGCGGCGCCGCCGGCCCACGCCCCAGGGTGACTACAAAGCTACCCTGAGCGCAGTGGCCGGGCTCATCGCCGAACTGGAGGCCGATGTCGGTCCTCAGGGAGCGGTGGGAATCGGCACCCCCGGCAGTCTATCCCCCGCCGATGGCCGGATGCGCAACGCCAACTCCGTGTGTCTCAATGGCCGCCGCCTGGACCGCGATCTGCAACGCATCCTGGAACGGCCGGTACGCCTGGCCAACGATGCCGACTGCTTCGCCCTGTCCGAGGCCAGGGACGGGGCCGGGACCGGAGCGCAGAGCCTGTTCGGGGTCATCCTCGGCACAGGGGTGGGCGGCGGCATCGTGGTGGATGGGCGCCTCCTCCGTGGAAGCAACGGCATCGCCGGAGAATGGGGACACAATCCCCTGCCTTGGGCGAGGGAAGACGAACTCCCCGGCCCCCCTTGTTACTGTGGAAAAAGCGGTTGCATCGAGACCTTTCTCTCGGGCCCTGGCCTGAGCGCCGACCATGCCCGGCATTTCGGCCAGGCCTTCAGCCCCCGGGATCTGGCACAACGGGCCACGGCCGGCGATGCCGAGGCCGAGGCGAGCCTGACCCTCTACGAGGATCGTCTGGCCCGCGCCCTCGCCACGGTGATCAATCTGCTGGACCCCGAAGTGATCGTGCTGGGTGGCGGCCTCTCCAACCTGGAACGGTTGTACAGCAACGTGCCGCGCCTGTGGTCGGCACACGTCTTCTCCGACTGCGTTCGCACCCGGCTGTCGCCGCCGGTGCACGGGGATTCGGGCGGGATACGCGGCGCCGCCTGGCTATGGGGGGACTCGGAATGACCGCCCCGTCATCAGCGGACACCGACGACAGCCCCCGCTCACCACCGGCGGAGGACCGCCGTCATCCTCAGGGGGCGAGCCTCCGGCGCCTGTTCGACGAGCAGTGGCGGCAACTCCTGGAGCGCTGGCAGGCTTTCCGCCAGGGCCTCGACGACGGGACACGCACCACCGCCCGGCTCGCGGTGGAGAGCGTAGTAGACGACACCGACCCCCGGCTGCGGGCACTGAACGGCTACCATCGCCGCCTCGCCGCATCGGTGCGGGTCTTGCTCGAACACGTGGACGGGATCATTACGGCGATGCCGCCTGCCCTGAAAGTGGATCCACGGGAGTTCACTACCCGCCCGGAACTCCGTGCCTTCTTCGCCACGCCGGCCGACATTAAACGCCTCTATGAAGACGACCCGCAATTACAGGCATTCCTCTCCGCCGCGGCCCATCCCCGCCTGAAGGAGGCCTTCGTCCTGCTCTCCATGCGCGCCACCTTCAAATCACGATTCGGTCCGCAACTGGACTCCGGCCGCCTGTTGATGGACGCACCCCTGACCCTGATCGATTTCTCCGGCCATCGACTGGACCTCCCATCGTCCTCGGAAGCCCGGCTGCGTGAGGCATTGAAAAAATACCTGTTCGATCACTATGTGGCCTACGTGCGGCGCAACATGTCCGCAAACATCCGGGCGGAGCGCGAGAAACGCGCCTACCGCCCGGCGAGTCCGCAGAGCATAGAAAACCCGGAGATCTACCTACAGCACCTGAACCGCTTGCTCGAGGCCTCCCGGACCCTCTTCCGCCTGGAAGACCGCCTGCTGTACGTTTCACGCACCGGGGTCCTGGTGCATGAAGACAGCGAGCAGCCCTACGATCCCCTCACCCTGCATGAGATCGGCATCGAACACGAACCGCGGACGGTCCTCGTGCTCACCCGTTATGAGCATGTCCCGAGGTCCGTCCCAGATCCTGGAGAGGGGGAGAGTGTCGCATAGGTGACTGCCCCTGCCGGCCTGTGCGTCGCGCCCGGCCTGCACCGGGGCTTCCAGGCACTCACCCTGAACGAGACAACGCCAGAGCCCAGCCGCCCGCTCCCCGATGCCCGTGCCAGATGACATGACCCTGGCAGGATCGCAGAGGCGCCGGGATCGTTAAGCCTCAATGCCGATGCGGCTCCGGCGGACAGCAGGCCGCCTGAGGCACCTCCCCGGCCCGCCGCTCGTACCAGGCTCGGGTGCGGCGAAGGATCCCCACCACCATGAGCATGACCGGCACCTCCACCAGGACCCCCACCACCGTGGCCAGGGCCGCACCCGAGTCGAAGCCGAACAACGAGATGGCGGTGGCCACGGCCAGCTCGAAGAAGTTACTGGCCCCGATCAGGGCCGAAGGCCCGGCCACGCAGTGAGGCGAGCGGACGGCGCGATTGAAGAGATAGGCCAGGCCGGCATTGAAGAAGACCTGGATCAGGATGGGCACAGCGAGGAAGGCGATAATCAGCGGTTGGGCGAGGATCTGTCTGCCCTGGAAGCCGAATAGGAGAATCAGGGTCGCAAGGAGGGCCCCCAGGGAGATGGGATGCAGGGTCTCGATGACACGTGCGAGGTGGGAGAAACCCTGGGGGCGGCGCAGGACCCGGCTACGCCAGACATGAGCGGCGATCAGGGGGACGACGATATAGAGGACCACCGACAGGATCAGCGTGTCCCAGGGTACCTGGATGGCTGACAGGCCGAGGAGGAAGCCGACGATGGGGGCGAAGGCGAAGACCATGATCAAGTCGTTCAGAGCGACCTGGGAGAGGGTGAAATGGGGCTCGCCATCCGACAAGTGGCTCCAGACGAAGACCATCGCCGTGCACGGGGCGGCGGCCAGAAGGATGAGCCCCGCCACGTAGCTGTCGATCTGGTCGGCCGGCAACCAAGGGGCGAACCAGGCGCGGATGAGCCACCAGGCGAGCAACGCCATCGAGAAGGGTTTGACCCCCCAGTTCACGAACAGGGTCACCGCCACCCCGCGCCAATAGCGGCGCACTCCACCGAGGGCGCGCAGATCCACCTTGAGGAGCATGGGGACGATCATCAACCAGATCAGCACCGCTACCGGCAGGTTGATCTGCGCCACCTCCAGGCGGCCGACGAACTGGAAGACGCCGGGCAGGGCCTGGCCCAGGCCGATACCGACCCCGATACAGAGGAAGACCCAAAGGCTGAGATAGCGCTCGAAGAGGCCCATTGGACTGCCGGTCGCCTTCTTCGCGGTGACTTCGCATTGACTGCTCATCGGCTACCTCCTGCGTGTGTGAGAGTCCAGGTCCAGTGTCGGGTGGCCATCTGCACCGGGTCCCAGGGGCTGCTCAGAGGCGGGGTGTAGCTCAGGTCCAGGTCCTCCAGTTCGACCACCTTCATGCCATGGAACAGAGCGGTGGCGAAGACATCCAGGCGCTTGGCCACTTCGCTGCCCTGGTGGCCGAGGATCTGGGCACCGAGCAGACGGCCGTCACGGCGCTCTCCCGTCACCCGGATGATCAGCTTCTGGGCACCCGGGTAGTAGGCATTGCGGTCCCAGGTCTCCAGATCCACCGACAAGGGATCGAAGCCGGCAGCGCGGGCGTCCCGGTCGTGCAGACCGGTACGCGCGGCGATGCGGTCGAAGACCTTGACCACTTGGGTACCGAGAGTGCCGGCAAACTCCCGGGCACCGCCCACGAGATTCTCTCCGGCTATCCGGCCCTGTTTGTGGGCGGTGCTGCCCAGAGGCATATAGGTCCAGTCCTCCAAGAGACGGTGCCAGGTCTCCACACAATCCCCGGCGGCGTACACGCTCGGGAAGCGAGTACGCATATGCCGGTCCACACGCAGGGCACCATGGTGACCCGTCTCCAGTCCTGCGGCGGCGGCTATGGTGGTCTCGGGGCGCGCCCCGGTCGCCACCAGGACCAGACCGCAGTCCCAGCTTCCGGCGCCAGTCTCCACTCGCAGACCTTCGCTGGTCTCCCGGATCCGTTCTGTGCGAACGCCTGTGACCACCTCCACTCCCTCGTTCCGGAGGGTGACGGCAATCTCTACGGCGAGATCCGGATCCAGCGTGGCGAGGATCTGGGGCAGCGCCTCCACCAGGGTCACGGCCATGCCACGCCGGGTCAGGGCATCGGCCATCTCCATACCGATGTATCCCCCGCCAACGATCACGGCACGCTCGGGCCGCTGACGTTCCAGCCACCTGCGGACGGCCAGGGCCTCGTCCATCCAGCGCAGGGTGAAGACCCCGGGTAGATCCATGCCGGCGATGGGAGGGCGTACCGAGGTGGCACCGGTGGCGATGAGCAGCCGGTCGTAGCGCAAGTCGCGGGTATCACCTCCCGGGGTGAGTGCCTGGACCACCCGGGTCTCGGGGTCGAGACTGCGGGCGCGGTGCCCTGGAAGCAGATCGATACCCGCGGCCTCGATATCCCTGGCGCTGTGGTGGGCGAGGTGAGACGGCCCATCCACCTCGCCGCTGAGCAGAAAGGGGATCCCGCAGATGCTGAAGCTGGGATAGCGGTCGGCCAGCAGCAGGCGGACCTGGGCCTCGGGCGCCAGTTCGCGGGCGCGCAAGGCGGCGGAGACACCGGCATCGCTGCCCCCGACGATGAGGATGCTGGGCATGGGCGGAGGTCTCCCCGGCCCCAAGAAGGGCCTATTGCGCTGTACCATCGCCCTTGGTCTAGAGGTCAGCCGAAGGCTGGGGAATTTCCCTTAGGCCAGACGTAACGCAAGGAGCAAAAGGTTAGGTTGAGGATAACGCGGATTGCGCCGGAAATCACCCCGGACCATCGGAGAGCCAGAAGGCCAGCCGGTGGCCCCATTGCACCCAGGCGCCGATCCCGAGCACTGCCCCCAGGGACTCCGCCAGGATGTCGTTCTGCGAGACCGTGCGCGGGGGAAAATAGAT
>JALSSC010000062.1 GCA_026984455.1 Chromatiaceae bacterium
TGATGACTCCGACCAATGGCTTCACTCACCCATCCCCCCGAAAAAGGCGGAATACTACAGGAGCGGGCGCGGGAATTCAGCCTGGACGGCGTGCCCGAACAGGACCACGTCATCCAACCACTCAAGTCATTGAAAACCGTGCCAGTGGCCTTCCTTGAAAATGTCTGCGGCAGGGATGCCGCAGTCAAGCCTACAGGGAGGTATTCACGGCGTTTTTCAGGGAAGGCCACTGGCAGAGGGGCGGTTAGATGACGGAGCCCTGCGTGCCCGAAAAGGGGCCCGGCGCGGTCCCGGGCCCTGTTCCAGGCCTCGATCTTTGCGGAGGCCGTCGCGGGCTTCCCATGGGGGTGCCTCCGATGCCATCGTATAGCAGGTCGAGGTGAGGGACGGGGTGCGGGAATGATCGCGATCTACCACAGCAACCGCCTGGAACGTCTGGCGGACGATTTGGCCGGGATGCTGCGCCTCCCCGGCACCGATCCGCTGCGCGCCCGCCCCATCGTGGTCCCCAATCCCGGCACGGAACGCTGGCTGTGCCAACGCCTGGCCGGTCTCCACGGGATCGCGGCCAACCTCGATTTCCCTCTGCCGGCCACCTTCCTGTGGCGGGTACTGCGCGCCTGGATGCCGGAACACGAGGTCTCGCCCCTGGACCGGGACACCCTGGCTTGGCGCATCCAGGCGGCCTTGCCCGATCTCCTGGAGCTGGAGACGGAGGCCTTCGAGGATCTCGACAAGTATCTGCGCGGCGCGGATCCGGCCTTGCGCCTGTTCCAACTCAGCCAGCGCATCGCCGCCAGTTTCGACCAGTATCTGGTGTTCCGTCCGCGCATGGTGCTGGGCTGGGAGCAGGGCGAGGAGGATCACTGGCAGGCACGACTGTGGCGGCGGATCACCGAGGGGGCGAGGAATCACCGCGCCCGTCTGCTCAGCGACCTGCTGCGGGCCATGGAGCGGCCGCCGCTGCACGGGCATCCGCTCTGCGAGAGGGTGTTCATCTTCGGCCTCAACGCCCTGCCCCCCATCTATCTGGAGATCCTCAAACAGCTCGGCCGGCATGTGGATCTGCACATATATCACCTCAATCCCAGCCGGGAGTACTGGGCCGACCTGGTCAGTGAGAAGGCCCGGCGGCGCCGCGCCCTGGCCTTCGTCGGTGATGACGACCCCTTCGCGCCCTTCCTGGATCTGGGCCATCCGTTGTTGGCCTCCATGGGCCACGTGGGCCAGGTCTTTCTCGATCAACTGCTGGAGCTGGAGGCGGAGGACCACGACCACTTCGAGGAGCCGGCGGGCGGGGGCCTGCTGCAACGCCTTCAGCGGGACATCCTGGAACTCCGGGACGGACGCGCGAACGCCCGTGCATGCCCCGTGGAGACCTGGCCCTCCATCCAGGTACACGGGACCCATACCCCTCTGCGCGAGGTCCAGGTGCTGCACGACTACCTGCTGCGCTGCTTCCAGGAGATCGACAGTCTGAAACCCCGGGAGATCCTGGTCATGGCCCCCGACATGGCGGCCTACGCGCCCTTCGTCGAGGCGGTCTTCGCCACGGCGCCCCCCGAGCGGGCGATCCCCTTCGCCATCGCCGATCGTCCGACCGGGGGGGAGGATCCCCTGTCGGAGGCCATCCGCTGGCTGCTCCGGCTGCCCGAGAGCCGCCTGGGCGCCACCGAGGTCCTGGCCCTGCTGGAGGTGGATGCCGTGCAGCGACGCCTGGGCCTGGACGAGACGGCCTTGGAGCGGATCCGCACTTGGGTACGCGAGACCGGCATCCGCTGGGCGGTGGACGAGAGGCACCGGCGCGAGCTGGGCCTGCCCGGCGACGCCGCCCTCAACAGTTGGCGTTTCGGGCTGCGGCGCCTGTTCCTGGGGTTCGTCACCCCGGTGGAAGGCCCCCCGCCCCTGTATGGCGGCACTCCGCCCTATCTGGACATCGAGGGCGAGGAGCTGCTCTGGGCCGGGGCCCTGCAAGAGCTGATCGAGCGGCTGGACGCATGGCGCAAGGGGCTCGGAACGGCCAGGAGGCTCCCCCAGTGGCGGGAGGATCTGCTGCGCCTGTGGGACGATTTCTTCGCCGTCGGCGAGGCCGAACGGGAACTCTTCCAGGCGCTTTCCGTATACCTGGACGACCTGGTGCGCCAGGCGGCCCAGGGTGGGCTGGAGACCGAACTGCCCCCGTCCGTGATCCGCGAACTGCTCGATCGGGCCCTGGGCGACCGCAGCGGGACCCGGGGATTCCTGCACGGCGGGGTCACCTTCAGCAACCTGTTGCCCATGCGCGCCCTGCCGTTCCGGGTGATCTGCCTGTTGGGCATGAACGACACGGACTATCCCCGCCCCCAGCGGGCGCCTTCCTTCGATCTCATGGCGGGCCGGCACCGGCGGCGCGGCGACCGCGACCGGCGCCTGGACGACCGCTATCTGTTCCTGGAGGCCCTGCTCTCCGCCCGCGACGCCCTGTTCATCGGCTATCAGAGCCGCGACGCGCGCAGCGACCAGGAGCGCCTGCCGGCGGAGGTGGTGAGCGAACTGCTGGACTATCTGGACGCCTGTCACCCGGACCAGGGGCCTCCGCTGTCTCGTCGCCTGTGCGTCCAGCATCCCCTGCAGCCCTTCAGCCACCGTTACTTCGATGGTGGGGACGCACGTCTCTTCACCTACGACGACACCTGGGCCTGCGCCCGGGAGGGGCAGGAGGGGCGGCCGTTCCATGTGGCCCCACTGCCGGAGAAGGACCTGGAAAGGCTCGTCGAACTGGAGGACCTGATCCGCTTCTTCAAGAATCCAACCAGGGCCTTCCTCAGCCGGCGGCTGGCCATGTCCCTGCCCGAAGACGAGCCGCCGATCGAGGACGTGGAGCCGTTCACCCTGGACGACCTCCAGGACTGGGGGCTGCGCGACCGCCTGCTGGGGGCGCGACTCGCGGGTGAGCCTGTCCCGGACCTGCGCCTGCGGCTGGTGGGCGAAGGGGGCCTGCCCCACGGCGTCCATGGGGAGATCCTGCTGGAACGGGCCGGGGCCCGTATCGAGGGGGTGCTGGAGGAGGTCCGGCGACTGACGGCGGAAGATCCCCCGCAGGCCCCCCTGGCCCTGGATCTCGCCCTGGGCGGATGGCGCCTGGTGGGCACCCTCGGCAACCGTTACGGCGGCGGGCTCCTGGCCTGGCGGGCGGGCAGACTGCGCAGCGACGACAGGCTCTCCCTGTGGCTTCGGCACCTCGCCCATTGTGCGGCGGACCCCGGGGGGGGCAAGGTCCCCAGCCGCTTCGTCGCCGAGGACGCCACCCTGAGCCTCGCGCCGGTCCCTTCGCAAGAGGCCCTGACCCTCCTGGAAGGCACCTATCTGGACCTCTACCGGCAGGGGATGCAGGCCCCCCTGCCCTTCTTTCCCCGCAGTGCCTGGAAATGGATGACGGCAGGCAACAAGCGAAGACCCGAACTGGACGGGAACGAGACCGCAGACGCCGCGGTCCGCCTGATGTACCGGGACCGCCCCCTGCCTGACGAGGCCTGCCTCGAACTGGCCGGGACGATCTACCGCCCCCTGCTCCAATACCTGGAAGAGACCTGAGGCCGGGGATGGAAGAACTGCAACCCTTCACCATGCCCCTCGATGGCCGCGTCCTCATCGAGGCCAGCGCCGGCACCGGCAAGACCTACAGCATCACCGGCCTCTACCTGCGCCACCTGCTGGAGTCCGGGCTGGGGGTCGAGCGGATCCTGGTGGTGACCTTCACCAACGCCGCCACCGAGGAACTGCGCAGGCGCATCCGCGGGCGCCTGACGCAGGCATTGCGTTGCCTGGAGTCGCCGGACCACGCCACCTGCGACGAGGATCCGGAACTCGCCCGCTGGCTGTCCACGCGGCCCGATCCCGAGGCCGACAGGGAGCGTCTGCGCACCGCCCTGGTGGCCATGGACCAGGCCGCGGTCTTCACCATCCATGGATTCTGTCAACGGGTCCTGCAGGAGAACGCCTTCGATACCGGGGTGAGCTTCGAGTTCGAGTTCATCGAGAGCGAGGACCTGTTGCGCAAACAGGCGGCCGAGGACTTCTGGCGGCAGTGGTTCGCCGAAGACGGCCTGCCCATCGCCCTGGCACGCTGGGTCCTCGGCCAGTGGCGTGACCCGGCGGCCCTGTTGGCGGCGGTGAGCGACCACTTGGCGTCGGCGGAACTGACCCTGTTGCCCCGGGTCCGGGGCACGCGCGAACTTACCCGGGAGATCGGGGCGGAACTGGGCAGGCTCGGCGGCCTGCACCGGGCCCTGCGGGAGAGCTGGCGCACAGAGCAGGAACGGGTGCGCCAAATCCTTGCCGAACCCACGGTCCTCAACAGGAAGAGCTACAACGTCAAGGCCGTCCAACAGGCGCTCGCACAGGCCCAGGCCCTGTGTGACAGCGGCGAGCCCCTGTTGGCTGTGGGGGACAAATTCGGGCTGCTCACCCGCCGTTGCCTCGAACAGAAGACCCACAAGGGGGCCGTCACCCCCGAAAATCCGTTCTTCGACCGCTGCGACCAATATCTGCAAGCGCTCGAATCCCTGAAGCCGCGCCTCGCCGAACTCGGCGCGGCCGTCCTCGGCGAGGCGCGCGCCTTCGTCCGCCGGCATCTGCAAGCCGCCAAGGAGCGCGCCGGGCAGCTCTACTTCGACGACCTCCTCAGCCTCCTGGACGAGGCCCTGCGGGGCGCCGCGGGCGAGCGCCTGGCCGCGTGGCTGCGGGAGCGCTATCCGGTGGCCATGATCGACGAGTTTCAGGACACCGACGCCCTCCAGTACCGTATCTTCAGCACCCTCTATGGCCGCGAGCGGCCGGGCAACGGGCTCTACCTCATCGGCGACCCGAAACAGGCGATATACCGCTTTCGTGGAGGGGATATCCACACCTACCTGAAGGCCGCCGGGGATGCGCACAGGCGGTACGCCCTGGGGGTCAACTGGCGCTCCGGATCGAGGCTGGTGCACGCGCTCAACCGGCTGTTCGGACAACACGCCGACCCCTTCCGCCAGGAGGGCATCCCCTATCAGGCGGTGGCCCCCTGTCCCCGGGCGGACGCGGAGCCGCTGCGGGTGGAGGGCCGGGAACCCCGTCCCCTGGTGTTCTGGAGGCTGGCCCTGACCAAGGAGAACGGTTCCCGGGGCCGGATCAAGGTGGGCGAGGCCAAGGCCGCGGCCGCGGCCCACTGTGCCCACCACATCGCCGGGTTGTTGCGCACGGGGCGCTGCACCCTGGGGACGGAGCCCCTGCGGGCGCGGGACATCGCCATCCTCGTGCGCACCCACGGGGACACCCCGGTGATCCGGGACGCCCTGCGGGCCCAGGGGATCAACAGCGTCGCCCTCTCCGATCAGAGCGTCTTCGAGAGCGAGGAGGCCGGGGCCCTGCTCAACCTGCTCCAGGCCGTCGCCCGGTGCGAGGACGAAAGGCGCCTGCGCCACGCCCTGGCGGACCGGCTGTTGCGCTGGAACGCCACGGAGATCGACGCCCTGCTGGACGACGAGGCGGCCTGGGAGGCGGTGCAACAGCGCTTCCTCGGCTACCGCCAGGAGTGGCAGACCCGGGGCTTCATCCAGGCCTTCCAGCGGCTCGCCAGGGGGGAGGGCCTGGTGCGTCGGCTGCTGGCCCTGCCCGACGGGGAACGCTGTCTGACCAATGTCTCGCAACTGGTGGAGCTGTTGCAGCAGGCCTCCGCCAGCCGGCCGGGGATGGAGGAACTGCTGCGTTGGCTGGCCGACCAGAAGGCCCTGGCCACCCGAGGCGAGGCCGCCCGGTTGCGCCTGGAGAGCGACGAGGCCCTGGTCAAGATCGTCACCATGCACGCCAGCAAAGGGCTGGAGTATCCGGTGGTCTATATCCCCTTCCCCTGGTCCGAGCCCAAGCCACGCCGCAAGCCCCTGCCCTGGTTCTTCCACGATGCCGAGGGCCGCGCCTGTCTCTACCTGGGTGGTGGCGACGCCGCCCTGGAGGCGGACGCCAAGGCGAGGAAGACGCAGGAGGAGATGGCCGAGCGGGTGCGTCTCTTCTATGTCGCCGTCACCCGCGCCGCCCGCCTCTGCGTCCTCACCTGGGGCCCGGTCAACGGGGCGCACGAGACCGCCCTGGCGTGGCTGCTCCATCACGGTGGCATGAAAGACCTCTCCCAGGAGGCCGTCTTCCAACGCCTGGACGCCCTGGCGGAAGAGGCGCCCGCGGCCATCGAGGTCAGCGACCCGCCGGCGCCGCAACCGCCCTTGTCCGGGGGCGCAGAGGCGCCCGGGGCGGCGCCCCGGGCCCGGCCCTTCGCCACTGCCATCGAACGCCACTGGCGGGTCAACAGCTATTCCGGGCTGATTCGCAACCGGGTCAGCGAACAGCCGGACTACGACGCCCTGCCGGCCGCGCCGGAGACCCCGCCGACGGCCGATCCCGTCCAGGCCCTCCCGGCCGGCAGCGGCTTCGGCCTCCTCCTGCACCAACTGCTGGAGGAGATCGATTTCACCCGGGTACAGACCCAGGCCCTGCGCGAACGGATCGGACAACTGGCCGACCGCTTCGGCCTGCCCGAGATCCACGACCAGCCGGTGGCGGAGGCGGTGGTCCTCCTGGTGGAAAACCTCCTGGACACCGAACTGCCCGCGGTGGGCCTGCGCCTGCGGCAACTGCCGTCGCATCAGCGGGCCAACGAGATGGAATTCCACTTTCCGCTCACCGATCTGGCCCCCCAACGCCTGCAGGAGGTCCTGGCCCCCTTCCCCGGCTGGCGCGATGCCGCCCAGGGGCTGCACTTCCCCCGCTTCCGCGGGCTCATGCACGGCTTCATAGACCTGGTGTTTCGTCACGACGGGCGCTACTACCTGGCGGACTACAAGTCCAACCGCCTCGACGACTATGGCGAACAGGGACTGCGGGAGGCCATGCGGGAACACCACTATCCCTTGCAGGGGCTCATCTACGCCCTGGCCCTGCACCGTCACCTGCGCCTCTGTCTGCCGGATTACCGCTACGAGGAGCACTTCGGCGGCCTCTGTTACCTCTTCGCCCGGGGGATGCGTCCCGGGACCACCGCCGGGATCTGGTTCCGCCGTCCCGAGGCGGACCTGATCGCGGCCCTGGAGCGGTGCATCGACACCCAGGAGGCGGCATGACAGTCCTCGACGAGGCCCTGGAACGGGAACTGATCGCGACCGCGGACCTCCACCTGGCGCGGCACCTGCTCGCCCTGGAGGCCCATCCACCGCCGCATCTCGATCTCCTGGTGGCGCTCACCAGCGCCCAGGTGCGCGCGGGAAACGTCTGCCTGCCGCTGGATGGGGAGGGACCCCTGCGGGAACTCGGTGTACGCATCGACCCCCAGGCCCTGACCGGGTCCTCCCTCGTGGGCGTGCCGGGCGACGCCGGGGCCACGCCCCTGGTATGCGCCGGGCGGCGCCTCTACCTGGCCCGCTATCACGCCTGGGAGCAACAGGTGATCGAGGCCCTGGAGCGCCTCCTCCGAGGCGATCCGCCCGCCGTGGACCGGGCGCGCCTCGAGGCGGGGCTGGAGGCCCTGTTCCCGCCCACCCCGGGGCGGACCGACTGGCAGCGCGTGGCGGCGGCCCTGGCCGTCACCCAGCGCCTCTGCGTCATCAGCGGCGGCCCCGGCACGGGCAAGACCTATACGGTGGGGCGCATCCTGCGCCTGCTGCTCGATCAGGCCGCGCCGGGCAGCCTGCGCATCGCCCTGGCCGCGCCCACCGGCAAGGCGGCGGCGCGGCTCAGCGATTCCATCCGCGCCCTCGGCGCCCGCGACCCGCAATGGCCCGCCCGCGTGCCCGAGGCACAGACCCTGCACCGGTTGATCGGCCGGCGGCAGGGCCGGGTGCGCTCCCGCCATGGACCCCACAACCCCCTGCCCGTCGATCTCCTGATCGTGGACGAGGTGTCCATGGTGGACCTGCCCCTCATGGCCCGCCTGCTGGCCGCCCTCCCCCCCCAGGCCCGGCTCATCCTGCTCGGCGACCGTCATCAGCTCGCCTCGGTGGAGGCCGGACAGGTGATGGCCGACCTCTGCGGCGGGGGCGGCCGGGCCTACCGCCCGGCGCTGGCCGCGGATCTGGAGGCCCTCACCGGCGCCCCCCTGCCGGTCTCGACCCAGGCGTTGCCCGCCATGGCCGACCATGTGGTGACCCTCACCCGGAGCCGCCGTTTCGACGCCCGCAAGGGCATAGGACGCCTCGCCCGGGCGGTCAACAGCGGCGACCTGGAGGCGGTCCTGGAGGCACTGAGGTCCGGCGACGAGCAACTGGACACAAGGGCCAACGACCGGCGGTCTCTGCACGCCCTCCTGGAGGAAGGCGTGCTCCCCCTGTGCGCGCGGATACGCGAGGCCCCCTCGCCGGAAGAGGCCCTGCGACGGCTCGACGAGCGGCGTGTGCTGTGCGCCGTGCGCGAGGGCCCCCAGGGCGTCACGGAACTCAACCGGGCCATCGAGCGGCGCCTCGGGGTGGCCGACGAGGGTCCCCTCTATCACGGCCGACCGGTCATGGTGACCGTCAACGACTACGAACAGCAACTCTTCAACGGCGACATCGGCCTGGTCTTCAGGGACGCGCACGGACGACCGCGGGTCTTCTTTCCCACCGACGCGGGCCACGCGCGGGCCATTCCGCCGAGCCGCCTGCCGCCGCACGAGACGGTCTACGCCATGACCATCCACAAGAGCCAGGGCTCCGAGTTCGGCGAGGTGATCCTGGTGCTGCCGGAGAGAGAGACCCCGGTGGTCACCCGGGAGCTGCTCTACACCGGCATCACCCGGGCCCGAGAGCGACTGATCCTGTGCGCCGGCGAAGGGGTGCTGGCCCAGGCGCTGAGGCGCCGGGTGCGGCGCGTCAGCGGCCTTCGGGATGCGCTCTGGGGCGGGGCGGGCTAGTGTCGGGACCTGCGCGTGAATCCAATCGGGGTATACTGCAAACGTCCGGACCGGGATTCCCGGACAATCGCCCGGTCCCCCACCGACCTGCCGAAAGCGGAGACGATCCATGACGCTGTCCCTCATCACCCGCGCCGGGCCGACCCGCCTGGCGGATCTGGAACCCCTGGCCTTCGAG
>JALSSC010000063.1 GCA_026984455.1 Chromatiaceae bacterium
GAGCCCCAACCGGGAGCGTATCGAGGCGGTCCTGCCGGAGGTCGTCGAGACGGCGAGACGCCTGGGGTATGCCCTGTGAACGCGCGATCGTCGCGCCCCGTCCGGGGAACGGCAGGGCGGCGGCCTGGCCCTGCCGCCATCTCCGGGCTCGTCGCCAGTTTTGTGCGCTTTTCGGGTGTGGGGCCCTTGCCACGGCCGTCCAATACCTCGTCCTGGTGGCCGGTAGTGGCCTGGCAATCCTGGCGATCAAGGACCTGCTCATGTGGATCGGTAGGCACGGCCTGCATATCGGGTACTTGATCGTCCCGGTCGCCGCCACCGGGCCGGTCCTGCTGTTCAGCTTCACCCTCAATCGATCCTGGGTGCTCGGGCGGCTGGAAGAGGGCTGACGGCCCGGCTTTCGCCGTGGGCCGGCCTTTGAATTCGTGAATTCGTGACGCCCTGCGGTCCGGGGGCATCATCCACCTTTGCGGAGTACAGTGAATGGAACGCGAGAAACTGATCGAGGAAGTGGCAAAACACGAATGGATGCACACCATCGACCTGGGGCAGGGGGTCGTCACCCCGGGCCGTTGGCCTACCAACCCGGACGTCATGCGGGCCTTCGACAGCATCGATTTCAAGGGCAAGAAGGTGCTGGACATCGGGGCATGCAACGGCCTGTGGTCCTTCGAGGCGGAGCGGCGCGGCGCGGCCGAGGTCTATTCGGTCGACTATCTCACCCATGTGAACTACTGGTGCACCCCGGCCTACAAACTGGCCCACGAGGCCCTGCGATCGCGGGCCAGCTATCATCCGGACCTCAATGTGTACGATATCGCCGAGCTGGGACAGAGCGACTTCGACGTGGTGGTGTTCAGCGGCGTCTACTATCATCTCAAGCACCCGCTGTTGGCCCTGTCCAGGCTGCGCGCGGTCATGAGCGACGGGGGACGGATCATCGTCGAAGGGCCCGTCTATCCGGACGATGAGCGGTGCTATGCCAGCTTCCACTATCGTGACCTCCTGCTCGGGGACAAGAGCAATTGGTATGTACCCACCCGGCGCTGCCTGCGGGAGTGGATCGAGTGTTCCTTCTTCGAGATCGAGGAGACCTTCGAGCAACCGGATCCACCCCTGGGGGTGCTTAACGGCTTGAAGTCCCGGGTGCGGAGGTTGACCGGGACGCCCCCCCCCTCCATTAAACGGATGGTGATGACGGCCCGGGCGGTTTCCCGCCACGACGACCTGTACTCCACCATCGATCCCGACCTCGAGCGGTTCTTCGAGTGACCGATGACCGGGACGGGGACAGTCATGGTTGCGCGTGATCTCATGACCCCTGACGCCCGGGGGACGCTGTCCCGCCACCTGCGGGGGGATTCGCCCATGCTGTCCGTGGTCGTGCCTTGCTACAACGAGGAGGAGGTCCTGCCCGAGACCTATGCCCGTCTGACCCGGACCCTGTCGGCATTGCAGGACATGGCTCTGGAACTGGTCTTCGTGGACGATGGCAGCCAGGACCGCACCCCGGAGATCCTCCGGGAGCTGCATGGGCGGGATCCCCGGGTCCGTTATCTGCGCTTCTCGCGCAATTTCGGCCATCAGATCGCGGTCAGCGCGGGTATCGAACATGCGCGCGGGACGGTGGTGGCGCTGATCGACGCCGATCTCCAGGATCCCCCTGAGGTGATCCTGGAGATGCTGGAGCGCTGGCGCGAGGGCTGGCAGGTGGCCTACGGGGTACGCACGGAGCGCCAGGGCGAGGGCGTCTTCAAGCGATGGACCGCCAAGGCCTTTTACCGCCCCATCAACCGCATCGCCGATGTCTCCATTCCTCTGGATACGGGGGATTTTCGGCTCATGGACCGACCTGGTTCGGCTTCGCGGTGGCGGGACTGTCCGTGTTGGGTCTCTTCTACGCCCTCGGTATGCGCCTGTTCACGAACGCCTGGGTGCCGGGTTGGGCCGCCCTGTTCGTGGCGGTGCTCTTTCTCGACGGGGTGCAGCTCATTTCGTTGGAGGTCATCGGCGAATATGTGGGGGGGATCTATGGCGAGACCAAACGCCGCCCGCTCTACGTATTGGCGGGTGGGAATCGATGACACACCCCCGGTATCCGTGGCTCCTGGGAATCCGGTGACGTGACCGCCGCTTCCGCAAAGGGATGGAATCTGTTGCGGGTCCTGGCCTTTCTGGCCCTGGCCGGATTCTATTTCGCGGTCCTCAACGCCCGCCCGGACTTTTCCCGCTTCAACGCCCACGACAGCGAAGACTATCTGGCCCTGAGCTACAGCCTGGTCCATGGGCTGGGATACACCCAGAGCATGGACCCGGGGCGTTATCTGCCCCATGTCACTTGGCCGCCGGGGGTGCCTGTACCGATGATGCCCGCCATGCCCCTGAGCGGCGAGCGGGTGGACTGGTGCCTGGTGAAGGGGACCATGGCCCTGGTGGGGCTGTTGGGGGTGGTTCTCGCCTGGTACCTAGCGCGGCGCGTGACCGGAGACCCTCCTACCGTGGATTGGGCGGCCCTGGCCCTGGGCCTGAATCCCTTCTACTGGGATTTCAGCCACCAGGCCATGGCCGAGGTTCCCCTGACCGTCTGGATCCTGGGCTCTCTGTGCTTGATCGACAGATGCTGGGCCCGGCGCGCGATCTCCTATCGGGCGGTGTTAGGCGTGGGGCTGATCCTGGGGGTCGGGATGATGTTCAAAGGTCATGCCGGGGCCTTGCTGCTCGCACCCCTGGCCTACCTCTTCGGGCCCGCCGCAGCGCCCTGGATGCCCGCGCCCACTGGGCCCGTTGGGGTGTATACGCCCTCGGTTTCGTGGTGGTCTTCGCATTGGGCCCGGCTGAGCTTCTACCTTCTGGTGGCCACGACGACCTGGATACTGAATCGCAGTTTCACCTTCCGGGTCACAGGGGGAGGCGGCAAACACTGGCAGTGGGTCAGATATGTGGTCCTGAACGCCGTCGGCGGTGGGCTGAATTATGGTACCTACGCACTCCTGGTGTATCGTTTCCCGTTGGTCTACGCCTATCCCGTGCTGGGTGTGGTGGCGGGTTCCGCCGTCGGTCTGGTGGTGAACTATTCGGCCAACGAGTTTCTCGTGTTCGGCAGGAGCCGGTGTGAACCGGTATCGTAACCTTCGTGCGCAGGTTCCGGACCGCTCATGAAAATGGGTGTCTTGACAGGTAGGAACAGCTGGATACCTCTGTAAAACTGTTAACTCGATGATGCCGATGATAAAACAAGTCGCCGGGTTTGTAAGAGCGATTTTTTACCCTTATGGAAAATCGTGTGGGATAACGCCCTTTGTGATCCTGTTCCTTCCACGTACGGGTTCAAATTTCCTCGCTGGCAAGATAGATAGCCATCCACAAGTCATGTGTCATCATGAGGTATTGAACCCAGAACTTCCACATCCTAGTCAATCGGTAAGGGAAGGTACGGTCAGGATATCATTTGGAAGCACCGCTGAGAGAGATGCAGCCCCCTGGAGGTTTCTGCAAATATTGTTCTGCAACAGGGGGCGTCTTGCCAATGGGAATCCTAATCCAGTCAAGGCGATAGGCGCGAAGATATCGCACTATGATTGGCCCCTTGTGTTTTTGTCTATTCTACTCAACCGTAGAGTGAAGAAGATCATCGTAAAGAGAGAGAATGTTCTGGCGTCATATGTTTCAGAGAAGCAGGCCATCGCCAGTGGAAGCTGGATTTACTTCAAGCATATGGGGCAAGCCAAGAAAGCCGAGCCTGTTTATGTCGATTATGACGAGTTCATTAAATATGAACGAAAAAGGAAAGTGTATTATTGGGTGATAAGTGCTGTGGGTTATCTGCCGGCTCAGAAGTTTTTCTATATCGAATACAAGGAGATAAAAGACGCTGCTGCGATTCGGCGGTTGTGTGAGTTCATTGGCGTCGCCGGTGTGGCAATATCAACAGAGCGGACTCGCAAGCAAGCGGATGTGCCAATAGTAGAAAGGATTGTCAACGTAGAGGAGATGCGCCAACACTTTACTAATACGAACCGGATCAGATACTTGCTGGAAGGCAATGGATGAGTGGGTATTCTGCACGACAGCGATCCAGGGATCGTGACCCCGCATGATGGTCTGGTGGTTCTTCCCCCTGGCGTGGCTCTTGGCGGCCCTGGCCCTGTTGTTCCCCTATCGTCATTGGCTGTTGGGGGCCTGGCGCGAACCCTGCTGGCGCCGCCTCGTGGTGGTGGTGGAAAGCGACGACTGGGGGGCCGGCCCGCGGGCCCAGGCGGAGGCCCTGGACGCGCTTCGACAGGTCCTGGCGGATCTCCGTGACAGGGATGGCCGGCCCCCTGTGGTGACCCTGGGCGTGGTCCTCGACAGTGCGGACGGGGAGGTCTGGCGGAGTCATCGGGAATTCAGTCCCGCGCCGCTGACCGATACCGTGCGCGAGGCCTTCTTGCGGGGTGGGGACGCAGGCCTGTTCCATCTCCAACTGCATGGCGCCTGCCACTTCTGGCCGGCCGCCCTGGTCGCCGCGGCCCAGGGGGATCCGGCGGTGGATGCCTGGCTGGCGGCGGCCCCCGAGGCGCCCACCGAGGCCCTGCCGGACGCCCTCCAGTCGCGTTGGATCGACGGTTCCCGGCTGCCTGCGGGACTCCTCCCGACCCGCACCCTGGAAGCGGCGGCCGAAGAAGAGGCGCGCGCATACCTGCGCGGTCTGGGGGAGCCCCCCAGGGTGGCCGTGCCCACCACCTTCATCTGGGGCGAGGCGGCGGAGCGGGGCTGGGCGCGGGCCGGGGTGCGGGTGGTGGTGACCCCGGGACGCCGCTTCGACGCGCGTGACAGCGCAGGGCGCCCGGTCGGCCCACCCAGGCCCCTATTCAACGGTCAGCGGGGGGCGGAGGGTATCCTCTACCTGGTACGGGACCTCTATTTCGAACCCCGCCGCGGCCATCGGCCCGAAGGCCTCTGGGAGGACCTGGGGCGCAAGCGGCGTCAGCGCCGCCCGGCCCTGATGGAGACTCATCGCTACAACTTCCTCGACCCGGCGGATCGCCCCGCCTCGCTGGGGGCCTTGCGCGTCCTGTTCGTGGGGGTCTTGGGGCGCTTTCCCGAGGTCGCCTTTCTGTCCCCCCAGGTCATGGGTGAGATCCTCGCCCGAGGTGATCCACAATGGCTGGACGGCTCGTTCCGGGTCAGGCTGGCCGCCTGGTGGCACCGGATCGAGGGGGTGCCGGGCCTGGATCGGCGCCTGCGCCTGTCGGGCCTGGCGTGGATCCTGGGTCCCCTCGCGCGGCATATGGAAGGGGTGTCGTGAGCCCCCGGTTCTCGGTGGTGATCCCCGCCTACCAGGCCGAGGCCACCCTCGCCCGGGCGATCGATTCGGTGCTCGACCAGACCTGGCCGGCCGAGGAGGTCCTGGTGGTGGACGACGGTTCCAGCGACCGGACCGGCGAGATCGCTCGTGCTTACGGGCCGCCGGTGCGTCTGTTGCGGCAGGACAATGCCGGGGTCTCCGCCGCCCGGAATCTGGGTGCCCGGGAGGCCAGGGGCGATTGGCTCGCCTTCCTCGATGCCGACGACTGGTACTATCCGGAGCGTCTGGCCCAGCACGCCCGCTGGATCGCGAAGGACCCCGGGCTGGATTTTCTCACCGGGGACTACGAGTACCGGGATCCGTCCGGCAGGCTCCTGGGGACCTCCCTGGCCGAACACGCGGCCGGTCGTTCGGTGCTTGCGCGTTGCAAGGGGGGCCGTGCCCTGTTGGCCCCGGAGGAGATCGAATCCTTCGTGCACGACCATTTCGGCGATACCCATACCCTGAGCGTGCCGCGCCGGACCTTCCTCGCGTTGGGGGGCTACCCTTTGGGCTTCAAGGTCTGTGAGGACGTGCATTTCCTGGTCCGTCTGGTGGCCCGCAGCCGGCGGATCGGGGTGGTCTGTTCCCCCCTGGGGGTCTACTTGATCCATGGCGCGAGCGCCACCCGCAGCGACCGCGTGGCCGCCCAGGAGGAGAACGTCCGCACCCTCATGCATCTGCGCGCCCAGGTGCGGGGCTTGCCGGCCCCGGTACGGCGGGGCGTCGCCCGCCGCCTGTGCGATGCGCGTGCCAATCTCGGTTATGCCCGCCTGCGCGCGGGGCGCCGCTGGGCGGCCCTGGGCGGTGTCTTGCCCGGGCTGTGGCAGGCTCCGGGCTGGCTGGCGGTACGCAACCTGTTGAGTTTATTGCGAGGTTGACAGCCCTCGCCCTTGTAATCCAGAGATCGCGGGCCGACTGGCTCATTCGAAGAGGACGTGCTCATGCAAAGATACAGAATCCGTATCCTGGTAGTGCTCTCGTTGCTTGGTTGGGGCCCGGCCATGGCCGGGATGATCACCAAGGAATGTAGAACGATGATCTACGACCGCTACTACGATCCGAACGATCGGGCGAACTGGCAGCATATGCATCATTTCTGTGCATGCAGGACGGCCTATTTCGCCCTGTTGCGCGCCAAGTCAGCGCAGGAACGCCGGTTTCAGATGACCAATATGGAAGGTGAGTGCGGGTATGTCTTTGCGCACACTCGTGCGGATTTCAAAATGCGTCCCTTGGTCCATCTGCAGTTGGCGAGGGGATACAAGGCCTATCGCTCCTATCGCAAGGCGCTGAAGGAGTACCGCAAGGCCCTGCAAGGCAATCCACGGTTGACGTATGCGTATGCGGGAATCAGCGATATATATCGCCATCAGCACAACTACAAGGGGGCCTTGCAAGTGATCAATGAGGGTCTGCGCCACGTTCCCCGGTCCAAGGCGTTGCGCAGGCGAAAGAAGCGTCTGGAGAAGAGACTTGCCAAGGCGTCAGCGGGCGATTGAGCCATCGCCATGCGGAAATACTATCCGGTCACGTCGCTGCGCTATTGCCCCTTCTCCGAGGAGCCGCGTTCGGGCCATGAGATCCTGAATGAGCACGGCATCTTTCAGACCGATCGGTGGGCGGATGCCGACTTTCTGGTCGCCAGTCATTACCCCATCGACCGGGGCTCGCGGGCACTCAACCTACGCGATCTCTGGCGCGATCTCCGCTACCGCAAGCCGCTGCGGGTATGGACCGCGGCCGAGCCCAGGTATTGCCTGAGCGGCGAACCGTGGTGCCGGCGCCCTTGGCCGCTGCCGCCGATCCGCTTCATCGGCGTCTACACAGGGGATGTCCTGTTCAACAACTATGCCCTGTCGGCTACGCCGTTCAGCCACCGCCGAGGCCCCTGCTGGACGAGGCCAACTGCCCCGAAATGCCCAACCGCCGTTGCGCCGCCCTCATGACCTATCGCCCGGGCGACACCTCTCTGATCAGGGACGGACGCGAACGGGATCTCTATGCCGCCCGCCAACGGCTTGCCCTGGTCGGGTGCCAGCGGGGCCTGGTGGACATCTACGGCCGCAACTGGCCTGAAGGGATATCCCAAGGTGTCTCCCGCAGCGGTGCCTGGCGCCAGTCCAAGATGGAGATCCTCGCCGGCTACGCCTTCAACATCGCGTGTGAGAACTTGGCCTATCCGTACTACTGTACCGAGAAGATATGGGACGCCATCCGCGGGGGCTGCCTGCCCATCTATCACGGCCGGGACAATGCCATCTACGAGGACTTTCCCCGCGACAGTTTCCTGGACATGGCCGAATTCCAGAGTGAGGACGCGTTGTGGGACCACGTGCAGGCCATGCCGGTGGAGGAATACCGTGAGCGCATGAACCGCTGCATCGCCGTCTACAACGCCTATCTGGAGCGTTGCGATTGGTGGGAGTGCGACTTCCGGCGGGTCCTGGAGACGGCGGTGGGCATCGTCCGGGAACTGGTGGGGCGCACCTGAGTGCCTGGGGATCCCGCCGGGTGGTCCCGGCCGTCCTGGTTGTCCCCCCTGAGGGTCCTCTTCGCTCTGGCGGTCCTCGCCACCGGCCTGTTCTGGTTCACCGACCTGGACATGGCGGTGGCCGCCCATTTCTACCGCCCGGACGATCCCCGCGGACCCTGGCCGGGGGAGACGGCACCCCTGTGGCGGTTCTTCTACTATGGGGGGCCGGTGTTCGCCGTGTTGCTCGGGGCCGGCGCCCTCGGCGCCCTGTTCTGGGGCCTGGTGCGTCCGTCCGCCGCCCGCTGGCGGCCAGGTGCGGCCCTCGTGCTGCTGACCCTGGTGGTGGGGCCGGGGCTGCTGGTGAACCTGGTCTTCAAGGAGCACTGGGGGAGACCGCGTCCCCGTCAGGTGGAGGGCCTGGGGGGAGACCGCCCCTATGTCCCCCCCCTGCGCCCGGCCCCCGGCGATGGCAAGTCCTTTCCCGCGGGACACGCCTCGGTGGGCTTCAGCCTCTGCGCCCTCTGGTTGTTGTGGCGGCGCCGCCATCCTGCCTGGGCGGGCGCTGCCCTGGCCTTCTCGCTGCTCCTCGGCGGCCTCATGGGTTGGGGGCGGATGGCGGCGGGGGCGCATTTCCTGTCGGACGTGATCTGGGCCGGATTGATCACCTTTTCCACCGCCCTCGGGCTCTACTATTGGGTCCTGCGCATCCCCGACCGGGAGTCGGGGGCGGGGGATGAGGCCTCTGGCGGTCCACGCCCCGCCCTGCTGGCGGGCTATGGGCTGCTGCTCCTGTTCCTGGTGTTCGGGGCCGCGATGAACTATCCGGTGAGGCGCGACCTCTCCTTGCAGGAGACGGCCCCGCTGCCCGCCGAGGTGGAGATCCGGGTGGATCGGGGCACGGTGACCCTGGAATGGGCCAAGGCCGATGGACCGCCGTTCAGCGTCCGGGCCCGTATCCGCGGTTTCGGCCTGCCCGGCTTCCAGATCGAGAGCTATACCCGGCGCCCCGCGGGCCGGCTGTACTACCGTTTGAGCGAGAAGGGCCTCTTCTACGAACTGGACGCCCGGGTGCGCGTGCGCCTGCGCCCCGAAGGCGTCGGGCGGGTGCGTATTCGGGTGGATCGTGGGCGCGTACGTCTGCCCACGGATCTGGGCCGGACGCGGGTGGAGGTCCTGGCTCCCCCCCGGCGCTGAAGGTCGAAGCCGCGCCTTGGCAGCATTGGATCTTCATATCGGCCATGGATCGCTGCGGATGACCCCAGGCCCGTTGCAGGGCAGACCGCTTCTCGGCGGAGAGGGCCGACATCCCGGGCAGGGACCCTCGCTGCCTCGGTCACCTTCGGAAACGGCCATTCATACCGCGACGACCGGCGCTTGCCCAGTACACCGGGGTTGGCCACCGGCACCGCGCCGGGGGCCTCAGCGTTCGTCGCAGACCTGGTGTTGCTCCATCTCCGCAAGGCTCGGCATCTGGAAGGGAGATCCCATTCCCGCCGGCATCAGCCGGCTGCATTCCTGCATCTTCTGCACGTTGGGGTCGGCCAGCATCTCCCGGCCCAGCTTCAGGGCCAGGGCCTGGGCCTCGCTGCGTCTGCCGGCCTTGCACAGCTGTGTCACCTGACGGTCGATCTCCTCGGCCTTCTTGCCCAGGCGTTGCAGGGCCTGTTGGTCCACCCCCTTCATACAGGCTTGCATCTTCTGCGCCTGGACCCGCATCCGTTGCATCTCCGCCTGGGACATCCCCTGTTGGGCGGTGACGGCGAGGGGCAACAGGAGCAGGGCGCTCAAGCAGATCGTTTTCATGGGTCGATCTCCATGGTGGTGGAAAGGGGCCGGAGTACGGTGGCGTTTCTCATGGGCACCGACGTCACTTCGTGCAGGGGGCCGTGTGGGTGCAGCGGCCCCCGTACGGGCGTTCCTATCGCCCTCCCGGAGCGGAACGGAGTAAAGCGGGGAGAGCGGATGGATGCGCCCAAGGGTCAGGTGCCTTCGAGAAAGTTCTGCAACAGGTGATGCCCTTCCTCGGTGAGGATGGACTCGGGATGGAATTGGACCCCCTGAATCGGTGATTCCCGGTGGCGTATCCCCATGATCTCGTCCGGGGCGCCGTCGCGCTCGGTCCAAGCGGTGACCTCCAGGACCTCGGGCAGGGTGGCGCGGTCGATCACCAGGGAGTGGTAGCGGGTGGCCTGGAAGGGCTCGACGAGCCCCCGGAAGACCCCTTGGCCGTGATGGTGGATGGGGGAGCGCTTGCCGTGCATCACCTCGCGGGCATGGACGATGCGCCCGCCGAAGGCCTGACCGATGGCCTGGTGACCCAGGCAGACCCCGAGGATGGGGAGGTGGCTGGCGAAGCGGCGGATGGCGGCCACCGAGATGCCGGCCTGGTCCGGGGTGCAGGGCCCGGGGGAGATGACCAGGTGATCGGGGTTCAGGGCCTCGATCCCGGCCAGGTCGATCTCGTCGTTGCGCCTGACCAGTACGTCCGCACCCAACTCGCCGAAGTACTGCACCAGGTTGTAGGTGAAGGAGTCGTAATTGTCGATCATCAACAACATGGCTCAGCCCTCCCCGGTGCAGGCGTGGCGGTCGATGCCCGCCTCGGCCAGGGCGACGGCGCGGAACAGGGCGCGGCCCTTGTTCAGCGTCTCCTTCCACTCCAGTTCCGGGACGGAGTCGGCCACGATCCCGGCACCGGCCTGGATGTGCAGGCGCTCGTCCTGGATCAGGGCGGTACGGATGGCGATGGCGGTGTCCAGGTTGCCGTTCCAGGCCAGGTAGCCGATGGCCCCCGAGTAGATCCCGCGCTTGACCGGCTCCAGTTCGTCGATGATCTCCATGGCGCGGATCTTGGGCGCGCCGGAGACGGTGCCGGCCGGGAAGGTGGCGCGCAGCACGTCCATGGGCCCCAGGTCCCGGGACAATTCGCCCTGTACGTTGGAGACGATGTGCATGACGTGGGAGTAACGCTCGACGACGAAGCGCTCGGTCACCTTCACGCTGCCGATGCGCGCCACCCGGCCCGTGTCGTTGCGTCCCAGGTCGATGAGCATGAGGTGCTCGGCCAGCTCCTTGGGGTCGGCCATGAGTTCCCGTTCCAGGGCCTGGTCCTCGGCCTCGCTGCGCCCGCGCCGGCGGGTGCCGGCGATGGGGCGCACCGTGATCAGGCCGTCCTCCAGGCGCACCAGGATCTCCGGCGAGGAGCCCACTACCTGGAAGCCGCCGAGATCCAGAAAGTACATATAGGGCGAGGGATTGAGGCCGCGCAGCGCGCGGTAGAGGTCCAGGGGCGGGGCCTGGAAGGGGATGGACAGGCGCTGGGAGATGACCACCTGCATGCAGTCGCCGTCGAGGATATATCGCTTGATGCGTTCCACCGCGGCCTTGAAACCGGGCTCCGTGAAACCGGAGACGAACTCCTCCTCGTCCACGGTGCGGCCGGGGCGGCAGGTGCCCTGGGGCAACCCCTGGGGAAGGCGGGCGATGAGTTGGCGCAGACGCGCCTCGGCCCAGGCCAGATCCTGACCTTCGCCCGGATCGGCGTGGACGATGAGAAACAGACGACCGCGCAGGTTGTCGAACACCACCAGCTCGTCCGAGAGCATCAGCAGGATGTCGGGGTTGCCCAGGGGATCGGGGTTGGGACAGGGGCCCAGGCGTGGCTCGATGTAACGCACCGTGTCGTAACCGAAATAGCCCACCAGGCCGCCGCTGAAGCGCGGCAGGCCGGGCACCTCGGGGACCCGGTAGCGGGCCTGGAAGGCCTCGATCCAGGCCAGGGGGTCGTCCACCTCGGCCTCTTCGATGATCTCCCCTTCCTGTTCCACAAAGATCTGCCGGCCGTGGACACGGACCCGCACCCGGCTGGGCAGGCCGATGATGGAGTAGCGGCCCCATTTCTCGCCCCCGTGGACCGACTCGAACAGATAGCTGTAAGGGGCGGCGGCCAGTTTGAGGTAGACGCTCAGCGGCGTCTCCAGGTCGGCGAGGACCTCGCAGGCCACGGGGATGCGGTTGTAACCCTGCGCGGCCAGGGCGGCGAATTCTTCGGGGGTCATGTGGGGCTCCCAGAGTGAGGTGACAGAAGGGGGGTCTCAGGACTTCCCCTCTCGCCATCGTTCGCCCGGGGCCGGGACCATCTCAGGCCGCCTCGCGCAACAGGGGGCGCAGTTCCACCAGGGAATCGATCACCGCATCGGGCCCGGCCTCGCGGATATCCCGCCCGTGGTTGTAGCCATAGCTCACACAGACGATACCAAAGCCGGCGGCACGGGCGGCCTTCACGTCGCTCACCGAGTCACCCACCATGAGGGCGTCCCGGGGGGCCACTCCGAAGTGTTGCGCCGCGTGTCGCAGGGGCAGGGGATCGGGCTTCTTGCGCGGCAGGCTGTCCCCGGCCAGACGCAGTGCGAAATAGTCGGCGATCCCCAGGTCCTGTAGCAGGGGCTCGGTGAAGCGCGCGGCCTTGTTGGTCACGCAACCCAGGCGGTAACCCTGGGCGGCGAGCCAGTCCAGGCCTTCGCGCACACCTGGATAGAGGCGCGAGCGCCGGGACGTGTTGCGGGCATAGAGATCCAGGAAGATGGGGTAGGCGCGCTGGAACTCGGCCTCGTCCGGCTCACCCTCCAGGCGACCGACGAGGGCGCGGCGCACCAGGCGCTCCACCCCATTGCCCACCCAGTCGCGCACCCGTTCCTCTCCATGGGGCGCGCGCCCCAAGCGGCGCAGGGTCTCATCGACGCAGAAGGCCAGGTCGGGCACGCTGTCCACCAGGGTGCCGTCCAGGTCGATGAGGATCATGGCGGGATCGAAGTGAGACATGGCTCAGACCGTCGCCAGGGCCCTGCGCATCTCGGCGAGGATGCTGTCGTAACGATGCGGGTCGCTGTCGCGGCCCTTGCCGAAGATACCGGAACCGGAGACGAAGGTGTCGCACCCCGTGGCCTTGACCTCGGCGATGTTTTCGGCCTTGACGCCGCCGTCGATCTCCAGGCGGATGTCGCGCCCCGAGGCCTCGATACGGCGGTGCGCCTCACGCAGCTTGTCCATGGCCGAGGGGATGAAGCTCTGGCCGCCGAAGCCCGGGTTCACCGACATGATGAGGATCATGTCGATCTTGTCCATCACGTAGTCCAGGTAGTCCAGGGGGGTGGCGGGGTTGAACACCAGGCCGGACTTGCAGCCCTCGCTGCGGATCAGCTGCAGGGTACGGTCTATGTGCTCGCTGGCCTCGGGGTGGAAGGTGATGTAGGTGGCGCCGGCCTGGGCGAAGTCGGGGATGATACGGTCCACCGGCTTGACCATGAGGTGGACGTCGATGGGGGCGGTGACCCCGTGTTTGCGCAGGGCGTCGCAGACCAGGGGACCGATGGTGAGGTTGGGTACGTAATGGTTGTCCATCACGTCGAAATGGACGATGTCCGCGCCGGCGGCGAGGACGTTGTCCACCTCCTCGCCGAGCCTGGCGAAGTCAGCGGAGAGGATGGAAGGTGCGATCAGATCGGGTGCCATGGGATTGCCCTCGCGGGGAAAGAACGTTGAATAGGACAGTTTATCGGAAAGGGGGGTGGGTTGCATCCGCGATGCCGCGCGCAGCGCGCCGGCCCGATACGGGATCCGTCGCGGCCGGGGCCGCCCCCACGGGCATGGGAGGGTGTCCGGGCAAGGCCCCGGCAGGCCCAAGCGCCGGTTTCCGGGCCGTCCCTCAACGGCGTGGCAACCCCAGGGCGGCCAGTCCCAGGAGCCCCGAGGCGCCGAGCAGGAACAGGTGCAGATTGACCGCGGCGCTGACCACCTGAGCCCCCGGAACCCCCAAAGGCAGCCATACGGCGGCCACGGCCGCCTCGTAGGTGCCGGCCCCGGCGATACCGTGCACCGGCAGGACCGAGGACAGCTCTCCCCCGAGCACCCCGAGCAGGGCGGTGCCCGGGTCCATGGGGGCGAAATGCAACACCAGGGTGCCGTAAGCGAGGAGCTTGAGGCCCCAGGAGGCGGCCGTCCAGCCCCACAGGCGCAGGAGCCGTCCCTGACCCTCGGGGCGGTGGCGCAACAGTTCGCCGAGTCCCTGGGCGATCCGCCCCCGGCGCCCGGCCGTCAGGCGTTGCAGGCGGGCCTGAAAGCCCAGGAGGAGGGCGGGGGCGAGCAGCCAGGGGGGTGCCAGGGCGGCCCATAGCAGCTCACCGTTGCGCAGATAGAGGAACCCCAAGGCGAGGAGGCCCAGCAGATGCAGGTCCAACAGCCTGATCCAGGCCAGAGAGAGGGTCCCCGCAAGCAGGCCCGCGCCGAAATAGCGTTGCAGCAGCAGGGGGTAGGCCGCCTCGCCCAGGCGCATGGGCAGGAAATTGTTGAGGGCGTTGTGGATGAGGCTGAGGCGCACCACGGTGGGGAATCGCCCCTGAAGGCGTTCGGCATAGTAGCTGCGCACCCGCGCTGCACGGATCAGATAGGAGCCGGCGGTGAGCAGGAACACCAGCGTCAGGCCGGGGAGGGTCAGGGTGCGCCAGGGGGCGAGCAGGGCCGCCCAGCCCAAGGTCCATTGCACCCCGACGATCAGGGCCGCGAGTAGGAGTCCGCCCCCCAGCCAGCGTTTCCCGGCGGACGGATTCCACAGGCGTTGGCGCAGGTCGGTGGCTGGGTTCATGGTGGGGTGGTCGTGAAGTGGATGTCGGCCGGGGGGGAGGGTGCGGCCCACGTGGCCAGGGACATGGGGGCGTTGAAGGAAACACCGACAGGGCCGTTGACATGCAGAAGTATGGACGTGCCGCCCTTTGCGGCGACTGTAGGCCCTTGAAAACGAAGGGGCTACAACGTTGCATTTTCCGTTTCTGCGGTTGAGAAAGTCCAGGGAAGGACTTTTTTCGACGGCCTGCCAGGGCAGTAACGAAGGAGGCCCGACACTGGAGCAGTGTCGGGCCTCTTTACGATGCATGGCGCGCCCGGAGAGATTCGAACTCCCGACCACCTGGTTCGTAGCCAGGTACTCTATCCAGCTGAGCTACGGGCGCTGATAAAGCGGTTCAGAAGGCCATCCAAGACGGGCAAATCTATGGATTTGTACCGGCCTTGTCAAGCCTCAGGGCCTGCCTTTCACCCGTGGCGTGTATCGAATGCGCAGTGCGCATCCGTTGCGTGCCGGCATCGCTTCTCACGAGGCCCTGGGATCCGACCCTTGAGGTGCGAGTGACTGGATGCGGCCGGAACGTCGATCGAGGCCGCCAGGGACCTGCCGGCCGTGTACCCGTCCCAGGTGCCTGTTTCTGGCCTCCGGCCCGTAGGTGGGACTGCCCTGTGACACTGTCTGTTTTGCGAGGGCGTTCCTCCTGTCCTTTTGTATCGCCGATGCCGATGCGTTCAGGCTGCATCCAGCGTGGATATGGGTACTACCAGGCCATTCCGAAGCGCTCCAGCTCGTCCGCCGAGCGGCACAGGCAGTCTTCGATGGAGACGCCGAGGAAATAGTTACCGGTGAGGGCCAGGCCGCTGCTCGCCAGGGCGCGGTCGATGCGTTCGAGGCGTCGGCCGTGGTCCACGCCCAGGCTGGGCAGGCGGTTGCGCCGGGCGGCCACCTCCAGAAGGCCCTCGCGGGGCACCCGGATCACCCGGGAGATCTCCTCGAGGCGGGCCTCCGGATCGGCGCGGCCGGGGCGGAAGTGGAAGCTGAAGGCGCGGTATGCGGGGTCGGGCAGCCAGTCCCGGGCGACGGCCGAATAGAAGTCCAGGCCGGGGGCGATGATGCCCGCCAGGGGGGGCAGGGGGCAGTCCGCGGCCCTGACGGCGACGCTCACCGAATCCACCTCCGCCATGCCGATGGCGGACAGTTCCGCGGCCAGCTCCGGCCAGTGGGGGGCGAGCAGGCGGGCGGCGCCGTCGGCGGGGATGGCCAGGGCGAGGTGTCGGCAGGCGAGGGTCGCGCCGGCCTCGGTGCGTACCTCGAAACCCTCGCCCGCGGGGGCGAGGGCGGTCACCGCCCGGCCCGTCTCCAGTGCCAGTCCAGGCAACCCGGCCACGGCCTCGGGGATGCGCGACAGGCCGCCGTCGAAGGTGTAGCTGCGCGGCCGGTCCTTGCGTCTGGGCTTGGGCCGGAACAGGAACTCGGCGGGGAAGGCGTCGGCGGGTTGACAGATGACGGCGGCGAAGGCGGGGGCGAGCAGGTCGCGGTAATTGCGCGGCCCGAGGACGCGGCCGTAGTACTCGCGCAGGCTGCGCCCGGCCTTGGGCTCGGTCTTCAGGCGCCAGATGTGGGTGACGGCTTCCAGGGGATGGAGACGGGAGAATACCGGGCGCAGGCGGTCCCCGGTGAGGAGGCGGTAGGGGCGTTTGACCCGAGGGCGCAGGAGCGGGTCGAGGCCGCTGCGTTCGACGAGATCGAGGAGGTGGCCGTAGGAGTTGTAGCAGGTGTGGGCGCCGAGTTCGGCCCAGAACCCCGGGGCGGCCTGGAAGCGGTGGCTATGGATGCAGCCGCCGGGTTGGTCAGCGGCCTCCAGGACCAGGGTCCGCCGACCGGCGCGCGCGCAGCCCTGGGCGAGGCCGAGGCCGGAGATGCCGCCGCCGACGACGATCCAGTCCCAGGTCTTCATCGATCCCGCTCCCGGGCGGGGGTGCCCGGGGGGGCCAGGCTGAGGCCGGTGGTGTCGATGTGGGGCGGCTCGGGCGACACCGCCGGGGCGAGCGGGGCGTCGCCGCTGTCGAGCCTCAGACCGCCGATGTCGATGGCCGGGGGGGGTGGGGGCGGACTGGGGTCGAGGGGGGTGTCGTCTTCCGCCGCCACACTCAGTCCGGAGAGGTCCAGGGCCGGCGGTGGCGGTGCGGGGGGGGGATCCAGCGGCGCCTGTGGGGCGAGGCCGAGGGCGGAGGTGTCGATGGCGGGTGGCCGCGGCGGCGGGCTGGGATCGAGGGGGGTCTTGGGGTCGAGGTCGAGATGCAGCCTGGAGGTGTCGATCTCCACCGGCGCCGGGGCCGGGGACGACACCAGGGGGCGGCCGTCGGCGGGGGCCAGGCTCAGGGCCCCTCCCTCGGCGGCCGCGGGCTGGGGCGGGACCGGGGGGTCGCTACTGGGGCGGATGTCCACCAGGGCGCCGGCGGTGCGGAAGGCGAGCCGGTATCTGCTCGCGGTGTCCAGGTCCACGCCCCGCTTGATCGTCACCGGGCGTCCGCTGAACAGGCGCTCCAGGTGTCTGTCGTCCAGCTTGAAGCGGGCGGCCAGGGCGGCCCGCACCCGGGCGGGGTCGGCGTCCTCCAGGAGCCGGGCGGAGAAGATGATGTCGAAGCGTTCCCGGGCCATGGTCAGCGGCGTTTCCGGACGTGTTCGAGCAGGCGCCTGCGCTTGCGCGCCTGCCGGGGGGTGAGGCGGTTCCTGCGGCCCTCGTAGGGATTCTCGCCGGTGCGCAGTTCGATCCGCAAGGGGGTGCCCTGGAGGTGCAGGGCCTGGCGGAAGCGGTTGACCAGATAGCGGCGGTAGGCGGCGGGCAGGGCCTGGGTCTGGTTGCCGTGGATCACGATCACCGGCGGGTTGCGTCCGCCCTGATGGGCGTATCGCAGCTTGATGCGGCGACCGCGCACCAGGGGTGGGGCGTGTTCGCTCACGGCCTGTTCCAGGATGCGGGTGAGTTCGGGCGTCGGCAGGTCACGATGGGCGGCCTCCCGGGCGGCGTCCACGGCCCCCAGGAGCCGGCCCACGCCGGTCCCGTGGAGGGCCGAGATGTAGTACCAGCGGGCGAAGTCGAGAAACCCCAGGCGGCGTTCCAACTCGCCGCGCAGGCGGCGTTTGTGCCCGGCGTCCAGGCCGTCCCACTTGTTCACCGCCACCACCAGGGCGCGCCCGCTGTCGATGATGTGGCCGGCGAGGGTGGCATCCTGCTCGCCGGGCCCCTGCCGGGCGTCGAGCATGAGGATCACCACCTGGGCCTGTTCGATGGCCTGGAGGGTCTTGATGACGCTGAACTTCTCCACCAGATCGCGGATGCGGGCGCGGCGCCGCACCCCGGCGGTATCGATCAGGGTGTAGGCGTGTCCGTCGCGCTCGAAGGGGATGAACAGGCTGTCGCGGGTGGTGCCAGGCTGGTCGAAGGTCACCACCCGTTCCTCGCCGAGGAGGCGGTTGACGAGGGTGGACTTGCCGACGTTGGGACGGCCCACCACGGCCACCCGGGTGCCCGGACGGGCCTCCTCGGGGATCTCTTCGGAAGGGGGCATGCGGGCGAGCACCCGCTCCACGAGCCCGTGCACGCCCCGCCCCTGGGTGGCGGCGATGGCCGCCGGCACGCCCAGGCCGAGGGCATGGAACTCGCCCGCGGCGATCAGGGGGTCGAGCCCGTCCACCTTGTTCACCACCAGGGTGACGGGTTTGCCGGTGCGGCGCAGTTCGTCGGCGATGTCCTGATCCACCGGTTGCAGGCCCTGACGGGCATCCACCATGAACAGTAACTGGTCGGCCTCGGCGATGGCGGCGCGGACCTGGCGCGCCATCAGGTCCTCCACCCCGGTATCGCGTTCGCCGAGGCCGCCGGTGTCCACCACCACGTAGGGGCGGTCGCCCAGCCGGCCGAGGCCGTACTGGCGGTCGCGGGTCAGTCCCGGGCGGTCCGCCACCAGGGCGTCGCGGGTGCGGGTGAGGCGGTTGAAGAGGGTGGATTTGCCGACGTTGGGGCGGCCCACCAGGGCGATCACCGGGAGGGACATGCTCAGCCTCTTCCCGTGCCGTCCCATGGGCGGTGGGTGGCGCGCCTATTCATCCTCTTCGTCCTCCCCGCGTGCCCCGTCCTCCGCAAAGGCCGCCAGGGTGCCGTCCGCGGCGAATACGTAGGCGACGTCGTCCAGGACCAGGGGGGTGGCGCGGATGGGCGCGTCGCTCACCCGCGCGCGGGCCAGGAGGTGGCCGTCCTCCAGGCTCAGCCAGTGCACCCAGCCCTCGAAGTCGCCCACGAGGAGGGCCTCGCCCTGGACCGCGGGACCGCTCAGGCGGCGATTGAGGAGCTTGTCCTGGCGCCACATGGTGGCGCCGTCCTCGGGGTCGATGGCCCACACCTGGCTGTCGGCCGCGGTGACGTACAGTTGATGCCAGTCGCGCGCCAGGCCGGCATAGCCCGAGAGTTCGCGGCGCCACAGGACCTCGCCGCTGTCCAGGTCCACCGCCGCCAGGTGACCCTGGTAGGCCATGGCATAGACCTGGCCCTCGTAGACCACGGGATCGGCATCCACGTCGTTGACCCGGTCCAGCTCGGAGCGCCCGGCGGGGGGGGTGATCTCGGCCTCCCATTGGACGTCGCCGGTGGCGACGGCGAGGTTCACCAGCCTGCCGTGGGCGAGGCCCACCAGGCAGTTGCCGTCCACGATCACCGGGGAACTGGAGCCACGCAGGGTCAGGGCGGGTTCGGGGCGGTCGAAGACCCACCGCCGGGAACCGTCCGCCGCATCGAGGCCGAACACACGGCCGTCGCTGGTGTGCACCACCACGACGCCATCGCCCACGGCCGGGGTGGAGAGCACCTCCGCGCTGACCCGGGTGCGCCAGCGTTCCTCGCCCTCGCCGGCGTCGAGGGCGATCACCCAGGCCTCGCTGCTGCCCACCAGGACGAGGCCCTCGCCGGCCCCGGGGCCGCCGGACAGGGGCAGATCCAGGTGTCGCTCCCAGAGCTTGGCTCCCTCCAGGGAGAAGGCCGTGACCCGGCCGTCGCGGGCGGCGCTGAACAGGCGGTCGTCGAGGTGGCCGAGGGCCAGGGCGAGGACCTCGTCGCCGCTGCCCTCGCCGCTGTCGGCTCGCCAGCGTTCGCTGACCGCCAGGGTCGGGGTCAGCTCCGTCAGTTCGGCCGGGGGCTCGAGGTCCTCGGCGCCGCCGAGCCAGTCCAGGGGATTCAGGGAACCGCAGCCGGCGAGCAGGACGCTCGACAGCAGGGCGGCGAGTATACCCCTCGGTGTCTGTCTGCCACGCCCTGCCATCAGGTCGCCGGGAGGTCGTTGAGCTTCAGGCGCACCAGATCGGCATTGCCCACGCCCTTGTCGAGGGCGCTCTGGTAGGCCCTGCGCGCGGCCGCGGTGTCACCCTTGGCCAGGGCGATGTCCCCCTTCACCAGGGCGGCCTCGGCGGCGAAGGCCTTGGGAACGGGGTAGGTGGACAACAGGCTCGCAGCACCGTCGGCATCTCCCTCAGCCTGGAACAGGCGGGCCAGGCGCAATACGGCGACGGCCCGGATGCTGCGGTCCGGAGCGCTCTCGATGGCCGCTCGCAGGGCCTTTTCGGCGGCCTTGGGATGCTTCTCAGTCAGGGCGACCCGGGCTTGCATCAGGCGGGCGAAGGTGGGGTAGGGGGTGCCGTCGTATTCGAGAACGAGGTGGTCGGCGAGGGTGCTCACGGCCTTGGGGTCCTGGCGGGCCGCGGCCAACACCAGCTTGTCGAACTCATTGGAGGCCTGGCCGGCCACCCGGTCCTGGTGCTGCACCCAGGCGCGCCAGCCGAGCACGGCGCCCAGGCCGATGACGATCCCGGCGATGATGGACTTGCCATTGTCTTTCCACCACTTCTTGAGTGCCTCTACCTGTTGCTCTTCGGTTTCGTACATGCTCCTCTGGACTCCTGATGATCATGGCGGCTCACGCCGGCCCCGATGGATGGTCGTGTATTGCATTGCCCAGGCAGGCGCCTCCCCTCCGTGCCCGCAGTGGCCTGGTCGGCGCCCTTCACCGCCCCAGGATGCGCTCGCGCAGCCATGCGGGCAGGTCCTCCAGGGGCACCTGGATCTGTTCGCCCTCGGCGCGCAGGGGCTTGAGGCCCGCGACCCCGCGCTCCAGTTCGTCCTCGCCCAGGATCAGGGCGTGCGCGGCGCCGCTACGGTCGGCCTTCTTGAACTGGCTCTTGAAGCCGCCGCCGCCGCAATGTACCTGCAACCTGAGGCCGGGCAGCCGGTCACGCAGGGACTCGGCGATCCTGGGGGCCTGCGCCTGGGCCGCCCCGCCCACCGCCACCAGATAGAGGTGGGGAGCGGCCGGGGGCGGCTCCAGGCCCTGTTCCCGGACCAGGGCCACCAGGCGTTCCAGGCCCAGGGCGAAACCCACCGCAGGGGTCGGGCGACCGCCGAGCTGGGCCACCAGGCCGTCGTAACGGCCGCCGGCGCAGACCGTGCCCTGGGCGCCGAGGCGGTCGGTGACCCATTCGAATACGGTGAGGCCGTAGTAGTCCAGGCCGCGCACCAGGCGGGGCTCGATGCGGTAGGAGACGCCGCAGGCATCGAGTCCCGCGCACAGGGCATCGAAGTGGGCCCGGGATTCCCCGCCCAGGTGATCCAGGAGGCGGGGCGCCCCACCGAGGATGTCCGCCAAGGCCGGGTTCTTGCTGTCGAGCACCCGCAGGGGGTTGCTGTGCAGGCGGCGGCGGCTGTCGGCGTCCAGGTCCGTCGCGTGGGCCTGGAGGTAGGCCACCAGGCGCTCCCGGTAGACGGCCCGTTCCTCGGCGCGGCCGAGGCTGTTCAACTGGAGTTCCAGGCCCTGGAGGCCCAGTTCGCGCCACAGGCGCGCGCTCAGGAGTATGAGTTCCAGATCGATGTCCGGCCCGGGCAGGCCGAAGGCCTCCACCCCGAACTGGTGAAACTGGCGGTAACGGCCCTTCTGCGGGCGCTCGTGGCGGAACATGGGGCCCTGGTACCAGAGCCGCTGGGGGCGGTCGAGGAGGCCGTGCTCGATGCAGGCGCGCACGCAGCCCGCGGTCCCTTCGGGACGTAGGGTGAGACCGTCGCCGTTACGGTCCTGGAAGCTGTACATCTCCTTTTCGACGATATCGGTGACCTCGCCGATGGAGCGTTTGAAGAGATCGGTCTGTTCCAGGATGGGCATCCGGATCTCGGCGTAGCCGTAACCCTCCATGAGGGCACGCAGGCGCGCCTCGATGTGCCCCCACACGGGGGTCTCGGAGGGCAGGATGTCGTGCATCCCGCGGATGGCGCGTGGGCGTGGGCTCATGGGCTCAGTCCGGCTTGCCGGGGTCGAGGGTGAAGCGGGCGACGTTGCCGCGGGCGTGCGCGGCCAGGTCGAAGGGCTCGCCGTTCACCAGGATGCGCACCCCCTGGGTGTTGCCCAGGACGATACGGTAGGGCGGCTCGCCCCCCAGGGTACGGGTCTCCCCGGCCTTGAGTTCCCCCAGCATCTTGAAACGGCCGCTGCGGTCGCGCACGTCCACCCAGCAGGGGGCGCTGAAGGTCATGACCACTTTCGGCGGGGCGTCCACCGTCCCGGCCGGGGTCTCGGCGGGCGGCGCAGGCACGGGCTCGGTGGCGGCTTCCGCCGGTACCGGCGCGGGAGTGGACGGGCTGTCTGCGGACCGCGGCGGAAGCGGTGGCGTTTCAGCGGCGGCGGGTGGCGCATACCCGGGGCCGGGTGGGGGGCCGAGCGGTGCGGAGACGGATGCCGCCGCTTCGCCGTCCGTCGAGGGCGTCGCGGGAGCCTCGTCCTCCGCCGTGCCGGCCTGGATGTCGGTCTCCGTGGGTGGGGGCGTGGCCACCAGGAGGGCGCCCATGCGCATCTGCCACCAGTAACCCAGCAGGGCGAGCAGGACCAGGATCAGGAGCACACCGGGGATCCAGCGTCCCCAACGGCGCCGGCTCATGGGCAGGCCGGTGGCGGGCGCCACCATGGGCGGGTGTTCGGGCTCGCGCGGCTCGCTCTGGGCATAGGCGGCGAGGATGCGTTCCGGATCCAGGCCGAGCAGGCGCGCATAGTTGCGCAGGTAGCCGCGGATGAACACCGGGCCGGGGAGGCGGGCATAGGCGTCCTCCTCCAAGGCCTGGACCATGGGCTGGCTCAGGTGCAGTTGGGCCGCCACCTGCTCCAGGCTCAGCCCTTTGGCCTGGCGTTCGATGCGCAGGCGTTTGCCCGGGCTGTCGATACGGGCGTGCTCGACGCCCTCCTCACTGGTCGGGTCGCTGGGGATCATCGCTTTCTGGTCAGTTCACGTGCCATCTGGACCTCGGGGGCGTCGGGATAACGCCGTTCCAGTTCCAGGCGGGTCTGGTAGAGGGTCCGGAGGTCGCCCAGGTGGTGGGCGGTCTGGATCTCCAGCCACAGGGTTTCAGGGGTGGGGGCGCTCACCTGGCGCAAGCGCGCCAGATAGTGGCGGGCGTCCAGGTAACGACCCTGGGCGAAGCTTACCCGGGCCATGCCCCACAACGCCAGAGGAAAACCCGGGTTCTTTTCCAGGGCGCGGCGCAGGTAGGCCTCGGCACGCTCCGGGCGGCCGGCCTGCTGGGCGCAGATGCCGGCATTGGTCAGGGCCACCCAGGGGGTGGCGTAGAGGGGGTCTTCCAGGGCCTTGCGGAACTCCGCGTCGGCCTTGTCGTACTGCCCCTGTTGATAGAAGAAATTACCCCTGGCGTTGCGGGTGTAGGGGTCCCTGGGCGCCAGCCTCACCGCCTCGGCGAATTCGGCCTCGGCCTTGGCGTTCTCGCCCAGTGTCTGATAGAGCAGCGCCAGCCCCCGGTGTATCTTGGGATTGTCCGGATCGACACGCAGGCCCCGCAGGAGCTTGCGCAGGGCGACCTTGTAACGGCCCTCGCGCATGTAGGCCTCGCCCAGCGCCACGTAGATGTCGCCCGGGCGGTCGCCCGGCATCTCGATCTCCTCCGCCTCTGGACTGTTCGGCAGGGTCTGACAGGCGGCGAGGCCCAGGAGGACGAGCAGTCCCCCGAGGCAGCGGATCCAGGCGCGGTTCATGGGGCGGCGGTCAGGGATGGGACAGCGATGCGGCGCCGGCTGCGGTCCTGCACCCGGCCCACCAGTTGCCCGCAGGCGGCGTCGATGTCGTCGCCGCGGGTCTTGCGCGTCACCGCCAGGATGCCGGCGCCCAGGAGGATCTCGCGGAAACGGTCGATGCGGGCCTGGGGCGTGCAGCGGTACGGCGCCCCGGGGAAGGGGTTGAAAGGGATCAGGTTGACCTTCGAGGGCAGGGTCCGCAACAGGCGCGCCAGGCGACGGGCCTGGGCCTCGCTGTCGTTGACCCCGTCCAGCATCACGTATTCGAAGGTGACCTTGCGCCGCCGGTCGCCGGCGATGAAGTCGCGGCAGGCCCGTAACAACTCCTGGATCGGGTACTTGCGGTTGATGGGCACCAGTTGGTCGCGCAGGGCGTCGTCCGGGGCGTGCAGGGAGACCGCCAGGCTCACGTCGCTGTGTTCGCGCAGGCGGTAGAGGGCCGGGACGATGCCCGAGGTGCTCACCGTGACGCGGAACTTGGACAGACCGTAGGCGAGGTCGTCCTGGATGATGTCCAGGGCCGTGAGGACATTGTCGAGGTTGGCCAGGGGCTCGCCCATGCCCATGAGGACGACGTTGGTGAGGGGCCGCTCCCCCAGGTGACGCCTGGCGATCCACACCTGGCCGACGATCTCGGCCGCGCTCAGGTTGCGGTTGAAGCCCTGGCGGGCGGTGGCGCAGAAGCGGCAATCCAGGGCGCAGCCCACCTGGGAGGAGACGCACAGGGTGGTGCGCCCGTCGTCGGGGATGAGCACCGTCTCCACCCGCTGCCCGCAGTCGAGGTCCATCAGCCACTTGGAGGTGCCGTCGCGCGAGATCTGCCGGCTCGACACCTCGGGCGGGCGCACCTCCGCCTCTGCGGCGAGGCGGGCCCGCAAGGCCTTGGCCAGGTCGGTCATGGCCGCGAAATCGGTGACCCCGTGTTTGTGGATCCACTTCAGGACTTGGCGGCCGTGAAAGGGCTTGCGCCCCAGGGACTGGAGCCAGACCTCCATGGCCGTGCGGGTCAACCCCAGCAGGTTGATGCGGGCATCGCTCATCAACGGGTACGCGGGCAGATCTCCAGATCGGAGAAGAAGAAGGCGATCTCGGCGCGGGCGGTATCGGGCCCGTCGGAGCCATGCACGGCGTTCTCGTCCACGGTCTCGGCGAAGTCGGCGCGGATGGTGCCCGGGGCGGCCTCCTGGGGGTTGGTGGCGCCCATGATCTCCCGGTTGCGGGCGATGGCGTTCTCGCCTTCGAGGACCTGGACCATGACCGGACCGGAGACCATGAAATCCACCAAGTCCTTGTAGAAAGGGCGCTCCTTGTGTACGGCGTAGAATTGGCCGGCCTGCCCGGGACTCAGATGCAGCATCTTGGCGGCGATGATGCGCAGGCCGCCCTGCTCGAAGCGGCGATAGATCTCGCCGATGAGGTTCTTGGCCACGGCGTCTGGTTTGATGATGGAAAGGGTGCGTTCGGTCGCCATTGGGAACTCCTGTCTGGGGACACCCCCCACCGTAGTAGGGAATGAAGTCTGAAGGTAACGGAGATAAACAGGAAATACTACTGATTGATGCCCCCGGGGGCAAACCAGGACGCCGGTTTGCAGGCAGGGTCAGGCTTGTGGCGCCGGTGCCGCCCCCGTGCGGCGGGGGCCACGGCCGAGGGCATTACCCCGATGGCCGGCCGCTGTTCCCCCGCCTGCTCGCATTCCCCACCAGAAAGTCCTGCGCCAGCGCCCGGTAGATGGGCTGATGGCAGACCATCCGTGAGGCCGCCTCGGCCATCAGGGCGGTGGCCATCAGGGGCAGCAGCAGGCGCTGGTCGTCGGTCATCTCCATGACGATGATCACCGCGGTGACAGGGGTCTGCACCACGCCGGTGAAATAGCCCACCATGCCCAGCAGGCCGATGGCCACCATGGGGGTGGTGGGGAACAGGGCGCTCAGGCTGTAGCCGATGCCCGCCCCCACCGAGAGGCTGGGGGCGAAGATCCCGCCGGGGATGCCGCTGAGATAGGAGAACAGGGTGGCCAGCAGCTTCATCGGGGCATACAGGGGCGCGGCCTCTGTGGTGCCCTGCAATACTCCGCGCGCGGCCTCGTAACCGCTGCCCCAGGTGGCGCCGCCGGCGGCAAGGCCGATCAGGGCCACCGCCAGGCCGCAGGCGCCGGCGACGAGGTAGGGATGACTGTTGCGGAAGGGCTTGAGGCGGCGTCCGCCCCGGATCAACAGGGTCGAAAAGAGCCCCCCCAGGAGGCCTCCCACGACCCCGCAGGCGAGCACCGCGCCCAGGGCCTGGAGGGGCTCCATCGCCACCCCGTAGCTGCCGAAATAGGTGTAGTTCCCCTGGATGGTCAGGGCCGTCATGCCCGCCAGGATCACCGCGATCATCAGGCTGCCGGTGATGCGGTCCTCGTAGGTGCGGGCCATCTCTTCGATAGCGAACATCACCCCCGCCAGGGGGGTGTTGAAGGCCGCGGCGAGTCCCGCCGCGCCGCCGGCCAGAATGAGGCCCTTGCGGACATGATGGATGGGAAAGTTCGCCAAGCCGCGCAGGGAATACATGATGGACGCGGCGATATGCACCGTGGGCCCCTCGCGTCCTATGGAGGCGCCGCAGAGCAGGCCCAGGACGATGGCGATGCCCTTGCCCACGGCGATGCGCAGGGACAGCACGGCCCGACGGTTCGCGTGTTCGGCCAGTTGCAGGGCGGCGATGGCCTGGGGGATGCCGCTGCCCTCGCCGCCGGGGAACAGCCGGCGGGTGGCCCAGGTGATGGCCACCAGGCCCAGGGGGGTGAGGATCAAGGGGAGTCCGGGCAGGGCCTTCACCCAGAGGTGAAAGCGGGCGTCCGCCCAGGACGAGGCCAGGGCCAGGGCGGAGGCCGCGAGGCCCACCAGGGCGGCACCGATCCAGAAGGCGATGCGGGTACGCCAGACGGAGAGGGAGCCGGCCTGACGGACCACCCGTTTGAGATGACGGCGATGGGGCATGGGCTGCTCCGGTGCGATGATCGGTCAATATACTCATCGTCGAGACAACGGTCGAGACAACGCCAACGATGCGGGTATTGGCCCTCTCCCTTGGCCGGAGATCCGGCGAAACGAGTCGAGGCCGTGGTTTCTTGCGTTGAATCAAGCCGTCCCGATCTTTTCGAGGTATCCTTCATGTCTCGGGACCCTCCGCCGCGACTGGGCGCGAGGGTGATCGGGATTCGCTGAGAATCGCTGTCACACGCTGAGGGGGCGCTATTATGGCCGACGAGGAAACCAAGCCGAACGCGAGTAACGAAGGGGTGCCGAAGACGTCGGGCCCCGCACGTAAGAAGACCGCGAAGAAGAAGGCGACGGCCAAGAAGGCTGCAAAGAAGAAGACCACGACCAAGAAGGCGGCGGCCAAGAAAAAGGTCGCCGCCAAGAAGGTGGTGAAGAAGGCCGCGGCGGCCCCGGTTTCCACGGAGAGCGGGCCCGCGGAGGCGGCGGGCGGCGTTGCCTCGACCCTTGCGGGGGCCGGGATGGGGCCGGAGACCGCCTCCGCCCCGGTTGCCGCCACGTCCGTGGAGGCGCCGCCCGAACCCGCAGCGCCCGTGTCCCCGCCGGCACGACCCGAGCCCCCGGTGCATCGCTTTTGGCCCAAGGCGCTGCTCTGGCTCCTGGTGATCGTCGCGGGCTTTCTCTACGTCCGCTCGGTGGCCATCAGTGAGCGTCCCGGTGGGGCCGAGTCCCAACCGGCCGCGCCCACCGCGGCGCCGGTGGAGGGGACGGCAGGCCCGGGCCCCGAGGCCCTGCCGGCGATGACCGCGGTGGAGGGCGAGGAAGGAGCGGACGCCGGTGCGGAGGTCGTGACGGAGCCATCCGCGGAGAGCGGGGGAACCGGGTCGATGCCCCTGGAGACCCCGGCCCCCACGGTGCGGGAGGAAGCGCCGGCCCCCCGTGCCGGCGAGGCACCCGCGGTGGCGGCTCCACCTCCGCCGGGGCCTGCCGAGGTCCCCGCGTCGCCGCCGTCCCCGGGCCTGGCCAAACAGAACCCCGCTGCCGCACCGGGGTCCGGGCAAACCTCCCCGACCGTGCCCCCGATCACCGGGCCGCAGCCACGGGATCCGTCCTCGGCGGAGGCCGGGGGTGACAGCGTCTCGCCGCCGGCGGCCGCCACGGAACCGGAACCCCCGACCGTGACGGGCGGAGCCGCGCCGGCCCCATCGCTGTCTTCGCGGCCCGTGGCGGAGCCTGAGGCCGTCCAGGCGCGGCCGGCCCCGACCCCAGCCTCCGCACAGACCCCGCCCGAGTCCACCACCCGCGAGACTGAGGGGACGGCATCGGAGCCCGCCGGCACCGAGGCGGCGAAGACCACGACCCAGGCGCGGGCCGCCGGCGGCAAACAGGCGCCGCCCCACGCCGAGACGGTCTATGAACGCCGCGCCCGCCTGATGGCCGAGTACGAGGCCATGCGCAAGGCGATGCAGGAAGAGCAGCGCAAGGCCTGGGAACGGGCGCGCAGGGCCTATCCCGGTTGGGGCTACGCCGCTGGAGTGAACCGCTGAAGGCGCACCGAAGCTGGACAGTCCGGGCCCCTGGCGCTAGCATTCCGGGGTTTACCGCTCTGCCCGTATCCGACGCCCGCGGCATCGCGGGCGTTCTGGTTTCTGGAGACCGGAGGCGGGCAGCCGTGCCGCGGTCTTTCCGTACCCACAGGCACCGAACCCTGGCGTGAGGCGGCCTCGGCATGGCGACTTCATCCAGGGATCGCCTTCGACGGCGTGCCGCCGTCGGGGCGGCCGGCACATCCATCTACCGCACACAACCCGTCGAAAGACCGCGTCTTCGACAGGCTGTTAGTGAAGAGGTCTTTCCATGCAGGACATCAATCCGATTCAGAACCAGATCCTCGACTTGAAGGGCCGTGTGGAGGCCCTCAGGGGGTATCTTTGACTATGCCGGCAAACAGGAGCGCCTGACCGAGGTCCTGCGCGAGCTGGAGGACCCCGAGGTCTGGAACGACCCGCAGCGCGCCCAGGGCCTGGGCCGGGAACGCGCCGCCCTGGAGGACGTGGTCCACGGCCTGGAACGGATCTCCTCCGGTCTCGACGAGGCCGCGGACCTGCTCACCATGGCGGTGGAGGAGGCGGACGAGGAGACCCTGGAGGCCGTGGTGGCGGACCTGAACGGCCTGCGCTCCCAGGTGGAGCGTCTGGAGTTCCAGCGCATGTTCTCCGGTGAACTGGACGCCAACAACGCCTTCGTGGACATCCAGGCCGGTTCCGGAGGCACCGAGGCCCAGGACTGGGCCGAGATGCTTCTGCGCATGTATCTGCGCTGGGGTGAGCAGCACGCCTTCAAGACCGAACTCATGGAGGTGACCCCCGGGGAAGTGGCGGGCATCAAGAGCGCCACCATCCGTTTCGAGGGCCCCTACGCCTATGGCTGGCTGCGCACCGAGACCGGGGTGCACCGCCTGGTGCGCAAATCGCCCTTCGATTCGGGCAACCGCCGCCACACCTCCTTCGCCGCGGTCTTCGTCTCCCCCGAGATCGACGATTCCTTCGAGATCGAGGTGGACCCCTCGGACCTGCGCATCGACGTCTACCGCGCCTCCGGCGCGGGTGGCCAGCACGTCAACCGCACCGAGTCGGCGGTGCGCATCACCCATCTGCCCACCGGCGTCGTGGTCCAGTGCCAGAACGACCGTTCCCAGCACAAGAACAAGGACCACGCCATGAAGCAGTTGCGGGCCAAGCTCTACGAGCTGGAGATGCAGAAGCGCCGCGAGGCCCAGCAGGCGGTGGAGGACACCAAGTCCGATATCGGCTGGGGCAGTCAGATCCGTTCCTACGTGCTGGACCAGGCGCGCATCAAGGACCTGCGTACCGGAGTGGAGACGGGCAACACCCAGGCCGTGCTGGACGGCCATCTGGATCCCTTCATCGAGGCCAGCCTGAAATCCGGTCTTTGAGACCGCTCGATCAGAGGTACTACCCATGAGTCAACCCGCCACTTCCGCAAGCAGAGATCGCGGGCCCGATGGGCGAGAGGCATCGTCTGCGGCGGTCCCGGACGAGAACAAGCTCATCGCCCAGCGCCGTGAGAAGCTGGCGCGGCTGCGCGCCCAGGGAAACGCCTTCCCCAACGACTTCCGGCGCGATGCCCTGGCCGCCGATCTCCATGCCCGCTACGACGCCCTGAGCGGCGAGGAACTGGAGGCCGGGGGCGTGCACGTGCGTCTGGCCGGACGCCTGATGGCCCGGCGGGTGATGGGCAAGGCCAGCTTCGCCCACCTCCAGGACATGAGTGGCCGCATCCAGCTCTTCGTCCAGCGCGACGCCCTCCCCGAGGGGGTCTATGCCGCCTTCAAGAAGGATTGGGACCTGGGCGACATCCTGGGAGTGGAGGGGACCCTGTTCAAGACCCGCACCGGGGAACTGTCGGTGCGCTGCGAGGAACTCCGCCTGCTGGTCAAGTCCCTGCGTCCCCTGCCCGAGAAGTTTCACGGCCTCACCGACCAGGAGCAGCGTTACCGCCAGCGCTATCTGGATCTCATCATGAACGAGGTCTCGCGCCAGACCTTCCGTACCCGCACCCGGATCGTGCGCTATATCCGCGACTACCTGGACGACCGGGGCTTCCTCGAGGTGGAGACGCCCATGATGCAGGTGATCCCGGGCGGCGCCGCGGCGCGCCCTTTCGTCACCCATCACAATGCCCTGGACCTGGATCTGTTCCTGCGTATCGCCCCGGAACTCTATCTCAAACGCCTGGTGGTGGGCGGCTTCGAAAAGGTCTACGAGATCAACCGCAACTTCCGCAACGAGGGTCTGTCCACCCGCCACAACCCCGAGTTCACCATGTTGGAGTTCTATCAGGCCTATGCCGACTACCGGGACCTGATGAATCTCACCGAGGACATGTTGCGCGGACTCGCCCGGGAGGTGCTGGGCAGTGCCCTGGTGACCTACCAGGGAGAGACCTATGACTTCGGCCGGCCGTTCGCGCGCATGACGGTCAGGGAGGCCGTCCTGCGCTTCAATCCCGGTCTGGAGCCCGCCGACCTGGAGGACCTCGAACGCGCCCGGCGGGTGGCCGGGCGTCTGGAGATCCCCCTGAAGCCCACCTGGGGGCTGGGCAAGATCCAGATCGAGATCTTCGAGAAGACGGTGGAGCATCGCTTGGCCGATCCCACCTTCATCACCGCCTATCCCACGGAGGTCTCGCCCCTGGCGCGGCGCAACGACCAGGACCCCTTCGTCACCGACCGCTTCGAGTTCTTCGTCGGGGGCCGGGAGATCGCCAACGGCTTCTCCGAGCTGAACGACCCCGAAGATCAGGCCGAGCGCTTCCGGCGTCAGGTGGCGGAGAAGGAGGCCGGCGACGAGGAGGCCATGCACTTCGACGCCGACTATGTGTGCGCCTTGGAACACGGCCTGCCGCCCACGGCGGGGGAGGGGATCGGCATCGACCGCCTGGTGATGTTGTTGACCGACGCCCCTTCGATCCGCGACGTGCTCCTGTTTCCGCACATGCGTCCGGAGTGAGCGGCCCCGGGGATGCGCCGTTTTGCCCGCCATACCCGGTGGTTGCGCCGTCCCCCGCACCTGCACGACCGGGTGCCCGCCCTCAGCCATATCGATGAGGCCCCGGGGCGCTGGCTGTCCGGGTTCGCCCAGGCCCAAGGCCTGGACCCGGAAGGCCTGACCCGGGACCTGCGCGCCCAGTTGCAGGAACTGAGGGTTGTGATCGCCCGCGAGGGCCAGGCCGGGCAGCGCATGGCCCACACCTATGCCGCCTACCTGCGGGGTGAGGCCGGCCGTGTGGAGATGGCCCAGGCCAACGCGGAACTGCGCCGCCTGCTCGCCCTCATGGGCATGGGGGTCCTGGCCCTGTTGCCCTTTGCCTTCGTCACCCTGCCGGCGCTCATGCGCCTGGCCGATCACTTCCACATCCAGCTCCTGCCGCCGACGCCGGAGCCGCGCGCACATCCCCGGCCCACGCCCCATCCCCAGGAATGAAGCGGAGACGGGGCGCGTGGGGCGGCCACAGTGACTGAAATCCCGTGTACGACGGGTATACAATCCGAGGATGCCGACCTTGAACGAGACTTCGAAGCGCCGCCTGGTGGGGGCCCTGGTATTGGTTTCCCTGGGGGTGATCTTTCTGCCCTGGCTGCTGCGGGAACCCGACGACCTGCCGCAGTTGGCACGCGACCTGATCCCCGAGCCCCCCCGGGATGCGGCCGGAGCCTTCGGCTCGCGGATCCTGCCCGATGACCCCGCGGCGCCGTTCGTCGCCCCGCCCCTGTCCCCGACGGCCCGGGCGGACGATGCCCCAGGCGAACCCTTGACCGGACTTTCCGCCTGGGTGGTACAGGTGGCCAGCCTGGCCAATCGCAGGAATGCCGAGGCCCTGGTGCAGCGCCTGCGCAAGGCGGGGCTCCCCGCCTTTCTGGAGGCCGTGAAGGTGAAGGATCGTCTGTGGCACCGGGTGCGGGTGGGTCCCGAGGCCGATCGCAAGCGCGCCGAGGCCTTGTTGAAGCAGACCCGCAAGATCACGGGGCAGAACGGTCGGATACTGCGCTATCCTTGAAACAAGAATGGCGCCCTGGCGGCCCCAGGGGCACGCTCCAGGTGCGCCTCAGGCCCTTTCCCCCAGTCCCAACAGACTGCGCACACAACGCAACAGGCCATAGTCGTAGCGTCCGTCGAGGGCCTCGTAGACCGGTTTGAGGGCATAGCCCGTCTCTTCTCCCAGGTGCTCGAAGACATCGCCGACGCGGTCGATGGTGGCGTCGTCCAGACCGGGGACCTGACGGGCCTCGATCCGCCCTGCCTCGAGGCCCTGGGCGATGTGGGTGTAGATGGTGGTGGGCTTGAGGCCGCGGCGGGCGGCGATGGCCTCCAGGTCGTGGCCCTCGGCGAGGAGGTCGAGGGTGACTTCCACGGTCTCGGAGAGGTCTGCCTGCACCGGCCGGGGGCGGTGGCCGTCGGTCGGCCGGTGACGCTGCAACAGGTCGAGAAAGGCGCTGCCATAGGCCGCCAGCTTGGCCCGGCCCACGCCGCCGATGCGGGCGAAGGCCTCCAGGTCGTGCGGCCGTTCCAGCACCATCTCCTCCAGGGTGCGGTCCTGGAAGATGGTGTAGGGCGGCACCCCCTGTTCTTGCGCCAGTTCCAGGCGCAGCCTGCGCAGGGCCTGCCAGAGGGCCTCGTCGGCGGGATCGCCGAAGCGGATGCGTTCGCGCTTCTTCCCGGTGCTCCCGCGGCGGCCCGCCTGGGGGTCGCGGCGCAGGCGCAGGCGGGTCTCGCCACGCAGCACTGGACGCGCCTCGGGGGTGAGGCGGAGGGCACCGTAACCCTCGATGTCCACCCGCAGGAGGCCCGCGGCCACGAGTTGGCGGAACACCGAACGCCACTGTCGGGCATCGAGTTCGCGGCCGATGCCATGGGTGCTCAGGCGGTCGTGGCCGAAGTCGCGGATGCGCGGGTTGTCCTTGCCCAAGAGGACATCGATGACATAGGCGGCGCCGAAGCGCTGGCCGGTGCGGTAGACGCAGGACAGGGCCTTCTGGGCGGCGACGGTGCCGTCCCAGGTGTCCACGGGATCGAGGCAGGTGTCGCAGTTGCCGCAGGGTTGCGTCAGGGTCTCGCCGAAGTGTTGCAGCAGGACCTGGCGGCGGCAGCGGGTGGTCTCGCAATAGCCGAGCATGGACCCGAGTTTGTGCCGGGAGATGCGTTTGAAGGCCTCGTCCGCCTCGGAGTCTTCGATGATCCGCTGTAACAGGGTGACGTCGGCCATGCCGTAGGCCATCCAGGCATCGGCCGGTTCGCCGTCGCGGCCGGCGCGGCCGGTCTCCTGATAATAGCCCTCCAGGCTCTTGGGCAGGTCCAGATGGGCGACGAAGCGCACGTCGGGCTTGTCGATGCCCATGCCGAAGGCGATGGTGGCCACCATGACGACACCCTCCTCGCGCAGGAAGCGTTCCTGGTGGCGGCGGCGGGTGGCGGCATCGAGGCCGGCGTGGTAGGGCAGGGCGGCGAAGCCTTGATCCTGGAGGAAGGCGGCGGTCTCTTCCACCCGTTTGCGCGACAGGCAGTAGACGATGCCGGCGTCGTTGGGGTGTTCGCGGCGCAGGAAGTCGAGCAACTGGCGTTTCGGATTGGCCTTCTCCACCACCCGGTAGCGGATGTTGGGGCGGTCGAAGCTGGAGACGAAGACCCGGGCCGCACCCAGCCCCAGGCGCTCCAGGATCTCGTTGCGGGTGGGCGGGTCGGCGGTGGCGGTGAGGGCGATGCGGGGGATGCCCGGGTAGCGCTCGCCAAGCATCCCCAGTTGGATGTACTCAGGACGAAAATCGTGGCCCCACTGGGAGACGCAATGGGCCTCGTCGATGGCGAACAGGGCCAGCGGCGCTTGGTCCAGGAGCCCCAGGAATCGCTCGGTGAAGAGGCGCTCCGGGGCCACATAGAGCAAGTCCAGGCCACCGTGGAGCAGGGCCTCCTCCACCTCGGCGGCGGCCGTCCGGTCGAGGCTGGAGTTGAGGAAGGCCGCGCGCACGCCGAGCTGGCGGAGGGCGTCCACCTGATCCTGCATGAGGGCGATCAGCGGCGACACCACGATGCCCACGCCGGGACGCACCAGGGCCGGCACCTGGTAGCACAGGGACTTGCCGCCGCCGGTGGGCATCAGCACCAGGGCGTCGCCGCCGCCGGCGAGGTGGCGTATCGCTTCGCCCTGATGGCCGCGGAATTCGGCGTAACCGAAGACCTGGTGGAGGATCGCCTCGGGGGTGACGCTCATCGGTAGCGCGTGGGGTCGGGCAGACCGGCCTCGGCGAAGCCCTGGGCACGCAGGCGGCAGGCGTCGCAACGGCCACAGGCGCGGCCCTCGGGGTCGGCCTGGTAGCAGGAGACGGTGAGGCCGTAGTCCAGGCCCAGGCGATGGCCGGCGCGGACGATCTCGGCCTTGGACATATGCAGCAGGGGGGCGTGGATCTGGAACCCGGCCCCCTCCACGCCGGCCTTGGTGGCCACCCGGGCGAGGTCCTGGAAGGCCTGGATGAAGGCCGGACGGCAGTCGGGGTAGCCCGAGTAGTCCACCGCGTTGACCCCGATGAACAGGTCGCGGGCGCCCAGGACCTCGGCCCAGCCCAGGGCCAGGGCGAGGAGGATGGTATTGCGCGCGGGCACGTAGGTGACGGGGATGCCCGCGCCCTGGGCCTCGGGCACGGCGATATGGGCGTCGGTGAGGGCCGAGCCCCCGAAGGCGTCCAGGCCCACGTGCACCACCTTGTGTTCCACCGCCCCCAGGTGGGCGGCCAGGCGTCGGGCGGCGCTCAGCTCGGCGTCGTGGCGCTGGCCGTAGTCGAGGCTCAGGGCGTGGCAGGCGAATCCCTGTTCCCGCGCCAGGGCGAGGGCGGTGGCGGAGTCGAGGCCCCCGGAGAGGAGGACCACGGCATGGGCGGTGGGGGGCATGGGTCAGACTCCCGGTCGGTCGCCCCAGAGGAGCTTGTGCAACTGCAACTGGAGGCGTACCTCCAGGCCGTCGGCGAGGATCCAGGCGGCCAGTTCGGACGGATCCTGGAGGCCGGCGGCGGGTGAGAACAGGACGTGGCAGCGGCCGCTCAGGGCATGCACGCGCACCCGCTCCCGGGCCCAGAGGTAGTCCTCCCGCCCGGCGATCACGATCTTCACCTGATCGCGCTCGCGCAGCAGGTCCAGGTTCGCGTAGCGGTTGCGCCCGGACTCGCCCGAGGCCGGGGCCTTGAGGTCCATGACCCGGGTGACCCGCGGGTCCACCGGGGACAGGTCGAGGGCCCCCGAGGTCTCCAGGGAGACCGCGTGACCGGCGTCGCACAGGGCGCTGAGCAGTGGCGGGCAGGCGGACTGGGCGAGGGGTTCGCCGCCGGTCACGCAGACGTGGCGGGTGGCCGCGGCCCTGGCCCGCTGGAGGACGCTGTCCAGGTCCATCCAGGCGCCACCCTTGAAGGCATAGGCGGTGTCGCACCAGGTACAGCGCAACGGGCAGCCGCTGAGGCGCACGAACAGGGTGGGGACACCCGCGTCCAGGCCCTCGCCCTGGAGGGAGCGGAAGATCTCGGTCACGCGCAGGCGGGGCATGGGCTCGCGGACATCTCCCGGCTAGTGGTGTTCGCGGCGCATCCGCTCCAGGCGTTGCCGGGCGAGATGGGCCTCGGTGCTCTGGGGGTAGGCCTTCAGCAGACGCTCCAGGGTCTTGCGCGCCTGGCGCCAGGTGCGACGTTCGTACTGGATGTAGCCCAGCTTGAGCAAGGCGCCCGGCACCTTCGGGCTGGTGGGGTAGCGTTGCAGCAGGTTGCGGAAACCGGCCTCGGCGGTGGCGAAGTCGCGTTGCACATAGGCCGCCTCGGCCAGCCAGTATTGGGCGTTGTCGGCCAGGTCGCTATCCGGATGGTGCGCCAGGATGGCCTCGAAATCAGCCGTGGCCGGTTCATAGTCGCCCTGCTTCAGGCGTTTCAAGGCCCGCTCGTAGAGGGCCCTGAGCCTGCGTCCGGCGGGTTTGGGCGGAGCGGAGGTGGCGGGCGCCTCGTTTGGCGCGGCCGCAGCGGTCGTCTCGCCGTCCTTCGCGGGTGGGGCCTCGCCGCCGAGGCGCCGGTCCAGGTCCAGGTAGAGCCGCCGTTGACGGGTGCGCAGGGCTTCGAGTTCATGGCCCTGGGTCTCCAGGTCACCGCGCAGGCGCTGGACCTCTTCCTCCAGTTGTTGGATGCGCAACACCATGGAGGCCAGGCTCTGGTTGCGTAGGATACGCTCGAGCCGGTCCACCCGCTGGGTGAGCAGGTCCAGGTCCGCGCGCGTGTGGCCGTAGTCGTAGGCGCCGGCCGCGGCCGGCACGGCCAGGGCCAGCCACAGGGCCGACGCCGCGAGGGAGGGGACGTTTCTCAATGGTAGACGATCTCCACCCGGCGGTTGAGTGCCCAGGCGGCCTCGTCGTGGCCGGGATCGGCGGGGCTCTCCTCGCCCTGGGACTGGGTCTGGATCTGGTCGGCGGCGACCCCCTCGGCGAGCAGGAACTCGGCCACCGCTTTGGCCCGGCGTTCGCCCAGGGCGAGGTTGTATTCGCGGCTGCCGCGTTCGTCGGTATGGCCTATCAGGGTCACGTGCCGGTCGGGATGGGCGGCCAGGTATTCGGCATGGGCGCGCAGCAGCTCCTGGTAGTCGGGCTTGATGGCGGCCTGGTCGAGGTCGAAGTAGAGGGTGCGGTTGGACAGCGGGCTGGACGGGTCCTCCAGGGGGCTGCCCGTCCACTGGCCGCCCTCTTCGCCGACCCCCGCGGTGGTGACCTGGCCGCCCCCGCCGGCGCCTTGACCGCCGCCGCTGCCTTTGGACAGGTCCACCACCTCGGCCCCCTGGGCGGCCTGGCCCTTGTCGGCGGTGGTGGAACAGCCGGCCAGGAGGCCGAGTGCGCACAGGAGGGCGAGGGAGACGGGGAGACGGTTTCTCATGGCGTGGGCTCCGATGGGCTGGGGATCCGGGGCGCGGGGCCCCAGGCGGGTTCGCGTACGTCACCCTCGTCGGCGACCAGCTTCTGGCTGAAGCGGCCGTCCGTGGAGACCGTGGCGAGCACCCCCCGGCCCGCGCTGCGGGTGGCATAAATTATCATGGCGCCGTTGGGGGCGAAATGGGGGGACTCGTCCAGTTCGCCCCGGGTGAGCACCTGAAACAGGCCCGTCGCGGGTTCCAGCAGGGCGATCCGGTAGTGACCGCGTTCCCGGGTCACCAGGGTGAGGAAGCGCCCGTCCGGAGAATACTCGGGGGCGGCGTTGTAATCGTTCTCGAAGGTCAGCCGTCGGGGTTCGCCGCCGCTCACCGGTATGCGGTACAACTGGGCGCCGCCGCCGCGGCTGGAGGTGAACACGATGGTGCGTCCGTCGGGGGACCAGGTGGGCTCGGTGTCGATGGCGAAATTGTGGGTGAGGCGGGTCAGGCGGCGGCTGGCCAGGTCGAGGATGTAGATCTCGGGATTGCCGTCCTTGGACAGGCTGAGGGCCAGGCGGCGGCCGTCCGGCGACCACGCCGGGGCGCTGTTGATGCCGGGCCAGGCGGCCACCTGACGGCGGCGGCCGTCGGCGATCCATTGGACATAGACGCTGGAGCCGCTGTCCTCGAAGGAGACGTAGGCGATGCGGCGGCCGTCGGGGGACCAGGCCGGGGACAGCAACGGCCGGTCCGAGCGGACGATGGCCCTGCGCCCGTGGCCGTCCGCATCGGCCACATAGAGACGCAGATGGCGGCCGCGGGCGTCGCGGCGCTCGCCGATATAGGCGATGCGGGTGGTGAAGGCCCCGGGGATCCCGGTGAGGCGCTCGAACACCCGGTCCGCGATGTGGTGGGCGGTCAGGCGCAGCCGTTGCGGCCCGCTGGTGAAGCGCTCACCGGTGAGCAGGGCGCCCTTGAGCACATCGAACAACTGGTAACGGATCTCGAACAGGCCGCCGGCCTTGGGGCGCACCGAGCCCACCACCAGGGCGTCCTGGCCGAGGGCCTTCCAGGCGCGGAAATCCACCTGCGAGGCCGTGTGCGGCTGGTCCAGCATCTCCGTCACCGGCAGGGGGTGGAAGCGCCCGGAACGGGCGAGGTCCGCGGCGATCACTGCGGCCGGGTCCAGCGGCGGCCGCCCCTGCCCATGCCAGGCGAAGGGCACCACCGCAATGGGCGCGGCGCCCACTTCGCCCTGGGTGATCTCGATATTCAGTTCGGCGCGCGCCGCAGCGAGCCAGAGCAGGGCCAGGAGCCCGAACCCGAGGGTCCCCGCCGCCGCCCGGATCACGGGCCTGCGGGGACGTGGCGCACGCTCCAGGGTGACGCGGCGTGTTCCGGTGCGATGGGGTCTCTGGCGAAGACTCGTCATGACGCCCCAGGGCGCAGGTATCGGGTGACGCGGGTGTAGCGGCATGGAGGTCCTTCGGGCAACGGCTGTCGGTGGTCAATGGTACCGCGAAAGCAGGGCCAGTCCCACGCGGGTCTTCATCCCGGCCGGGTCATGCAGGACCTGGAGGAGATGCGCAGGCGCGCGAATGTCCCGCCGTTCGTGGGAACGGCTTCGGCCGCGATGAATGCCGCACCGAAGCCGGCCCATTCGACTTTGTCGCATTGGCTCCCCGTGCGGCCTGTAGGCCGGGAGGAGGGCAAATTAGGATGTTCCATACCGTGTGATTCCGGCGTCTCCCCATTTTTTCGGAAGAGATTCCTTAAGAGGTTGAAAATCAAGGGGGAGAAGGGCCAAGCCTTTTGCGCTGTACGTAAGTGATTGATCCGAGGGATCGTGTGATGGGAGTGAAATTTCTTTTACCCCAAGCACGAACCAAGGATCAAAGGGTTACGCTGGGGGTAACGCGGATCGGGTCGAAAA